>NZ_ASAC01000022.1:0-307093 GCF_009834675.1 Cyanobium sp. Copco_Reservoir_LC18
GAACCGGCCTGCCGATTGACTCCGCGGAGGGCCCAGGCCGATTTGGCAGAGCTCGGATTGGCGGGTATTTCAGCAGGCTCCTAGGTAGCCTGCCTGCCGTCGCTGCACTTTCCGTACAAAAAACCATTGAGCGGTCAGCTTGATGTTAGGATAGTCTCTTTATCTTGCCTTCACTAGCTGCATCCCAGCACCTACGATATGGGAAAGCATGCATGGCCATTAGGACTACTAAACTACTGATCCAACCTTACATCTTGATTTCCTATTAACTCCAAACTTCAATTACTATACATCGAGATCAGGCCAATCAATGACGAATTCAAGCCAAGGTTACATTATTCAAGCATTCGGAGACATCCATTACAAGGAGTTGGCTCTTGCTTGTGCATGTTCGATCCGATTAAACGATCCTAAGCGTGATATATGTCTTCTTACTGACAGCCTAAAGGACTTGCCGCCTTACTTTCATCAAGTATTTACTGATATTTTTGCCTCTTCACCTTCTGAGCCTTACGATGGCAGCTTCAGTCGGAAGTTCATCCTCGATCAAGAGAGCCCATACGGGCGGAATATACATGTTGACGCTGACTGTCTTTTAGTCAGAAAGGGAATGAATGCATTTTGGGAACGGTTTGCGGGTTTACCAGCCTGCTTTCCATCTCAGAGAAAAGAATCTGGAACTCACTGGAACGGTGCAATATCTATTGACAACCTTATTGCAAAGGGCTTGGTTGATTCAGTTTATTTACTCAATTCTGGGGTTTTTTACTATGAGTCTTCTAAATCCAAAAGCAATCGATTCTTTGAAACAGTGCGCTCTCTCTATCTGTCATTCCTAGATGATCCTAGCACGGGATTGAGCTATTTCGCGCGTCCTGGCCAAGTCAGTGACGAGCCAATTTTTGGAGCAGCAATTAGCAGACATCCTGAATGCTCAATTCCTTTTGACTATCGCAATTTGCTGCAGCTAACATCTCCTAACACCTCAATGTGGAGCGTTGATTATGTTAGTTCAACCTTCTCTGCGAAGAAAGGTGGGCTTCACGACACAACAGGTCAATTCATCCATTTCTGTGAGATGACACCACTAGCCCACTACTTGCAGGGAATTATTTACTACAGGAGTTTTTTCTCTCTTCCCGTATTGATTGCTAGCATTGGCAAGAATAAGGAACTCAGGATTACTCTTTCAACCGACGCGCTCGAACAGGAGAGAAGCAAGCTTGAGAAGCTACCTGTAGAATCTGCCAGAAGCTTAAGACTCTCTCCAGCTTGATTTTGCTTGGAGTTAAGACCTCATGAATTAGAAGCAACTTAATGATCAGACTGGATATATATCAGCGTCTTTATCTTGGTAATGACATATGATTTGTACAGCTTTAGTACAATGATTATTCTACATGCGGATTGGTGGTCTTGAATATGTACGTGTGGGGTTTTCAAGATTCGATAAACTTACGATAACTGATCGGAGTTTACCGCTAGATTTATGAAAGGATGAGATTTTCTCATCGACAAGAGTTGTTAGAAAGAATTCAAATGATAATTCTGGGAAGCATGCATAAACCAGGGCTTCGAACAGGCTAAATGCTGAGACACATATCCCTGTCTTGATGGCGATTCTCGCCCAATCAGTTGTCAAGACCTTCTTGTCCTGAACAACAGGACGACTCAAGAATTGCACAAGCTAGATTTAGTTTATAGTGGGTGGGCGGTGGGAGTGGCTTGCGCCTTGAACTGAGTCTCACGTGGCTCATCAACATCTTGATTGAGCAGTTGAAGGTATTGCTTCATTGAGGCTGATAGGCTTAAGATTAAGATGCGAATCCCTCTACCCCAAGCGTCAGAGCTTCGTCCGGATTCAGAGGAGCTTGGCATCCTCGTCGTGACCCTCTGCAACTGGAAGAAGGTCTGCTGGCTGTAGGAAGATGTAGTTTCCGTATCAGAGAATGAGCCAGAAGCCTGAAGCGCTGACGGGAAGTTCTCGGCGGTGCTCAAGACCGCTGGTCTCAATGGCAACGAACTCGGTGCCTACTGCCAGGAGCAGGGTCTGTTCCTTGTGCAGGTGAGCCAATGGCTTCAGGCCGCCGCCGATGCCAACACCGCGCCAGTGCTGACAATGGCCGAGCAAAAGGAGCTGGAGAGGCTCCCCGCCAAGGACCAGCAATAGAACAAGGGCCTCAAGAAAGAGGTACAGCGGAAGGAGAAGGCCCTAGGCACAGGGGAAACTCTTAGTGAAATGGTGAATCAGGACACAGGACCAAGCGGAGACGCCATGATCAGCGAACCACTCGGTAGGCGAGGTTGATGAGCCAGGAGGCCTTAGAGAGAAACGATCCAGGGGAATGGCTCCGGCACGCGCGTGCGTTGATGGGCGCCATTCAGCCAGGCCCGGAGCAGGGGCGTCAGCTCCAGCAGGCCTTCCTTGCCTTCCTCCAGGCTCAGAAGGAAGGGGCGAGTGATGCGGAAGTGAAAGCGGCCCAGCTGGAGATGGTGGAGGCCAGCCTTCTGGACTCGCTGAAGGCCGCAGGCCTGGCCCAGGCGGCTGATGCCATGAGACAACGATCAGAGGCCGTGCGCCGTTGGAACAACGCACGAGCCCATGCCTGTGATGCCCTGCTCCATGGCGAGTGGCAGACGGCCCTGACACTGATCAGATCCTGGCTAGAGGAACAACCTGCAGAGGCAGCACAAGCCGCAAACATAGAGACTCTGACGGAGTTGCATTTGAACGCCTGTTCCACGGGTCACCCACGCCTCCCAGGGATGTGGCTGGTGGAAGGCCGCTCTCTCCCTCGCAGTGGCCACCATTATCTGAAGTCGCTGCTTGCCAGCGCTTGCGGCGATCACTTCTCCTACTGTGAAGGCTATCAAGAGCCAGGCTGCTGCAAAACCAGCCCATGCCATGTTGCCGCCTACTGGCACTTTGCAAGGGATCATCGTCAGCCCCATCTCAGATTGCTGAAGTCGCACGACTTCAATCTCAAGGATTCAACCTTTGAGCCGCCTCTGGGCATGGTGCGTCTGATCCAGGTGCGGCGGCCACTCCATGCCCTGGTGTCCTGGCTTGAGCTGGAGCAGCTGAACGAAAATCGGCAGCTTCTGCAGCAAGCAAGTATTGCCTTGGAAAGGATCTATCTCTATCATGAAGCAGAAGTTCTTGAGGAAGCCTGGCGGCTGATCGACCAGGCCGGCGTGGTGATGACCACCGAGCAGGTCTCCGAGTGGCTGACTCGCAAAGTTCGCTACGTCGTCAGGTTTCTAGAGAAGTGGCTTCCATTGGCGAAGCCCTTCCCCTTTGGTGCTCGTCTGACGGGTGGCAACTTCCTGCTCCGCTACGAAGATCTTGGTCGTTCCGAGCAGCTTCTCGATTCCTTCGGACTGGCCAGGCTGGAGGGGGAGCATGGCCTCGCCTTCTCTCCTCGCCATCCGGATGTGATGCAACGCCGTTCATCGAGGGTGGCCGAGCTGATTCAGGCGCACCAGAAAGATCTTGAGGACGCTGAAGCCTTGGTGCTGGCGCAGGTTCCTGGCATGCAGAAGCTTTACCGATTCACAGCCAGGTTGTAGCCGACGGCCCTTGCCCCTCAGCCAATGATCCTCCCCGGTGGTTCCCGCTTCACGTGGCTCTGGGCCCTGCTCATCGGCCTATCCGTCCTTCGCGGCTCCAGCCCGCTCTGGCTGCCGCAGGGGTCGCCGCTGCATCCATCCCTGTGTCGCCTGATGCCTGGGTTGCCGGCCTGTGGTCGGTGACTCCCCCGTAGCACTTGGCCGCCAACACCATGCTCGGCTCGAACGGGAGAGCTGAGTTCGATCCGACCCTGTCCGCCCGGCCGGATCCCAGATCTGTACAGCTTGTACACAACGCCGGATCTCCCCACGGAACCCTCCAGCAACCACAGCCACGCCTGTCGCAGACCAAGAAGCCCATGGGACATCTAGATTGAGCGTTGGTTGTCTACACGCTGCCCTGATGGCGCTGAACATCCGCAACTCAAAGGCCGATCGCCTGGCTGGGGAGGTGGCCGCCCTCTCGGGTGAAAACAAAATCGCTGCCGTCATTCAAGCCCTGCAGGAACCGCTGCAACGCCCTAAACAACAGCAGCGTGAGGCCGCTGGGCGCCCCAGCTTGGCCGATCGCCTCGATGAGATCGCCCTGCGTAGCGCAGCGCGACCACAGAAGGACAACCGCTCGCCCGAGGACATCCTCGGCTACGACGCCATCGGACGAACGTCGTTCCTTCAATGAGGCCATCCAATCCGCCGCGTTCCAGCGGCTGTCCGCTGCCTCCTTGCTCAAACTCTCTATCGTTCTCGAGGCCCGCTTTGACGCCGATGGCCAAGGGCGATGACTTCATCCACACCGATCTTGCATCGGCGATGGAAGCGGGCCGCTCAAGGGTGAGGGCTCAGCCGCCCTCCGGGACCACACCCAGCGGGCATCGCGCCCTAGCCCCATCGCGAAACGGGATCCAGCCGCCATCAGGGTGTCGTGTTCCTCCGGGGTGAACACGAGCGCGTCGCAGCTGAGCGGAAGCTGCTCCAGTGGCCAGCTCAGCAGACGAGCCTGCTGGGGGCCGCTGGCCCCTGCATCGATCAGCAGCAGATCGAGGTCGCTGCCCACTCCTGCGGTGCCTCGCCCATAACTGCCGAACACCGCCACGCGCTCGAGCGAGGGAACCTGCTCACCCTGCTGCACCGCCCAGGCCTCCACCTGGTGCATCACCTGGTCTGGCTCTGGCCATCGCAGCACGGATGGCGTCAACGAGCGCACGGGCATGGAGGAGAGCGTCGTCGCTTTGCAGATCCTCCAGGTCCATCACGGCCTGGCCAAGCTCCGCGGCAGCGGAGGGGGTCACGTCACCACAGCTCCCTCCGCCCCACAACCGATGATCCTCCCTGGTGGTTCCCGCTTCACCTGGCTCTGGGCGCTGCTGATTGGCCTATCTGTTGTTCGCGGCACCAGCCAGTACTGGCTGCCGCCGGTCTCCCCGCTGCACGAGCACCTCTGCCGCCTGATGCCGGGGTTGCCGGCCTGTGGGTGTTGAGGCGGGCGCTGGCAAAGCCTGGTGAGGAAAACGCTGGCTGCAGGATGCCATCGCTGCTCTACCGCCATGGCTGGGGCCTGGCCCTCAACGATCCTGCGCCTGAAGGGGTTCAACGTGGTGGGCTCGATCGGAGAACCCACCCACCAAGCCGCGGGAGCTGGAGCGGGCGCTGGGAGGGCTGGGCTGATGGCGCAGCTACCAGAGCAGGTGGCAGGGAAAGGCCCTGAGGGCTGGATCGCTACTTACCAGGGTGAGGGCTTCCAGCTCGGCCTGGGCGGCCAGCAGGCGGTCAAAGGGATCACGATGGGCCAGGCCATAGCTGCCGGCCCGCAGACCATGGCGCAGCTCGATCGCCAGCAGTTCGAACCCCTGGGCGGCCAACACGGTGGGCAGCTCTTCCAGCAGGGAAGCGGCGGCAGGAAGCTTGCCCAGGCGCACCGTGGTGGCGATCTCCCAGCCGGAAGCCGCACTCACCAGCACCCGCGCCCTGGAATCGGCGATGGCGGCATGGGCTGCCGGCGAGAGGCGATCGGGTTCCGCCAGCCACCAGAGCAGGGCGTGGGTGTCGAGCAGCACACCAGCGCTCACAGGAGAGATTTCTCCAGGTCAGAAAGCTCCTCCTCTGGCAGCGGCTCGAGCAGCACCTCCGGCGGAGGCAGGGCGACCACCCCGCTCAAGACGCCGGGCCTGCGGCTGGGTATGGGCGGCTCCAGGGGAACCAGCCGCGCCCAGGGCCGCCCGCCTTTGGCCACCACGATGGTTTCGCCGGCGTGGGCGGCGTCGATCAGGCGCGAGAAGTGGGTTTTGGCCTCGTGCACGTTCACGACCCGCGGAACAGGAGCACCCATGGCGATACGGAGCAGGGGCCGGCATTGGAAGGTTAGTCCACTGGCGGACCAACAGCTGCGGACGGCCTGCTGGCGGTGACCTGCAGCATCAAGGCTTTACGAGCCATGACCAGCACCTCATCCAGGGGCCCGGCCTGGCCGAAGGCCCCCTGGCGGTGACTCCCCCGCAGCGCCGGGCCAGATCCCAGACCTGTACAGCCTGTACAGAACGCCGGATCCATCCGCCAGACCACCACAAGCATGGGGCCTGGGCAGCGCTCAGGTTCCGGAGGCCTCCTTGTCGTAAGGCGTCCTTGCGGGCTGGCGGCAAAGCTGCGTGGTCAGTGCGATCCCGCCGGAGACGCTCGGCGCCATCGGTCTTCAGTAAGGGCCTAATGCCTTACCGTTGGATTGTTGGTGGTGTACCCATGGCCCATCTCACCGTCACCGCCAAGGGCCAGGTCACCCTCCGCCGCGAGCTGTTGCGCCATCTCGGGGTGCAGCCGGGCCAGCGGATCGAGGTGACGACGCTTCCCGGCGGTCGGATCGAGGTGCGCGCCATCCAGCCCCCAGGCAGCATCGAGGCCTTCATCGGCCATCTGGCGGGCCGCAGCCCGAAGCTGGCCAGCCTTGAAGAGATCCAGGCGGCCGCCGCGGCCGGCTGGGCCGGGGAGCCATGAGGATCACGGCCGACACCAACGTGCTGGTACGCGCCGTGGTGGTCGACGACCCGTCCCAGTCGAAAGCGGCGATCGCGGCCCTGCGCGGCGCCGAGCAGATCGCCGTGGCCCTGCCGGCCCTCTGCGAGTTCGTCTGGGTGCTGCGCCGCGTTTACGCCTTCCAGGTGGCTGAGATCACCTCCGCGATCCGGGCCCTGATGGCCGCCAGCAACGTCAACCTCGATCGCGCTGCCGTGGAGGTGGGTCTGCGGCAGCTGGAGGCCGGTGGTGATTTCGCCGATGCGGTCATCGCTCACCAGGGTCAGTGGCTGGGTGGCGACACGTTCCTGTCCTTTGATCGGCAGGCCGTGACGCTGCTGCAGCAACAGGGCCTCGCCGCCGAGCTGCTCCCCGTCCCCTAGCCCATCCGACGCCTCACCCCTCCACCAGCCGCCAGAAACCCCAGCGCCCGCCGAAGCCCTCCTGCAGCCGCCCCACGAAGGCGGCATGGTCGGGATGGCCCTGCCAGGCGTCGATGCGGTCGGCCAGCAGATCGCAGCTGCGCAGGTGAGCGGCGGCGTGGCGGTAGCGGCTGGAGCGCCCCGTCGCCAGCGCCCCCCACACCATCGGCCGCAGCAGCAGCGTGGCCGCCAGGGGGTGGTCGGCGCTGAGCCGTTCGGCGGCGGCGCTGTGGATCGCATAGGCCTCCCCGTCCCACTCCCCGGCCTGGGCCAGCACCAGGCGGGCGGCCCGGGCCAGGGCCCCCCAGCCCACCAGGAACTCCAGCCCCAGCAGCCGGTTCGGGTGCCGCTCGGCCACCCCCAGGGCGCGCTCCTCCGCCTCCCCGTCCTCGAAGGCGTCGAGGCGCCGCAGGTACTCCAGCAGGTGGGGGATCGAAAGGCTGCGGCAGAACCACTGCCAGCGCAGCGCCTGGGCCTCGGCGGGGCGATCGAGGGCCTCCAGCACGGCCACACGGGTGTCCTGCCAGTCGCCGTCGAGCCGCCCCGCCGGCTCCGTGCCGGCGCCATCGAGGATCTCCAGGGCCTCGGCCGCCTGGCCGCCGGCCAGCAGCACCCGGGCCACGTCGGCGGCGATGGGGCGCCGGCGCAGCTCCCCGGCGCTGAACTGGCCCCGGTAGCCCTCCCCATCCCCCCGGACCTCGGCGATCTGCAGCAGCAGATGGCTGCCGTCGCGGGCGCCCCGTTCGCGGCAGCAGCGCTCCAGCTGCTGCAGGCCAGCCTCGCCCAGGGCCTCCTGCAGGGCGGGCACCAGCCCATCGAACTGGCCATGGTCGTTCTCCAGCAGCAGCTCGGCGGCCTGCTCGGCCAGGGCCTCCGGCGCCAGCCGGGCCGCCAGCGCCAGCGGGGCCAGCTGGCCGGCGGCCCGCTCGAACACCCCGATCACCGCGCCGGTGCCGTCGGAGCAGCGCGCCAGCACCCCGCCGGAAATCTCCAGGAAGCGCAGCAGCAGCTCGCAGGCCCCCCGGGGGTCCTCCGCCGCGATCGGCCCGGTGATCGCCGCCAGCTGGGCCTCCAGATCGCTGAGCAGCGCCGGGCGCCGGGCCGAGCTCACCCAGGTGCGGGCCCGATCGATCGACGCCAGCCGCTTGCGCACCTCCTGGGCGGCATCCCCGGCCCCCTCCGCCGCCGCCAGCGCCAGCCGCAGCCGCCGCTGGATCACCGCCTGGCCACTGGACACCTCCATCAGCAGCTCCGCCAGCGCCGCCGCCCCCAGGGCCTCCAGGTTGCGGGCGTTGAGGGTGCGCTTGCTGGCCACGGCGACCTTCAGAGGGTGTAGGGGACAACCACGTCGGCCAGTTGCTCCGGAAAATCCCGGCTGTTGCGCGTGGCCAGCCGCAACTGATGGCAATGGGCGGTAGCCAGGATGATGGCGTCCGGCACCTTCAACCCCAGGGCGCGGCGGCAGTCCACCGCCTCTCTGGCCACGGCGCCATCGAGCGGCAGGCAGTGGAACCCCCGCAACCACACCTCCACCGCCTCGCTCTCACCCGGGCCACAACCCACCAGCACCTCGATCCAGGTGATCACGCTGATGGAACAGCGCGGCTGCGCTTGGATCCATTCCAAGGCAACATCCCGGCCCTGCAACACATCGATCAGGATGTTGGAGTCGAGCAGCAACCCCATCAGTGCGGGTCCCAGTCCTGCCGAATCCGCCGCTGCAGCGCCACCCCATCAAGGTCCCGGTCGCTCCATAGCCCGAACACCTCCCGGTGGCGTGGACGCTCCCGCTCCAGCCAGAGGGTCAGAGCCTCCCGCAGCGCCTGGGCCCGGGAAATGCCCCGCTGGGAACAGAGGGCATCCAGCTGATCGCGCTCGCCCTCGGGCAGATCCACGATGGTCCGCATGACATGACCGTCATCAGATGACGTCATCATAAGCGCCGTTGTCGCCGACCCTGTACAGGCTGTACACAACGCTTCAGCCTGCCAACCAGCACCCTCCGCCGCCCGCAACCGCGGACAATCGGTGGACGCCATCCCACGTCAGCGCGTCTGGAGGCACCGTCACCCGGGGCGAAAACCCCAGCAGCTGACGTCAGCAGGGCATCCATGGGTGACCTCCGGCGCGAAGCCTTACCTCAGTCAGCCGGAGAAGCTGCCCGTCACCGCCCGTCGGCCAGGCCCGCCAGCGCCGCTGCCGCCGCTCCGGCGCCGGCCAGCTCCAGGGCCTCCACCAGGCTAAGCAGCGTCGCCTGGCGCTGGCCCAGGGCCACCGCCTGCTTCGAGGCGCCCAGGGCTTCGGCGTGGGCGAAGGCCAGCCCCACCTGCTGCTGCTGCTGCCGCTCCTGGGCCGAGGGTTCGATCAGCTGGCTGAGGGCCACCCCATAGCGCAGCCAGGCCGCCGGCTCGTGGCTCTCCAGCGGATGGGCCGCGATCACCGCCCGCCAGTCCGTCGGCCTGGGGTCCGGCTGGCTCATCGGCCCGGCTCCGCCACCGCTTCAGCCCCCAGCCACGCCGCCAGGGGGGAGGCCAGCGCCACCGCCAGCACCCCGTAACGGCTGCCGATCGCCTGGACCAGCGGCAGCCGGTAGGCGCCGCCCGCGGCCAGCAGCACCGTGAACGGCCGCTCCTCGTACAGCGCCTCCACCGCCGCCACCAGACCCTCCAGGCTGTGCTCGAAGCCGGCCGCGGGCCGCTGCGGGTGGCGGCTCTCGGGCACCGCCAGGCTCCGCAGGCCGAAGGCCTCCCCGACGAACAGCCGGCCGGCCCGGTGCGCCTCCAGCAGCGATTCGATCGCCTCGGGCGCTTCGCCCACCACCAGCACCTCCGCACCGCCGAGCCGCTCCAGCAGGGCGGTGCCGCCGGGCGGCTGCCGCCGCTGGCCCGCCTGCCCCCAGCGTTGCCACAGCTCCAGGGTGGCCCCATCGCCGCTCCATACCTGGGCCTGCAGCAGGGCCTGCAGCGCCGGCCGGGCCCACTGCCGCAGGCTCTCCAGCGGCGCATGGGTGGTGGCGTAGAAGCCGGCCTCCCGCTCGAAGCGCCGCAGCAACTCCAGCGTGTCCAGCGGTTCGGGGCCCTCCACGACGGCCGCGGCCCAGAAGTCGCTGTCGTGGTGGCGGCGGCGCAGTTCGGCCAGGGCCTCCTCCAGGGGCTCGGCCGGCCCTTCGGCGCACTGCAGCAGTTGCAGCTCCAGCGGATCCAGCTCCACCACCAGAGCGCCGGGGCGCCACTCCACCGCCGGCAGAGCCGCCGCCGGGAGATCCGCCGGAGCCGCCGCGGCCGAGGCGGGCTCCTCCTCCAGCCATTCCGCCTCCAGCACCTCCACCCCCGCGCCGGCGCGCCCGACCGCGCGGCCCTGCTGCAGCAGCTCCAGGCTGAAACGGGCCCGCAGCAGCGCCGCCTCGAAGGCCGGCCGCTGCTCCGCCGCCACCGGCAACCGACCCACACGCTCCACCAGCCGGGCCAGGTCCGCCTCCGCCAGGGCACCGGCGGGCGGCAGCGCCTCGATCAGCCGCTCCAGGGCGGCGCGCCAGGCCAGATCCACCCACGCCGGCACCGGATCGAGCAGCTGGGCCAGGCGCAGGAACAGATCCAGACAGGGACCAGCGGCGTCCGCTTCCACCCGGAGCCGCTGCTGCCAGGCCAGGGCCCCGTGCTGCACCAGCTGCTGCTCCAGCACCGGCAGCCAGTCGGGCACCGGCCACGGATGGGCCGCCGCCTCCTCCAGGATCGCCGCCAGCCGCAGGCAGAGCGCCCCGTCACCGGCCCGTTCGGCGGCGGCGAAATCCGGCGCGGCCCCATCGGCGGGGATCACCCGCCCGTGCACCTGGATCGTCAGCTGGCCCAGCAGATCCCCATACCGCTGCCACAGCACCGCCGCCACCGCCGGCCGCACCGCCGCCAGCTCGATCACATGGCCCAGCAGATCATCGTGGGCGGCCAGGGCCGCCTCCAGCCGTCCCTGCTCCAGGGCCTCCCGCAGGGCCGTGGCACTGGCTTCCGCCAGTTCCGCCAGCAGGGGGTCGTCCCCGCGGCCCGCCCCGACCCGCAGCGATTCGATCAGCTGGTGATACGCCGGGTAGGGCAGCGCCAGCTGCCGCAGCAGCCGCAGCGGCACCCAGACGCCAGCCTCGCCGCCATCGCCGCCCGCGGTGTCGATGGCGGAACGAGACAAAGCGGGACAGGGGCAATAAGGTTCCGCCAACGATTCCAGCATGGCTGCGATGCTCGCCGAGCCGCCCGGCACCCTGGAAGGCAGCGGAGCCTCCCTCGCCGCGTGGCGCCGCCCTGGCCTGGTGGGCCGGCTGGAGGGCTGGAGCGCGGAGGGCGGCCTGGGCGGCTGGGCCTGCCCCTGGCCCCTGCAGCCCCAGGCCCCGCCCCTGCGCCTGCAGCTGCTGATCGACGACCTGCTCGATCCAGGCCAGCGCCGGCTGGTCGCCGAGCTCACCGCCGCCCAGCCCCGACCCGATCTGCACCCCCTGGGCATCGCCCAGTCCTGCGGCTTCCGCTTCTGGTGGGGCCCTTCCATCCCCCTGCCGCCCTATGCCCAGGGCCTGGTGCTGCGGGTGCTGACCGCCGAGGGCGGTGTCGAGCTGGCCGGCAGTCCGATGCGCCTCGATGCGGCCACCTACGCCCAGATCGACCGGCAGCGCCAGCAGGGTCCCCTGCGCGACGGCGCCCTCACCCGCCTGGAGGCCCCCCTGCTGCACGGCTGGGGCCGGGGCCCCGAGCCCCTGGTGCTGCGCCTCGACGGCGCCACCACCCTGCCCATCACGCCCCCCGCCCCCCTGCCGGAGGGGCCCTGGCCCTTCCAGCAGCTGCTCCCCACCGCCCTCAGCGACGGCGCCGTCCACCACCTGCAGCTGGAGACCGCCGCCGGCCAGGTGCTGGATCAGCGCTTCGAGCTGCTGCCCTTCCACCTCACCCCCTGGGCGGCCCTGCAGCAGCACGCCCGCCCCCCCTTCCCCGACGAGTTCGCCCCCCTGGCCCGCGAGCGCTACCGCAGCCTGCGCACCTGGCTCGCCTGGGCCGACGCCCACGGCACCCCCCTGCCCGCCGACCTGCCCCTGCTGCAGCGCCTGCTCGAACACCCCCTGCCCAGCGGCACCTCCGACCAGGAGCCCGGCTCCGATGGCGGCGCCGTGCCGCGCCAGCCCCTGCACCTGCCGATCGCCGCCGATCCGGTGGTGTCGATCGTGATCCCAGTGCACAACCAGTACGCCGTCACCCGCCGCTGCCTGGCGGCGATCGCCTACGCCCCCACCCGCGTCCCCTTCGAGGTGCTGGTGGTCGATGACGGCTCCAGCGACGGCACCGCCGAGGCCCTGGCCGCCGAGGCCCCCGGGGTGCGCGTCATCCACCACGACTTCGCCCGCGGCTTCAACCAGGCCTGCTGCAGCGGCGCCGCCGCCGCCCGCGCCCCCGTTCTGGTGCTTCTCAACAACGACACCGAACCCTGCGCCGCCTGGCTGGAGGAGCTGCTCGATCCCTTTGATCGCTGGCCCGACACCGGCCTGGTCGGCGCCCAGCTGCTCTACCCCGACGGCCGCCTGCAGGAAGCGGGCGGCATCGTCTGGGGCAACGGCGAACCCTGGAACTACGGCCGCGGCGGCAACCCCCACGACCCGCGTGTCGCCTACACCCGCCAGGTGGATTACGTCAGCGCCGCCGCCCTCGCCATCCGCCGCGAGCTCTGGAACGCCCTCGGGGGCTTCAGCCCCGAGTTCTCCCCCGCCTACTACGAAGACACCGACCTGGCCTTCAAGGTGCGCCAGGCCGGCCACACGGTGCGCTATGCCCCCCTGGCCCGGGTGATCCACCACGAGGGCCTCAGCTGCGGCACCGACACCGCCGCCCACACGGGGCTCAAGCGCTTCCAGGCCGTCAACGGCCCCGTCTTCCAGCAGAAATGGGCCGCGGCCTTCGAGCCCAGCGGCGAGCCCAGCCATGCCGGCGCCGAAGCCATCAAGGACCGGGGGATCCTGGGCCGCGCCCTGTTCATCGACCAGGAAACCCCCCGGCCCGACCGCGACGCCGGCAGCCATGCCGCCCTGGTGGAGATCGAGCTGCTCCAGGCCCTGGGCTGGAAGGTGACCCTGGTGCCCCTCAACCTGGCCTGGCTGGCCAGCTACAGCCAGGAGCTCCAGCGCCGCGGCGTCGAGGTGCTCCACGCCCCCTTCGCGCTCTCCCTCGCGCAGGTCCTCGCCGAACGGGGCGCCGAGTTCGACCTCATCTACCTCACCCGCTACACGGTGGCCGCCGCGGCCCTGCCCCTGGTCCGGCGCCATGCCCCCCAGGCCCGCCTGCTGTTCTGCAACGCCGACCTGCACCACCTGCGCCAGCTGCGGGCCTCCCGCGCCGAGGGGCTGGAGGGCGAGGCGGCCCGGCGGGCCCTCGACGCGGTGGAGGAGGTGAAGCGCCAGGAGCTGGCGGTGATGCGCCAGGTGGATCTCACCTTCAGCTATTCCGACGTGGAGCGGGCGGTGATCGAGGCCGAGACCCTTGGCGAGGCCGCCACCGCCCCCTGCCCCTGGGTGGTGCAGGGCCCGGAGGCTCCCGCCCCCCTCGAGGGCCGCAGCGGCCTCGCCTTCCTGGGCAGCTACGGCCATCCCCCCAACCGGGACGCCGTCGAGGCCTTCCTGGTGCAGGTGTGGCCCCTGCTGCTGCAGCGGCGCCCCGAGCTGCGCCTGCACCTCTACGGCAGCGGCCTCGATGGCGCCCTGGCCGCCCGCTGGAGCGCCGAGCCCCGGGTGGTGGTGGAGGGCTGGGTGGCCGATCCCGCCACGGTGTACGGCCGCCATCGCGTCTTCGTGGCGCCGCTGCGCTCCGGGGCCGGCCTCAAGGGCAAGGTGGTGGCCGCCGCTGCCCACGGCATCCCCCAGGTGCTCAGCCCCCTGGCCGCCGAGGCCACCGGCCTGCGCCACGGCCAGGAGGTGCTGGTCGCCCGCAGCCCCGACGACTGGTGCCAGGCCGTGCTCCACCTGGTCGACGACGACGGCGCCTGGCGGGCCATGGGCGCCGCCGCCTTCGCCTACGCCCGCGCCACCTGGAGCCGTGACAACGGCCTGGCCCTGATGGCCGACGCCCTCGACCGCCTCCAGCTGCCCCACCGGAGGCCCGCGTGATGGGCACCCCCCGCGACTCCCTGCCCGAACCCCTGGCCGGCCTGCCGGAACCGGCGGTGGTGGAGCTGCCCCCCGGGCGGCCCTGGCTGGCCCTCTCCGAGCTCAACCGCCTGATCCGGCAGCAGGGCCAGGCCAGGCCCCTGGCCCGCGCCTGGGTGCTCGACCAGCTCGTGCACGCCATCCCCCTGCCCGTGGAGGAGGAGAAGGCCCTGATGGCCGCCTACCTGGAGCGCCGCGGCATCCACGACGACGACCACGTGCCCGGCTGGCTGCAGGAGCACGGCCTGGTCTTCGACGACCTGCGCATCCTCGCCACCCAGAAGCGGCGCCTGCAGCGCCTGGTGCGCTGCCGCTGGGACGACGAGGTGGAGGTGCGCTTCCTGCAGCGCAAGCCCGAGCTCGACCAGGTGGTCTATTCGCTGCTGCGCGTCGACAGCGAGGATCTGGCCGCCGAGCTGCACCACCAGATCGCCGAAGGGGAAGCCGACTTCGCCGACCTCGCCCCGCTCCATTCCGAAGGCCCCGAACGCCACTGCCGCGGCCAGATCGGCCCTTTGCCCCTGGCCACCGGCCACGACAGCCTGGTCAGCCGCCTGCGCCGGGCCCGCCCGGGCCAGCTGTTCGAACCCTTCCAGGCGGGCGACAGCTGGGTGGTGCTGAGGCTCGAACAGGTCCTGCCGGCCGAGTTGAACGACGCCACCAGGGAGCGCATGATGGGCGAACTCTTCGAGGAATGGCTCGAGCAGCGGGTGCGGCTCCTCCTGGAAGCTCAGCCGCTGCCGCCCCTCGACGCGATGCTCGCCCTGCTGCAGGAGGACGACAGCCCATGACCTCCTCCCCCGGGGCCATCAGCGGCCTGCTCAACGACTTCGCCCCCTTCGACCGGCTCCCGCCCGCCCGTCGCGACGCGATCGACCCCCTGCTGGAGCCCCTGCGCTTCCGCATCGGCCAGACCGTCCTGCGCCCGGACGTGCTGCCCGAGGGTGTGCTGCTGCTCTGCAGCGGCCAGCTGCGCAGCCTCGGCCCCAGCCCCAGCGGCCGGGGCCTGCGCACCATCGAGCGCCTCGGCCCCGGCTCCCTGGTGGGCTGGGCCGGCCTGCTGCGCCGCGATCCCTGCGACCATCTGCGCGCCACCACCGACGTGGAGGCCCTCCAGCTCCCGGCCGCCTGCTTCCGCGATCTCCTCAGCGGCCATCCCGATTTCGCCGCCTGGTTCGCCAACCGTCCCAGCGCCGGCGAGCTCCACACCCTGCTGCTGGCCCTGGCGAAGCGGGATCCCCTCGGCGAAGCCCTCCTCGAGGACTGGCCCCTGCCGCCCGATCAGGTGCGCCTTCGCAGCCTGCCCCCCGGGGGGCCCGCCGAGCTGGGCCTGCCCCCCGGCTTCCGCTGGTACGCCAGCAGCGGCCTGCCCCTGGCCGAGCCCTGGTCGGAGCGTCCCCTCGCACCCCCCGGCCCCGAGGCCCCCTGGCTGCGGCTGGTGGGCCTGGCGATCCCCCGGGAGGCGGAAGCGCCGATCACCCTCGGCCCCGAGCCCCTCACCCCCACCGTGCTGGCCGAGGAGGCCGGCGGCACCTACGCCCCCGCCATCGAGCCCCCGCCCCGCCGCGCCGGTGACCGCGCGGGCCAGCTCGCCCTCACCCGCGCCAGCGGCCCCCGGGCCGTGCCCATCGCCCTCTGCCAGGCCCTGGCCGACTACTTCGGCCTGCCGCTCAACCGCGATGCCCTGGCCGATCAGGTGGACGCCATCCTGCAGCGCCAGGACCGGCTCAACCTGGTCAACATCGGCCAGATCATGGACACCCTCGGCCTGCGGGTGGTGCTCTCCCGCGTGCCCGCCAGCCGCCTGGCCCGGGTGCCCGCCCCGGCCCTGCTGTTCCAGAACGGCCATTTCGGCCTGCTCGACGGCGTCGATCCCGATGGCCGCGCCCGCCTGCTGGAGGCCGAGCTC
Organism: Cyanobium sp. Copco_Reservoir_LC18; assembly: GCF_009834675.1. Taxonomy (NCBI): domain Bacteria; kingdom Bacillati; phylum Cyanobacteriota; class Cyanophyceae; order Synechococcales; family Prochlorococcaceae; genus Cyanobium; species Cyanobium sp. Copco_Reservoir_LC18. Next base: position 16,070 of record NZ_ASAC01000022.1, read on the forward strand.
GGCGCCCTGCTGGTGCCGGTCGAGGAGCTGATCACCCACGACGGCGGCCAGGTGGAGCTGCTGCTGTTCGACCGCAAACCCGATGCCAAGCAGCAGCGCTTCAGCTGGAGCTGGTACCTCCCCTTCCTGCGCCCCCATCGCCGCGAACTGATCGAGGTGCTGGTGGCCTCGGTGGTGATCAACGCCCTCAAGCTCGTCTTCCCCCTCGGGCTGATGGTGCTGATCCAGAGCGTGGTGGCCAGCCGCAACATCGGCGCCCTGGTGAGCATCGCCAGCGTGATGCTGCTCGCCACCCTCATGGAGAGCATCTTCAAGACCCTGCGCAGCTTCCTGTTCACCGATCTGGCCAACCGCGTCGACCAGGAGGCCAAGGCCACGATCCTCGACCAGATGGTGCGCCTGCCCCAGGGCTTCTTCGATGCCCGCCCCGTGGGCCAGATCACCTTCTACTTCTCCCAGCTCGATCGCCTGCGCGACTTCCTGCTCGGCCAGACCCTGCCCACCCTCGTCGACTTCGCCTTCTCGATCCTCTATCTGGCCATCCTCTTCGCCATCAGCCCCGTGCTCACCCTGGTGGTCCTCGCCACCCTGCCCCTGATCGCCGCCGTGGGCCTGGTCAGCAATCCCCTGGTGCGCAGCCAGATCAACCGCACCATGGCCAGAGCCGTGCGTGCCTCCAGCTTCCTCAACGAGGCCATCACCGGCATCCAGACGATCAAATCCCAGAACGCCGAACTCAAGACCCGCTGGGAGTTCCAGAACCGCTATGCCGCCTACATCGGCGAGGACTTCAAGCTCAAGGTCACCCGCGAATCGATCGCCAATCTCTCGAGCTTCCTCAGCAACATGGGGCAGCTGGTGCTGATCGCGGTGGCCATCTGGCTGATCATCCAGGGCGATCTCAACCTCGGCGCCCTGTTCGCCTTCAACATCCTCTCCGGCTACATCCGCCAGCCCCTGGTGCAGCTGGTGGCCACCTGGCAGGACTTCCAGTTCAACACCCAGGCCCTGCGCATGGTGGCCGATGTGGTCGACCGCGACACCGAGCAGACCGCCGAGCAGGCCGGCAACATCCCCCTGCCCCCCCTGCAGGGCCGGGTGCAGTTCGTCGATGTGGGCTTCCGCTTCAATGACCAGGGTCCCCTGGTGCTGGATGGCGTCGATCTGGAGGTCCCCGCCGGTTCCTTCGTGGGGCTGGTGGGCGGCTCCGGCAGCGGCAAATCCACCCTGCTCAAGCTCCTCTCCCGCTTCTATGCCCCCCTGCGGGGCAGCGTGCTGATCGACGGCCTCGACATCGGCAAGGTGGAGCTCTATTCCCTGCGCCGGCAGATCGGTGTGGTGCCGCAGGATTCACTCCTCTTCGACGGCACCATCCGCGAGAACCTGCTGATGGTGAAGCCCGATGCCACCGCCGCCGAGATGATCCGCGCCGCCCGCATCGCCTGCGCCCACGACTTCATCATGCAGATGCCCCAGGGCTACAACTCCAGCGTCGGCGAACGGGGCGCCGGCCTCTCCGGCGGTCAGCGGCAGCGCCTCGCCCTGGCCCGGGCCGTGCTCCAGAACCCCCGCCTGCTGATCCTCGACGAAGCGACCAGCGCCCTCGATGCCAGCACCGAACGCCAGGTGTGCATCAACCTGTTCGAGGCCTTCCGGGGCCGCACCGTCTTCTTCATCACCCACCGCCTTACCACCGTCCAGCCCGCCGACCTGATCGTGCTGATGGACCGGGGCGCCGTGATGGAGCAGGGCAGCCACCGCCAGCTGATGCAGCAGCGCGGCTGGTACTACGCCCTCTACCGCAGCCAGAACCAGGAAGGTCTCAGCTGATGGCCACCCCGCCCCGCGCCTCCGATCCCGCCTCCCGCCTCGTCGCCCTGCTCGACGGCTGCGTCAGCTGGCTGCGCTCCCCCCGCTCCAGCCACCGCCAGCCGGTGATTCCGGTGCGCGTCGATCTGGTGGGCCAGGGCTCCCTTCCCGCCCCGGAGCCGGCGGCGGACGCATCGCCCGAGCCCACGGGCCCCGCCGCGGCCAGTCACCCGTTCAGCGGCGGTCTCACCGCCACCGGGTCGGAGGCGGCCCAGGAGTGGTCGTTCCGCGACACCGTGGTGCTGCGCAAGAGCCGCCGCAGCTCCAGCCTGCTGGTCTGGGCGGGGGTGGGGGGGGTGGCCGCCCTCGGCCTCTGGAGCGTCACCGCACCGATCTCCGAAACGGTGGCCGTGCCCGGCAAGCTCGAACCCACCAGCACCGTCAAGGACGTGGCCTCCCCCGTCCCCGGTGTGGTGGAGGAGGTGTTGGTGAAGGAGGGCCAGGCGGTGAAGCAGGGCCAGCCCCTGATCCGTTTCGACCTGCGCGAACCCCGCAGCAAGCTGGCCGCCGCCGAGAGCATCCGCGAGCGGCTGCTCAACGAGAACCGCATCGCCAAGGCCACCCTCGGCGAGGAGGCCGCCACCGCCGGCCTCACCGCCAACCAGCGCAGCCAGCTGCGGGACCGCGCCCGCGAGCTCAACAGCCGCCTGGAGGCCGCCCGCGAGGAGCTGGCCAAGAGCACCACCCGCCTGGCCGGCTACCGCGATTCCCTGCGCATCTACAGCGACATCGAACGCCGCTACCAGTCACTGGTGCGCGATGGGGCCGTCAGCGAGGTGCAGCTGCTCGAGGCCCGCAACCGTATGCAGGACCTCCAGACCAACGTGGCCGAAGAGGAGCGCGAGATCGCCCGGCTGCGCTCCCAGCTGGTCAACACCGGCTCCGGCACCGACGTGGAGCTGCGCACCGCGATCGAAGCCAACCTGCGCCAGATCAGTGACCTCGACGCCCAGATCCGCCAGGCCCGCCTCCAGATCCAGTACGGCGTGCTCACGGCTCCCGCCGATGGCCTGGTCTTCGACATCGACGTCAGCGCCGGCAGCGTGGTGGGTGCCGCCGCCACCACCCCCCTGCTGAAGGTGGTCCCCCAGGATTCGCTGCGCGCCAAGGTCTACCTGCCCAACAAGGCCATCGGCTTCGTGCAGGTGGGCCAGAGCGCCGAACTCTCGCTCGAGACCTTCCCCGCCAGCAGCTTCGGCTATGTGCCGGCCAAGGTGGAGCGCATCGGCTCCGACGCCCTCACCCCCGAGGAGCAGGCCCAGGTGCTCGGCACCCAGGCCGAGGGCCTCCACTTCCCGGTGATCCTCCGGTTGGGCCGCCAGACCATCCCCCTGCCCGACAAGGACAGCGTGCCGCTCCAGGCCGGCATGGCCCTCACCGCCGACATCAAGCTGCGCGAGCGGCGGGTGATCAGCCTGCTCACCGGCCTGTTCGAGGATCAGCGCCGCAATCTCCAGCGCCTGCGATCCAATTGAGCACCCGGCCCCAGGGCGACTGGTGGCGCTTCGTGCCGCCCGAGCAGCGCCGCCGCCGCCGCTTCAAGGCCTGGCGCCTGCGCTGCAGGGAGCGCCTGCGCCAGCGCTGGGTGGGCCTCTCCCTGGCCTTCCTCGCCTACGGCCTGGTGCTGCTCTGGCTGGTGCTCCACCTCCCTCCGGTGGTGACCCTGCTGGCCCTGGCCCCGATGGTCCTGCTCCCCCTGCTTGGCTACCTCACCTACTGGCTGCTGTGGAAGGAGTTCCACGAGTGAGGCCCCCGTCCTGGCGGCCGACCACGTTCAGCTCTTCACGTACAGGCTCGGCAGCGCCCCCAGCAGCCACTGGGGCATGAACTGCTCCCCGCCCGCGAAGCCGATCTTGCCGGGCGCGTAAAAGAGCAGGGCCGCCAGCACCGCCTGGGCGGCCCTGGGTCGGGTCATGTTGCGCACGTACTGGGCCAGCTGGGCCCGCAGCTGCCGGTCCTCCTCCGTCAGGTGGCTGCCGGCGTAGCCGCTGCGCAGCACCTTGCGGTAGAGATCGCCGAAGCTGCTCTCGAACAACGGTTGCAACCGGTCGTCGGGGGTGTCCAGCCAGATCTGGCCCAGCTGGCGCCGGTAGCCGCCCAGCTCCTGGCGGATGGCGCCGTCGTCGGGGTCGATCTCGAACAGGTTCAGCAGCCCGTTGAGGCGGGTGAGGAACCCCTCGCTGCCGGTGAGCTGCAGGGCCTGGGCGCCGGTGAAGCCGGAGAGCTGGGGCAGGGACGACGGCTCCGGCCCCATGGCCGCCGGCCCCGTCGCCGGCCCCGTCGCCGTTTGTGCCCCGGCCGAGCCCGCCGGTGCCAGGGCCCGACGCTCCAGGGGGCTGGGCTGGCGCAGGCGCGGCAGCAGTTCCGGCTCGAACAGGCTGGCGTAGTCCTCCAGCAACCAGGCCGGAAGCGTCTGTTCGCAGTTGCGCACTTTCATCTTGCCGCGGCGAAAGTAGGGCATCACCGCCAGCAGAACGTTGGCCATTTCCGGTCGATCGAAACCGCTCTGGAGGCGCTCGGAGAGGTGGTCTCTCCAGCTCTCCTCATCGCGCAGCAGCGGCTGGGAGGCCAGCTCGCCGCTGATCATCTGGCGGTAGCTCTCGCCCACCGCCGAGCCATAGAGAAGCTCCAGTGCGTCGATCGGCGCACTCAACCAGAACTTCGACAGGCACTGGCGGGCCAGCCGGGCCTCCGCCAGCCGTGTGGGCGTGGCTTCGTGAGCGAAATCAGCGAAAATCATGCCCAGCCGCGCCGCCGACCAGGGCGTGATCTGGGGCCGGCGATCCATCTCCATCGGGATGGTGCCTGGATCACTCACCAGCGTATCCAGCAGACCACTATCTTTCTGCAGCTTTCTTTCACCCCAGCTCACCGTATCCCGGCGTCCGAACAGACGGCTCCAGAGCGACATGACGCAGGTCAGTTCAGGCAGCGGGATTGTAATAGCGTTGACCGATGGAACTGTTGCTGATCCATCAGAACCATCCCGGCCAGTTTCGTGACCTGACGCCCGCCCTCGAACGCCGCGGCCACCGTGTGCTCGGCCTGGGGGCCTCCCCCCGCGGCCAGCGGTTTGACTACGCCTGGCAGCCGCCGGCGCTGCCGGAGGGCCTGGCCGATCCCCAGCTGGAGACCCATCTGCACCGGGCCGCCCGGGTCCAGGAGCGCTGCCTGCAGCTGCGCGAGGAGGGATATCGCCCGGAGACCGTGATCGGCCACAGCGGCTGGGGGGAGTTGCTCTACCTGCGCGACGTCTGGCCCGAGGCGGTGCTGATCGCCTACCCCGAGCTCTATGCCGCCCCGCTCCTGCTCGGCTACGGCTTCGATGCCGACCTGGGCGTCCCCTCCCACGCCCTGCGGGCCCAGTGGCGCCGCGGCAACCTGATGGGCCTGGCGGCCGTGGCCGACGCCGACGCCTGCGTCGTGCCCACCCGCTTCGCCCGCGACACCTTCCCAGCGCACCTGCGCAGCCGTTTCCACGTGCTGCACGAGGGCATCGCCCTGCCGCCCGCCGCCACCGGGAGCACCGGCCTGCGGCTGGAGGGTGGCCCCACCCTGGTGAAGGGGGATCCGGTGATCACCTTCGCCAGCCGCAACCTCGAACCCCTGCGGGGCTTCCGCACCGTCATGCGGGCCCTGCCCGCCGTGCTGGCCGCCCGCCCCGACGCCCGGGCCGTGATCGTGGGGGGCACCGCCAACGGCTACGGCGCCCCTTCCTCCCACCCCGGGGGCCACAAGGGCGAACTGCTGGCCCTACTCGGCCACCGGCTGCCCCCGGAGCGGGTCCATCTCCTGCCGCCCCTGGCCCACCGCGATCTGCTGGCCCTGTTCCGCCTCAGCGCCGTCCACGTCCACCTCAGCTATCCCTACGCCCTCTCCTGGAGCCTGCTGGAGGCCATGGCCTCCGGCGCCCTGGTGGTGGGCTCCGCCAACCCACCGATCAACGAGGTGATCCAGCACGGCCACAACGGGCTGCTGGTGCCCTTCAACGACCCCGACCAGCTCGCCGCCACCCTGCTGAAGGTGCTGGCCGACCCGCCCGCCTACGCCGCCCTGGCGGCGGCGGGTCGCGCCACCGTGGCCACCCGCTACGAGGTGAACCGGGCAGCCGAGGCCTTCGAGGCCCTGATCCTCAGCCTGCGACTGCTGCGCTGAGCCCCCAATCCCGCCGCCTCAGCGGTGGCGGCGGTGGGCCAGGGCCTGCAGCACCGCCTCCACCACCGGCCGCCAGTCCCGGTCGTCGGCCTGGCGGAACAGCCGCAGACTCGGATACCAGGGGCTGTCGGCCCGTTGCCGGAGCCAGCGGGGATCGGCGCTGAAGGGCAGCAGCACCCAGGCCGGATGGCCCATGGCCCCGGCCAGATGGGCCATGGCGGTGTCCACCGTGATCAGCAGGTCGGTGCTGGCCAGCACCCGGGCCGTGGCCAGAAAATCGCCGTCGGGGGCAATGGCGTCGACGAAGAGGTGGGCCACGGGCTCCGAGAGCTGCCGGTCCTCCCCCTGCTGCAGCAGCACCGGCTCACCACCGAGAGCCACCACCCCCTCCACCAGCGTCACCAGCGCGGCGGCCGGCAGCGTGCGCTTGCGGTATTCCCGGGTTGTGAAGCCATCGCTGAGCTTGCGGCCGCTGGCCCAGGTGAGTCCGATCCGCGGCGGCGGGCCGAAATCCTCCCCGGCGGCGGCCGGGGCCACGTCCCGCAGGTAGGTGCCGCGCCCATCCGGCCCCGGCGGCTGGGGGCAGGGGGCACCCCCGAGGGCCGCCGGCAGCGACAGCAGGCTCACCACATTCCCGCCGGCAGGCTCCTCGTGACCGACGCCGGCCGGCTCCCGCCTGGCCCGCACCTCCGGTGGCCGGGGCATCCAGGCCAGCCCCACCTGCAGCAGCCGCACCAGCGAGGGTTCCACCTCCAGTACCACCTGCTGGCCCCGCGCGGCCGCCTGCTCCATCAGGGGGGGGATCCAGCGCAGGTACTGCAGGCCATCCCCCAGGCCCTGCTCGGTGCGGACGCACAGCCGCCGCGCCCGGGCCACGACGGCCCCCACCCCTCCCTCCGGTCCGGGGGCGTGGCTGGCCAGTTCGAAACGGCGTTCGGCCAGGGCGAAGGCCTCCTCGTAGGCCTCCAGCCCGATCAGCACCGAGGCATGGTTGCAGGCCACTTCCGGGCCATCCCCCAGCTGACGGCTGGCCCGGAAGGCCCGGTCGGCCGCCTCGAACCGGTTGAGGTCGCGCAGGCTGTTGCCGATCCCCATGAACGGGGCAGGGCTCCGTGGTGCCAGCAGCGAGGCACGCCGGTAGAGCACCAGGGCGTCCTCCGGCTGATCGGACAGCCACAAGGCATTGGCCGCCCGCAGCAGCAGGACTGGATTCTCCCCATGGGACTGCAGCAAATCCGCGTAAATGCAGGCGGCTTCTCGCCATTCCTGGCTGGATTCCGCCTGCCTGGCCTCCTCCAGCACCTGCTCGAACCCCTGAACGATCGGAAAACCAGCCATGGCGCGAATCCTGGCCTGGCCAGGAAACCGCTGCAAGTTTTTGTCGACCGTCCTGCATGCAGCTGCCCTTAAGGCAAGGCGGAGTTATCTGAATTCAACGCGTCCATTCGGTGAGTCAAAGGTTCAGGTAGATGGAAATGATATCTCCGATACATGCCATCACTGATCCCAGCCCGTAACTTCTGTCTACCGGTTCATGTGGTGCGAATTTCGTGGCTTCTTCCGACACCCTTTCCCTATTCGTCCCGGATATCGGCCAGACCCTCACCCAGACGGTCAACGGAGCCGAGGTGGTCACCGGCAATCTCCGCGATGCCCTGCGGACCCAGGTGTTTCCCAATCAGGATGGACGCATCCGTGACGTCGGCATCCAGGCCCCCGAAAGCGGCGACACCACAACCAGATTCCTCACCCGCTCCGAGGACACATCGCTGATCGGTAATGCCGATTCCAACAGCGTTGTCTTCGGAGCCGTCGCCAACAATGCCTTCATCAGCACCGCCGGCGGCAATGATGCGGTCAACGTCAACAGTTTCATCGACGGCACCATCGACCTGGGCGAGGGGGACGATGCCGCCGTCACCGGCGCGATCATGGATTCCACCATCATCGCAGGCACCGGGGCCGATCAGGTCACCATCCGACGCACCGCCACCTCCGTCGACGTCGACATGGGCACCGGCGATGACACCCTGATCTTCGGCGGCAGGGTGCTGTCCTCCTCCATCGAGATGGGAGAAGGAGCCGATGTTCTGCGCTTCAACGGTTCCGCCCGGAACACCTCCATCGATCTCGGCAACGACTTTGACATCGACAAGGTCTACTTCCAGACCCGCTCGGATATCGCCAGTGGCACGGTCATCACCGGCGCGGGCGAAGGCGATCAGCTCATCATCGGTGGCAGTGAGTACATCTTCAGTGCTGCTGACTCCGCCTTCATCTCCACCACCGATCCAGGGGACTCCATCACCTTCGGTTGATGATCTCTGCCCCGGAGGTCACCTTGGATCAAGTCCGGTTTTCCCGCAACTACGTCACCTGCGTCCAGAAAGGGGATCTTGCCGCCGCAAGGTCCCTTCTTTTTTTATGGACCCAGACCTATTTCGGCTCCCTGCCCGAGGCCCCCAGCCGCAGCCAGCTCACGAATCCCGACCTCTGGGGCTGCCTGGCCCAGTACGCCTCCCTCAGCGGCGATCCCTCCCCGGTCGACGACTTCTGGGACCGACTCGACCGCATCACCCCCCAGACGGTTCGCCCCGCCGCCATTCCCCTGCTCGGGGTTCCGATCCTCAACCGCCCCGACCTGCTGCTGCGGCTGCTCGACAGTCTCGATGCGCCCATCGAGATCCTTGCCATCGTTGACAACAGCCTCCAGGCCGGCCTGGAGGATGGTGAGGCCCTGAGGACTCTGTTGGCCCGTCTGGAACGGGAACCCCCCGCCCCCATCGGCCGGGTGCAGGTGGCGCGGCCCTTCAGCAATCTGGGGGTGGCCGCCAGCTGGAACGCCATCCTCTCCGCCTTTCCCGACACCCCCTATGCCCTGCTGGTCAACAACGATGTGGTGTTTGCGCCAGGGGTTCTGGCCGGGCTGATCCAGCAGATCGACCCGGCCCGTCCCCAGTTCCTTCCCCTGCTGCCGGCCCCCCAGGAATTCTCCGCTTTCGCCATCACCCCGGGAGTCTGGAACCGGGTGGGCCTGTTCGACGCCAACTTCCACCCCGCCTATTGCGAAGACCTCGACTACGCCGAACGCCTGCGCCGCTCTGCCGCGATCGAATGGATCGCGCCCGAGACGCTCCAGCGCCTGCAGCAGCAGGCCAACCCCGACGCCAGCGCCACCATCGGCAGCGACCCCAGGCTCGCGGCCTGCAACCGCACCACCTACCTGCTCAACTGCCTCTGGCTGCAGAGTTCCCGCCGCCTCCGGAACCCCCACCCCGGCACCTGGATGCGGCGCTGGCTGAGTCGCTGGGTGCTCGAGCCGGCCGCTTCGGCCACCCTGGGGCCATGAGCCTGCCGCTGCCCCCCGACCCCTGCGGCGATCGCCCCGCCGGGCGCGGAGCCCTCTCCCGCGGCTGGCCCATCGGCGGCGGGCTGGCCCTCGTGGTGACCGTCACCCTGGTGGTGGGCCTGCAGCTCGGCGCCATGCCCTGGCGCTTCCGCCGGCAGATGTGGCAGCTGCAGGGTGCCCTGGCCGGCGGCCTGGCCGGGCTGGTGGTCGGCTATGGAATGGGCCGTGGCCGACCGCCCCGGCCGTGACGGGAAGGGCCTGCTGATGCGCCGCTTCCAGAACCAGGCCCTGGGACCGAGCCCCCGGATCGTGGTGCTCGGTGCCCCCAAGCTGGGCAACTACGTGGTGCTGCAGCCGCTGCTGCGGGGCCTGCGCCACAACTACCCAGGGGCCCACCTCACCTACGTGGGCAGCCGGCGCACCCTCCCCCTGGAGGAGCTCAACCCCTGGCTCGATGCCCGCCTGCCCATCGCCGAGCAGGGAGTGGAGGCCCTGCCCGCCCTGGCGGCCTGGCGGCATGCCCTGAGCCAGGACGGCCACCCCAAGGTGGATCTGGTCATCAATGCCGATGGCCATGCCCCCCACACACCCGCCTGGGTCACGGCCCTGGCCCCCCGGTTCGTGGTCGGGGCCGCCCGGCTTCCCCCCGGCCCCCATCCCCTGCAGGCCCTGGCCCTCGACCCCCACTGGGCCTGTCCCAGCCTCGTGACGCGCTACGCCGGCTGGATCGGCAGCAACAGCATCCGCGAACTCCACTGCCGCGTGGCCTGGGTCAGCACCGACTACGAGCGGGTGGAGCTGCCCTCCCAGCCCCCACCCGCCGGAGTGCCACCGGTGCTGGTCGCGGTCAATGGTGAACGCAGCGCCAAGCTCTGGCCGCTGCGGCACTGGCTCAGCCTGCTCGGCCAGCTGCGCCGGGAGCTGAATCTGCCCGCCACGGCGATCGGACTGATCGGCGGCCCCCCGCCCGCCCGGCCCGGCCAGCCGGGGGATCTGCTGGAACAGGAGCTCCTGGCCCGCACCGGCCTCCGCGACCTGCGCGGCCAGCTCTCCCTGCCGGCCCTGGTGGGCGCCCTGGCCCGCAGCCGGCTCTGCATCGCCGTGGATTCAGGCCCGATGCACCTGGCGGCGGCGGCCGGCTGCCCCACCGTGGCCCTGTTCGGCACCGACAGCGAGGGCGTGGGCGCCAGCCCCCGGGATCTCTGGGCGCCCCGGGCCGGCCACGTCTGGGTCAGCAGCAGCGACCACCGCTGCACCGGCTGCCAGCAGGCCCGCTTCGACAACCCCGACTGTCTGCTGGAGCAACACCTCTGCATGGACCACCTGAGCCCAGCGTCGGTCTGGCCCCTGGTGCAGCAGGCCTGGCAGAGCTCCCGTCCCGTCAGGGGTTAGGCATCCGGTCCGCCATCAGCTTCTCGATCTTGCGGATCCGCTGCAGGGTGGTCCGCCACACCTCCAGCTGGAAGGCCCGCTCGCGATCGCCCGCCGCCACCGCCCGGCGACAGTCCTCCACCAGCGCCTCCAGGTCTTCGCGGCGCTCGAAGGCTTCCCAGAGCTGGCGTTCGATCCGGGCCCGCTCGATGAAGTTCCAGCGCTGCAGCCACGACATGGGGAGGGATCGGTGTGGCCCCAGTTAAGCCAGCGGGGGAGGGCGGCCGGGGATGGGACACTGGGAGCCCACGAACCCGATGGGGGAGCCGCGCGTGAAGGCCATCAGCGTTCTGGGCTCCACCGGATCGATCGGCACCCAGACCCTGGAGATCGCCGAGGAGTTCCCCGACCGCTTCAAGGTGGTGGCCCTCACCGCCGGCAACAACCTGGACCTGCTGGTGGAGCAGATCCTGCGCCATGCCCCGGAGGTGGTGGCCCTGGCCGATGCCGGCCGGCTCGCCGAACTGGCCGGCCGCCTGGCGGACCTCGAACCGGCCCGGCGCCCCGCCCGTCTGCCCGAGCTGCTGGGGGGCTCCGACGGCCTCTGTGCCGCGGCGGCCTGGGCCAGCGCCGATCTGGTGGTCACCGGCATCGTCGGCTGCGCCGGCCTGCTGCCCACCCTGGCGGCGATCCGCGCCGGCAAGGACCTGGCCCTGGCCAACAAGGAGACCCTGATCGCCGCCGGCCCGGTGGTGCTGCCCGAACTGCAGCGCAGCGGCAGCCGGCTGCTGCCCGCCGATTCGGAGCATTCGGCCCTGTTCCAGTGCCTGCAGGGCACCCCCTGGGCGGACACCGCCCGCCTCTCCACCGGTGTGCCGACCCCGGGTCTGCGGCGGATCCAGCTCACCGCCTCCGGCGGCGCCTTCCGCGACTGGCCCGCCGCCGACCTGGCCAAGGCCACGGTGGCCGATGCCACCAGCCACCCCAACTGGAGCATGGGCCGCAAGATCACGGTGGATTCCGCCACCCTGATGAACAAGGGGCTGGAGGTGATCGAAGCCCATTACCTGTTCGGCCTCGACTACGACCACATCGAGATCGTCATCCACCCCCAGAGCATCATCCACTCGATGGTGGAGCTGGCCGATTCCTCGGTGCTGGCCCAGTTGGGCTGGCCCGACATGAAGCTGCCCCTGCTCTATTGCCTCAGCTGGCCGGAGCGGCTGGAGACCCCCTGGCGGCGGCTCGATCTCACCGCCGTGGGCCAGCTCACCTTCTGCGCCCCCGACCGGGAGAAATACCCCTGCATGGCGCTGGCCTACGCCGCCGGCCGCGCCGGCGGCACCATGCCCGCGGTGCTCAACGCCGCCAACGAGCAGGCGGTGGCCCTGTTCCTGGAGGAGGCGGTTCCCTTCCTGGCCATCCCCGAGCTGATCGAGCGGGTCTGCGACCGCCACCGCAGCGATCACCACAGCACGCCCTGCCTCGACGACGTGCTGGCGGTGGATGGCTGGGCCCGCCAGGCCACCCGCGAGGCCGCCGCCACGCTGCGCAGCCATCCGGCGCCGGCCCTGCCGGCGTGAGCATGGTCCAGCACCACCTGCTGCTCTGCGCCACCCCCACCAAGGCGCTCTGCGGCGATCCGGCCGTGGGTGCGGCCAGCTGGGAGCGGCTCAAGCAGCTGGTGCGGGAGCTGGGGCTGGAGGACCCGGGCCGGCCCCGGGGGGTGGTGCTGCGCACCAAGGCCGACTGCCTGCGCGTCTGCTGCGAGGGCCCGGTGCTGCTGATCTGGCCCGAAGGCCTCACCTACGGAGGCGTCACCCCCGAGCGGATCGAGCGGATCGTCCGCGAGCACGTCATCGGCGGGATGCCGATCGAGGAGTGGATCGTGCGGCGCACCCCCTTCAGCCCTCCCCTTCCCCCCGGCTGAGGCGCCGCAGCCAGGCCACCGCCAGCCGGTCGGCCCAGCAGGCGGCGGGCCCGTCGCCGGGGGCGTGGAAGCCGTTGTGGCCGCCCCGGGGCGTGATCACGATCCGGGGCGCCACCCGGGGCACCCCGGCGCCCCCGCCGGTGGTGGCGGCCGCCAGCTGGCGCAGCGGGCCGACCGGCACCCAGGGGTCGTCGCCGGCATGGAGCAGCAGGGTGGGGGGCAGGGGCCGGCCCGCCACCAGGGACGCCAGGGGGCTGGCGGCGTCGTAGTAGGCCGCCACCGAGGCGAAACCCCAGCGCGGGGCGGTGATGGCCGCATCGAAGGCCCGGATCGTGCGGGCCCGGCCGGGCCCCGCCAGCGCCAGGCGCTCGGACTCCTGCAGCCCACCCGGGTCGGCCAGGGTCTGCTCCCGCAGGCGCTGCATCAGCCAGCGCTGGTACACCCGGTTGCGGCGGCGCTCGAACTGGACGGCGCAGACATGGAGCTCGAGCGGGCTGCTGACGCAGACCAGGCCATCGAATCCCAGACCGGCCAGGCTGCCGTTGAGCAGCACCGTGCCCCCCAGGGAGATGCCGGCGCCGAACAGGGGCCGGTCGGCGGCCAGCTGCCGGGCCAGGGCCACGGCGGGACGCAGATCCTCGCTGCAGCAGGCGCAGTAGGTGCCCCGGGCGAGCGACCGGCCGCGGCCGGCCCCCCGCAGGTTGAGCCGCAGCACGGCGAAGCCCTCGGCCACCAGGGCCAGGGCCAGCCGGCGCGGGCCCGGGCCGTCACTGGAGCCCCCCAGCCCGTGCAGCACGAGCACCAGGGCGACAGGGGCACGATCGGCGGGGCGATCCAGCAGCCCCAGCAGGGCACCGCCATCCCCCAGGGGGATGGTCAGCGGTTCGGCCCGGTCGGGGGGGAAGCGCAGGGGACGCAGGGTGTCCCGCAGGGTCTGCAGATCCCCCCCGAGCCAGGGGGAGCGCTGGCGGAAGGGGGCCAGGCCGAGGTGGTCCGGGAGCTGGGACACGACCGGGGCCCCACCCTCAGGCGGCCACCTTCACCTTGCCCACGCCCATGGCGCGCAGCTCGCTGAGCAGGCCGTTGAGCACCGCCTTGGCATCCCCGAACACCATGGCGGTCTGGGGCATCTCGAACAGGGCGTTGTTGATGCCCGCATAGCCCGCACCGAGGCTGCGCTTGACCACGAACACCTGGCGGGCCTGGTCCACCTCCAGCACGGGCATGCCGTACAGGGGGCTGGTGGGGTCGTTCTTGGCCTGGGGATTCACCACGTCGTTGGCCCCCAGCACGATCACCACGTCGGTGCGCGGGAACTCGGGGTTGACCAGCTCCATTTCCAGGAGCTGCTCGTAGGGCACGTCGGCCTCGGCCAGCAGCACGTTCATGTGGCCGGGCATGCGTCCCGCCACCGGATGGATGGCGTAGCTCACCTCCACCCCATGGCTCTCGAGCAGCTTGGCCAGCTCCCGCAGGGAGTGCTGGGCCTGGGCCACGGCCAGGCCGTAGCCCGGCACGAACACCACCCGCTCGGCCTGCTCCAGGGCCATGGCGCATTCCTCGGCGCTGCAGCTGGTGATGCGGGTGTAGCCCGCCTCGCTGCCGCCGCCGCCCACGGCTCCGGCGCTGGCCCCGAGGGCACCGCCGAAGAGCACGGACACCAGGGAGCGGTTCATGGCGGTGCACATCACCTGGGTGAGGATCAGGCCGGCCGCCCCCACCATGGCGCCGGCCACGATCAGCAGCTGGCTGCCCACGACGAAACCGGCCGCCGCCGCCGCCACCCCGGAATAGGAGTTGAGCAGGGAGATGACCACCGGCATGTCGGCACCGCCGATGGGCAGGGTGACGCCGATGCCCAGCAGGGTGGAGCCCCCGATCAGCAGCCACAGGGGCAGGCCGCCGGGATCGCCGGGGAGCAGCAGGGCCGACACCAGGCAGAGCACCGCCAGGGTGATGTTGACGCCGTGGCGCAGGCGGCTCTGGGTCCAGCCGGGGGTGTCGAGCCAGCCCTGGAGCTTGGCCATGGCCACGATCGAGCCGCTGAAGGTGATGGCGCCGACGAACACCGACACGGCGATCGACACCAGGGCGACGATGTCGGCAGCGCCGGTGTCGAAGATGGCCACACCCATGGCCACCAGCAGGGAGGCCATGCCACCGCAGCCGTTGAACAGGGCCACCGTTTCCGGCATGGCGGTCATCGGCACCCGGCGGGCGGTGACCAGGCCGGCCAGGCCGCCGGCGGCACTGCCGGCGGCGATCCACAGCCAGGCGATCGGATCGGGCCGGATCTGAATCAGCAGGCCGACCACGGCCAGGCCCATGGCCAGGGCGGCCAGGCCGTTGGCCCCGCGGGCCGAGCTCACCTTGGAGAGGCCCTTGATGCCGAGGGCGAGCAGGAGAACGGCCGCCAGGTCGATGCCGGCGGCGAAAGCATCCATGGAGAACGTCATCGGGCGTCACCCTTGCGGCGGAACATGGCGAGCATGCGATCGGTGACGAGGAAGCCGCCGATCACGTTGTAAAGGGCGAAGCCCAGGGAGAGGGCTCCGATCACCAGCAGGGCCGTGTTGTCGCCGGCCTGCTGGATGAGGGTGAGGGAGGCCAGCACGGTGATGCCGCTGATGGCGTTGGCCCCCGACATCAGCGGGGTGTGCAGGGTGGGGGGCACCTTGCCGATCAGTTCCAGCCCGAGCAGGCTGCCCAGCAGGAGCACCCAGAGGGACTGCGTCAGAAGGCTCATGAACGGGCTCCGATGGGGGACAGGCCGGCGGGCTCGACGATGTCGTCCCGGCGGCAGGCGCCGGCATGGGTCAGCAGACAGCCGTCGAGGATCGGATCCTCCGGATCCAGCCGGAAGCCGTCCTCCCCGAGCACATGCTCGATGAGGGCGGCGATGTTGCGGGCGTAGAGGGCGCTGGCGTGGTTGGGCACGGTGCTGGGCAGGGCATCGGCCCCGATCAGCAGCACGCCCCGGCGTTCCACCGTGGCGCCGGGGATCGTGCCGAAGCAGTTGCCCCCCTGGGCCACCGCCAGATCCACCACCACGGCGCCGGGCCGCATGCCGTCGAGCATCGCCTCGCTGATCAGGCGGGGCGCCGGCCGGCCGGGCACCAGGGCGGTGCAGATGACCATGTCGGCCAGGGCCAGCTGGTCGGCCAGCTGCTGGCGCTGGGCCGCCAGGAACGCCTCGCTGGCCTGGCGGGCGTAGCCCCCCACCTCGGCGGGGGCCTCCTCAAGCTGCGGCGGGTCGATGAAGCGGCCGCCGAGGGATTCCACCTGCTCCTTCACCGCCGGCCGCACGTCGGAGACGTAGACCACGCCCCCCAGGCGGCGGGCGGTGGCCAGGGCCTGCAGCCCGGCGACACCGGCCCCCAGGATCAGCACCCGTGAGGGCTGGATCGTGCCCGCCGCCGTCATCAGCATCGGCACGTAGCGATCGAGGGCCGCCGCCGCCAGCAGCACCGCCTTGTAGCCGGCGATGTTGGCCTGGGAGGAGAGCACATCCATCGACTGGGCCCGGGTGATCCGCGGCAGCAGTTCCAGGGCGATGGCGGAGGCGCGCCGGTCGTTGAGGGTGTCGACCAGATCCGTGGCGCCGTAGGGGGCCAGCAGCCCCACCAGCAGGGCCCCGGCCTGCAGGCGGGCCAGGGCCTCCGGACGCGGGGGCTGGACGCAGAGCACGGCGTCGGCCGTCTCCCAGTCCCTGGCCTCTCCGTCCCACAGCTCGGCGCCCACGGCGGCGTAGTCGGCGTCCAGGAAGCCGGCCGCCTGGCCCGCCCCCCGCTCCACCTGCAGGGTCGCCCCCTTGGCCACCAGCCGCCTGACCGTCTCGGGGGTCGCAGCGACCCTCCGCTCACCGGGGGCCGTCTCCCGGGGAATCAGCAATTTGACCAACGCGAGGCCACCCACACTCCTTCCGCGATAGACAGACCCACCGACGACGGCAAGCAACCGGACCCCAATGTGCGGACACCCCCACCGGACCGGGCGACGGTCGGCGGCAGGCCCTGGGCCGGGCCAGCAGAATCGCCCCATGGCGCCACCGTCCTTCGATCTGGGTCTGCGCCGTCAGGCCGGGGCCCTCGACCCCTCCCCCTCTCCCTCGGCCTCCCCGGGCGGCCCCGAACCGCGGGCCTGGCAGAGGCGCCTGATCCAGCTGCTGCGGGCCCGGCTGGTGGTGGCGAGCCCCGGCGGCCAGGACGTGCTCCTCCACGCCGGGCCCGGCGCCGGCAAGACCCTGGGGGCCCTGCTGGCCTTCCGGCAGCTGCAGCGGGAAGGGCGGCTGGAGCGGTTCGTGGTCTTCTGCCACCGCAGCGCCATCGGCCGCCAGTGGGTGAGCGCCGCCGCCCGC
Organism: Cyanobium sp. Copco_Reservoir_LC18; assembly: GCF_009834675.1. Taxonomy (NCBI): domain Bacteria; kingdom Bacillati; phylum Cyanobacteriota; class Cyanophyceae; order Synechococcales; family Prochlorococcaceae; genus Cyanobium; species Cyanobium sp. Copco_Reservoir_LC18. The sequence goes on from NZ_ASAC01000022.1 coordinate 33,101, forward strand.
CTCGGCCTCGACCTGCGGGACTGGGACGCCCCGGGGGGAGCCCCCCCGTCAGCCCCTGGCCATGGCCTGCTGCTCAGCTACCAGGCGGCGGCCCTGCACCGCCATCGCCTGGAGGGGGAGCTGGGCCGCCTGCTGGCGGGCCGGCCCTGGCTGGCGATCGCCGATGAGGTGCACCACCTGGGCCTCGATCCCCTGGAGCCGGAGGCCACGGCCTGGGGCCATGCCTTCAGCAGCCTCAGCGGCGGCGCGCGGCTACGGCTGGGGCTGACCGGCACCCCTTTCCGCGCCGACAACCTGGGCTTCTGTGCCGCCCGCCGGATCCGGGTGCACGACCAGGACGGACCGGCCGAGCGGATCATCCCGGACCTCTGCGTCGAGCCCCGGGCCCTGATCGCCGCCGGCGACGTGCGGCCCCTGGAGTTCCGCTTCCAGGACGGCTGGGTGGAACACGGGCGACCGGAGGACGGCGACGAGCGCGAGACCTCCCCCCTGTCGGCGGAGCAGCGGGAGAGCTGGCGGGCCCGCAACCTGCGTCGGGCCATTCGGCCCGGGGATCGGGGCGGGATCGCCCTGCGGCTGCTGCTCCAGGCCCGCCGCCGCCTGGAACGGGTGCGGCTGGAGCACCCGGGGGCCGGCGGGCTGGTGGTGGCCCGCGACATCGGCCACGCCGGGACCATCGCCGACCTGCTGGCCCAGGAAGGGGACCGGGTGCACCTGGTCCACTCCCAGGATCCGGAGGCGGCCCAGCACCTGGCGGCGTTCCAGGCCGGGGAAGCCGACTGGCTGGTGAGCATCGACATGTGCGCCGAAGGCTTCGACGCCCCACGGCTGCGGGTGGTGGCCTACCTCACCACCGTGGTGACCCGCAGCCGCTTCGTGCAGGCCATCACCAGGGCCGTGCGCATGGACGGGGATCGCTCCGGTCAGGAATCCATCCCACGGCAGCCCTCCTATGTGTTCGCACCGGCCGATCCCCTGCTGATCGGCTACGCCCGGGGCTGGACGGTGAGCGAGCCCTACGTGATCCGCCCACGCCCGCCGGCGACGGCTGGCGCCGGGGGCAGCGGCCCGGGCAGCGACGAGCGCCTGCCGCTGCAGGCCCTGGCGGATGATGCCGGACGGATGATCAGCGTCAGCGGTCCCGTGCTGCCGAACATCCGGCGCCGATCGGCCTGACGCCGCGGATCGGCTTCCATTTGGCTTCGATTCGCCTCAGGCAGCCCGATGACCTGCAACGATGTGACAACCAACACCGTCGTTGTGCCCACGAGCCGCCAACGTGGGCACCACAGGACATCCACCGAGATCACCCCGATGGACAGGCCAAGAGACGACGCCAGCAATCACGACGGTTCCTGCGACAGCCCCCTGGATGCGGCGGTCCATCGACGGGTGACCGTGGCCGTCTGCTGGGCCCTGGCCCGCCGGGCTGCCCTGGACGGCCGCGAACTCTTCGAGGACAGCTACGCCATCAATGAGGAGTTCCGTGAGTGGCTCCTCACCCTTGAGGACCACCCCGAACTGTTGCAGGCCAACGTGCTGATGGTGCCGAGGGACCTGCACCTGGATCGCCGTCCGGAAACCGACGGACTGCTGGAGATCTGAAGGTTCTGGAGATCTGGAATCTCCGGAGCTGACGGGCCCCGGCCGGGCTCAGCGGCGCCGGGGGCCGCCCGGGCGGTTGCCGCCGGGGCGCGGGCCGGTGGCACCGGCATTGCGTTCCCGGTAGGTGATGCGCCCCCGGGTCAGGTCGTAAGGGCTGATCTCGACCAGCACCTTGTCGCCGGCCAGAAGCTTGATGCGGAACTTGGTGAGCTTGCCCGCCGCCCGGCAGAGGCACTGGTGACCGGCAGGCTGCTCGAGGGTGACGAGGTAGAACCCGTTGCCCTGCTCCTTTTCGATCACACCGGACGTTTCGATCATGCGGGACGGCTGGCCTGCGGACAACAACAGTCCACCAGCTTAGGCGCCTAGCGTGACCCATCCCGTCGCGCCAGCCTCGACCCCGGGTCGCCCCCCGGCACACGCAGGCGGCAGGGGAGCGATAGGGTCAGCCGGCCGCCCGCTTCCGGACCCCATGATCCTTCCCCCCATCGCGATGGATCTGGGCCTGCTGCTGATCTCGATCGGCGTGGTCAACCTCTGGCGGGCCCGGGAAAGCTCCTGACGGCAGGGGGCGGTGGGCACCACCCTGCTCTTCCACAAGCCCTACGGGGTCCTCAGCCAGTTCCGGCCCGAACCCGGCAGCGCCTGGGGCACCCTGGCGGACCACATCGATCGCCCCGGCGTATACGCCGCCGGTCGGCTGGATGCGGACAGCGAGGGACTGCTGGTTCTCACCGACGATGGCCGTCTCCAGGCCAGGCTCACCGATCCGGCCCGGGGTCACTGGCGCCGCTATCTGGTGCAGGTGGAGGGCGTCATCACCGAGGCGGCCCTCGACGGCCTCCGCCGGGGGGTGCCGGTCAAGGGACGCCGGACCCTGCCGGCCCGGGCCAGGGCGGTGGCGGACCCCGGACTGCCGGAGCGGGATCCGCCGATCCGGCACCGGCTGCGGGTGCCGACGGCGTGGCTGGAGGTGGAGCTGCGGGAAGGGCGCAACCGGCAGGTGCGGCGCATGACCGCGGCGGTGGGCCTGCCCACCCTGCGCCTGGTGCGCACGGCGATCGACCTGATGGATGGGGGCCCACCGCTCGATCTGACCGGGCTGGCCCCGGGGGTCTGGCGGGAGGTGAGCTCCGGGGAGCGGCAACGGCTGGAGGGGCTGCTCAGACCGTCAGGGCGTCCTTCAGCTCCCTGACGGTCTGCAGCTGGCCGTAGTAGTAGTTGGCCCGGGCGCGACGGTCGGGATCCTCGAGGCTGTCGAAGGCATCGAAGCCCAGGGAAGCCCAGAGCTCATGGCCGCAGGCACGGGTGAGTTCGGCGATCGCCTCCTCCTCCAGGTTGGCCAGACGCCGCTGCAGGTTCTTGATCTGGGAAATCGCCATGGCCGCCGCCAAACGCTGCAATAGTACACACGAACTGGCGGGCCGGGAGCTCAGAAGGGCAGCTTCTTCTTGGCTTCCTTGTCGAGGTCCGACTCCATCTCCCGCAGGCGCCGCAGGATCGTGTCGTAATACTCCTTGAGGTAGTCCTCCAGACGGGTGGTCTCGGCCTCTTCGAGGCCGAAGGCGGCGTAGCTGGCCTCCATCGACGCCGTGAGGGCCTCGCCACCCCCCACCACCTCCGCGAAGGCGAGGCGTTCGGCCACGTTCAGGCTGGCTTCGAAGAAGCTCGTGATCGCCTGCATCAGCCGCAGCAGCACCGGCGGCACCCGGAACACCCGGGCCTCACGGCCGCTGTAGCGCTCGCAGAGCTGGGTGATCTCCCCGGTGGTCCAGGCCCTGGGGCCGACGACGGGGAACGCCTGCCGGACCGTGTCCGGCCGCTCCAGGGCGGCCACGGCGAAGCGCGCCACGTCCTGGGTGTTCATGTAGGCGATCGGGGTCGGGGCGCCGCTCACCCAGACGGTCTGGCTCTCCAGCACGGGGATGGCGAACTGGCTGATCAGGCCCTGCATGAAGGCGACGCAGCGCAGGATCGTGTAATCCAGGTTGGAGGCCTCGAGCCAGTCCTCGGTGCAGGCCTTGATGTCCATCAGCGGCACGCTGCGATGGCGGGTCGCATCCAGCAGCGAGATGAACACCAGGCGGCGGAGCCCGGCCCGGCCGCAGGCCGCGAACAGGTTCTGCTTGCCGGCCCAGTCGATGTCGTAGGCGCTGCCGCCATCGGTGGCCCGGGCCGTGGCGGCATCGATCACCGCCTCCTGGCCCTCGAGGGCGTAATCGAGGCTGTCGGGCTCCAGCAGGTCACCCCGGGTGAGGTCGCAGCCCCACTCCTGCAGAAAGGCCGCTTTGCGGGGTGATCGCACCATGCAGCGCACGACATGGCCCGCATCAAGAGCGCGACGGGCGATCTGGCGACCGAGGGTTCCTGTTCCGCCGATGACAAGAACCTTCATGGACCCCAGCAAAGGAAGCGGGCTGAGCCTAGTGGTGCGTCCGGCGCCGGCGCGATCCGGGCGTTTCAGTCGTTCAGCAGCTTGAGCAGCAGCGCGCCGCCCGCCAGGCCGACGGGGATCAGCACCCAGAAGATGGCGGCGGTGCCGAAGATTTCAGAGGCCATGGCCCGGACAGGGGGGAACGGGGTACCTATCTAGCAGCCGTCGCGGCCACAAGGTCCCGGGCCGTGGCCACGATCACGGGCCAGGGGGCCTCGCTGCGGAGCTGGCCGGCCATCACGCCGCTGGCGCCGGTGGCGAACCCCTGGGCCGTCAGGGCCGCCACCAGGTCCGCCAGGGGCGGGGGGCCCTGGCCCAGGTGGCGGGCGATGGCGGCCACGGGCCAGCAGCGGGGGGTGGTGGCCGGATCGGCCCGGAGCCGCTCCAGCAGCCGCCGGCCCGGGCGGTCGAGATGGGCGCCGCCGACCCCGGCCTCCAGGAGCATGGTCGTGAGCGTGGCGGGATCCTGGAGGGGTCCGATCCAGAGGGGGCCGCTCACCGCCAGGGGCGGGCCCTCAGCGGAGGTCGCGGGGCAGCCGCAGGGCCGCCACCGCCCCAGCCGTCCCAGGCTCTGCACCTGCTGGTCCCCGCAGCCGTGGCAGTGGGCCACCAGGCCCAGCTGCCCCTCCTCGCCGCGGGCGGGATGGCGCTCCAGCCGCACGGCGGTGCGGAAGGCCCGGCCTTCACTGAAGCTCAGCAGGGGGGTGAGGCCCCGGCCCATCGCCCAGACGGTCCGGGCCAGCAGCCCCAGCTGCAGACGCAGGGCGATCTCCCAGCTGGCGGGGTGGACCCGGGCGGCGGCCCCGAAACGGCGCAGCGCCGCCCGGCGGTCGTGGCCCGTAGCCGAGCGTCCATCGGTGCTGGCCAGGTAGAGCACCCCGCCGAAGGCCACCGCCTCCAGGGCCAGGGGCACCAGGGCGGCGGGACAGCCGAAGGCGTCCAGATCCACCAGCTCGAAGCGGCGGCCCTCGACCAGGCAGCCCGCCAGCAGCTGCTGGGCCGTGGCCGTGCCCAGCTGCCGCTCCACCGCCGCCGGCAGCCGGGCGAGGTTCCGCTCCAGCAGCGGCAGCCGGTCGGGGTCGGCGTCGTTGGCCCACACCGCCGTGGCCCCGCCCTCCAGCCCGTAGCGGAGGGCCCGGATGCCGCAGCCCGCCATCCCGTCGAGCACCCGCACGGGCCCGCCCGCCGCCGTGGCGGCCAGGCTCCGGACCAGCAGCACGCCGACGTCCCTGGCGGGCCGGGAGGCGGGCCGGAAGAAGCCGTCACCGGTCTCCAGCACGGCCGCCCCTTCGCAATAGTGATCAGGTCCGCTCACGTTCGGATCCTTGCCCCAGCCATCGGTGTCGTCCGCCGACCCCCAGCCTGCCCCCGGGGAGATCCCCTCGCCGGAGGGGGCCGACTGGGGGGAGCACGCCGTCTGGCACTGGATAGGCCACGGCTGCCACTGGCGCCGCCTGGGGAACACCGACCGGCCGGCGGTGGTGCTGCTGCACGGCTTCGGGGCCGGCAGCGGCCATTGGCGCCGCAATGCCGGTGCCCTGGCAGCGGCGGGCTGGTGCGTCTACGGGCTCGACCTGATCGGCTTCGGCGCCTCCAGCCAGCCGGGGACCCATCCCCATCAGGCCCTCGACAACCGCCTCTGGGCCCGCCAGGTGCGGGCGTTCCTGGCGGAGGTGGTCGGCGGGCCGGCGGTGCTGGTGGGCCATTCCCTCGGCGGTCTGGTGGCCCTCACCTGCAGCGTCTTCTTCCCCACCTGGGTGCGGGCCGTGGTGGCGGCCCCCCTCCCCGACCCCAGCCTGCTGATGGCCCAGCGGCGTCCGCCCCGGCGCCGGCCCTGGCGGCGCCGGCTGAAGCGGGGCGGCATCCGGCTGCTGCTGCGGCTGCTGCCCCTGGAGCTGGCGGTTCCCCTGCTGGCCCATTCCCCCCTGCTCGACCTGGGCATCCAGTCGGCCTACCACCATCCGGTGATCGGTGACCAGGAGCTGCGCCGGGTGATCGCCCGCCCCGCCCGCCGGCCCGGCGCGGTGCGGGCCCTGCGGGCGATGAGCATCGGCATGGCCCTGCGGCCGCACCGGGCCACGGCCGTCTCGCTGCTGCAGCGGCCGGGGCGGCCCACCCTGCTGGTCTGGGGGGGCCAGGACCGGCTGGTGCCGGTGGAGGTGGCCCGGCAGTGCCTTGGCCTGCGCAGCGACCTCGTCCTGCAGGTGATCGCCCACTGCGGCCACTGCCCCCACGACGAGACCCCCGCCGCCTTCCACGACGCCGTGCTCCCCTGGCTGGAGCTCCTGGGGGCCGGTTGACGGCAGGGCCCACCCCGGCGCGTAGTTTTGGGAGGACCATTCCGGTCGCCGTTCCGGTCCCCCGCCGCACCCCGCTCCCGACCCCGACATGAAGCACACCCTCTCGGTGCTGGTGGAAGACGAATCGGGGGCCCTCAGCCGCATCTCCGGTCTGTTCGCCCGGCGGGGCTTCAACATCGAGAGCCTGGCGGTGGGCCCGGCCGAGCACCGCGGCATGTCCCGCCTCACCATGGTGGTGGAGGGGGACGACCGCACCCTGGAGCAGATGACCAAGCAGCTCAACAAGCTGATCAACGTGCTCGGCGTCATCGATCTCTCCACCATTCCCGCCGTGGAGCGCGAACTGATGCTGCTGAAGGTGGCGGCGCCGGCGGAGAACCGTGGCGCCATCTTCGATCTGGTGCAGGTGTTCCGGGCCAAGGTGGTGGACGTGGCCGACGACGCCCTCACCCTCGAGGTGGTGGGCGACCCGGGCAAGCTGGTGGCCCTGGAACGCCTGCTCGAGAACTACGGCATCCTGGAGATCGCCCGCACGGGCAAGGTGGCGCTGGAGCGGGCCTCGGGGGTGAACACCGAGCTGCTCAAGGCCACCGTTTCCGACAAGCGGGTTCCGGCCTGAGGCCAGGCCGGTTCCGGCTCCGGCGGCCTCAGGGCTTTGTGCTCTGCACCAGCGTGCCGCCCTCGATCACCCGGGCCCGGATCAGCTTGTCCCCCTGCTGGATCCGGTCGATCACGTCCATCCCCTTGCTGACCCGGCCGAACACGGCGTAGCGGCCGTCCAGCTCGGGCAAGGCCTGCAGGGCCACATAGAACTGGGCACTGGCCGAATTGGGATCGTTCGAGCGGGCCATGGCCACGGCGCCGCGCTCGTGGCTGAGGGCCAGCTGGCGGGTGGCGGTCGGGGAGGTGATCTGCTCCCCGTAGCGGGGTTCCTGGTCGCCGTCGAGCTTGAGCTCCAGGGGAATGCGCCGGGATTCGCCACTGGCCGGATCGACGAAACCGCCCGAGCCGTAGTCGCTGGCGGGCACCTTGGGATCGGCGCTGCTGGGGTCGCCGCCCTGGACCACGAACGGGACCGGTTCCCGCACCACCCGGTGGAAGACCGTGCCGTTGTAGACGCCCCGGCGGACGAGATCGACGAAGTTGCCGGCCGTGAGCGGCGCCGCCGCCCCATCGAGGGTCAGCTCCACCGGCCCCTTGCTGGTCTCCATCGCCACCACGGCCGTGCCCTTGAGGCAGGGGGTGGTGGCCGCCTCGCAGCCCATGGGTCGGTTGCCGCTGTCGGCGGCGCAGGCGGACAGGCCGAGGGGCGTCAGGCCGAGCAGCACCAGCAGCAGCAGGCGCCAGCCGAGGCCGGCGGCTTTCGTGGCGGTTCCCATCGTCAGAGACCCTCCAGGGGGACGCCCAGGAAACGGGCCAGGCGGGCTCCCGCCAGCTCCAGATCCGCCAGGGGCATGGGCTCGCCCACCCGGGTCAGGGGCATGTCCCGCCGGCCCTGCACCCGCAGGGCCAGGCGCCGCTGGGGGCTGAGGCCGTCGCGCACCTCCACCTTGACCGCCTGGATCTCCCGCAGGGGGATGACCACCTCGATCAGCTTTCGGAAGCCTCGCCGGCTGATGCGAGCCTCGCCGGCCTTCCGATCGAAACGGTTGAGGCCGGAGCCCACATCGATGCTGATCACCAGCCACAGATAGGTGGCCAGCAGCAGCGCCGCCACCCCGTAGAGCCCCATGACCAGCCCCTGGGGCACCCAGACCAGGGCGGCGGGGTGGCCGATGGGCAGGAGGTCGCGGCCGAAGCGGCTGGAGGCGCTGGTGAGCACGAAGCCGATCCCACCGATGCTCACGGCCGCGGCCACCAGCAGGTTGGAGAGACGCCGGGAGCCGAGCACCGGCTGCTCCAGCACCTGCTCGTCGGCCGAAGGAGAAGCGACGCCGGGCGAAGCCATGCGGGAAGAGGGGGCGATGGGCCGCCATCCTGCCGCGAAGCGTGCCGGAGGCGTCAGTTTCAGCCCATGTCACCCGGCGCGCCAGGCCGATCAACGTTGTTACCATCCCCCGGTAACCCACAGCCCTGCGGGTCTTCCGCACCGCTTTCACCCATGACGATCGCCCTGGGGCGCGCCCCTGCCACCCGTGGATGGTTCGACGTCCTCGACGACTGGCTCAAGCGCGACCGCTTCGTTTTCGTGGGGTGGTCCGGTCTGCTGCTGTTCCCCACGGCCTATCTGGCCCTGGGCGGCTGGCTCACCGGCACCACCTTCGCCACCTCCTGGTACACCCACGGCATTGCCAGCAGCTACCTGGAGGGCTGCAACTTCCTCACCGCCGCCGTCAGCACCCCGGCGGATGCCATGGGGCACAGCCTCCTGCTGCTCTGGGGCCCGGAAGCCCAGGGTGACTTCGTCCGCTGGATCCAGCTCGGCGGCCTCTGGCCCTTCGTGGCCCTGCACGGCGCCTTCGCCCTGATCGGCTTCATGCTGCGCCAGTTCGAGATCGCCCGTCTCGTCGGCATCCGTCCCTACAACGCCATCGCCTTCTCCGGCCCGATCGCGGTGTTCGTCAGTGTCTTCCTGATGTACCCCCTGGGTCAGAGCAGCTGGTTCTTCGCCCCCTCCTTCGGGGTGGCGGCGATCTTCCGCTTCCTGCTGTTCCTGCAGGGCTTCCACAACTGGACCCTGAACCCGTTCCACATGATGGGCGTGGCCGGCATCCTCGGCGGTGCCCTGCTGTGCGCCATCCACGGGGCCACGGTGGAGAACACCCTGTTCGAGGACAGTGACCAGGCCAACACCTTCAAGGCGTTCGAGCCCACCCAGGAAGAGGAGACCTACTCGATGGTCACCGCCAACCGCTTCTGGAGCCAGATCTTCGGGATCGCCTTCTCCAACAAGCGCTGGCTGCACTTCTTCATGCTGTTCGTGCCGGTGATGGGTCTGTGGACCAGCAGCATCGGCATCATCGGCCTGGCCCTCAACCTGCGGGCCTACGACTTCGTGAGCCAGGAGATCCGCGCGGCGGAGGATCCTGAATTCGAGACGTTCTACACCAAGAACATCCTGCTCAACGAAGGTCTGCGTGCCTGGATGGCGCCAGCCGACCAGCCGCACGAAAACTTCATCTTCCCTGAAGAGGTTCTGCCCCGCGGCAACGCGCTCTGATTCCTTTTCCTGGATCCCGAGCCCCCTCCACGGGGGCTTTTTTCATGGCCCCCGTGGTGATGGGAAGCCGCCTGTGGCGGCGAAAGCTGGCTACGATGGTTTCGTTCCGTCAGCAGTGACGTGGTGATCGACGGAAACGCCTGATCGGGGAGCACCGCAACGTCTGGCCCGAAGCCTCCTGTCGCCGCCGCCATGGCAGCGGCCTGAGGTCCTCCGGAGCCCTGACCGATCCGGTGCCACTTCGACTCGGTCGTCTTCCGCCCTTGCCGCAGGCGTCGCCGGCTGGCATTCAACCCACAGGAGGAGGTGTCCATGACCCCAAGTTGTCCCATTCAGGGTCTGCTGATCGCGGAGAATGCCGGCTGATCACGGCCGCTGACTCCTGATCCATCGGTTCCGCGCCAGAGCGGACCCGGCGAGAGCCCCCGAGCCCGTGGCCCAGGTCGTCCTGGATCCCACGGACCCGGGGGCATCGTTCATTCCGGCCTGGGCCTCAGCACGTTCCGGATCAGCGGCGCGGCGAGCTGGACGGCCTGCTTCGAGGGATGGGAATGCTCGTCCCGGTAGAGGATCTCCCCTCCCCGGGCCCGATAGGTGCAGGCCCCCTCGGGGCAGAACAGATCGAACAGGTCCACCACCTCCAGCTTTCCCTGCGTCTGCAGATCGCCCAGCACCCGGTCGAGCGGTTGGCGTCGCCGCAGGGATTCCGCCCGGCCCGGCATCAGGCAGGGGCCGCCGAAGGGGGAGAACCACTGGGGCACGGCACTGGCGGGGTGGCAGTTGGCCTCCCGGGCGAAGGGCAGGCCGTTGAGCACCGCCAGCCTCACACCACGCCTCGCCAGGTCGGCGGAGAAATCGCTGAGGCCCACCCTCAGGGTCTGCAGGATCAGCCGGCTGCCCGGCCCCTGGCTGGGGGGCGAGAACATCACCATGTCGTTGACCAGGAACACCCAGTCGCCCGGGCGCAGCTGCGCCACCAGCTCCGGCACCACCCGGTTCCAGTAGGCGCGGTTGGTGGCCGCGAACGGGCCGCCGCCGCCGAGGGCGGCGAAGTTGCCCACCGGGGAGGCGGCCCAGGCCGAGGTGATCGTCACCGCGTACCCGTCCCGGGCCACCAGCTCATCGAAGGCGCCGGCGAAGGAGGCCGAGAAGGAATTGCCCACCACCAGCACCCGGTGGCGGGCCGTGGCGAAGTCCCCGAGGGTGCAGTCCTCGATGGCGATGGTTTTCGCCGCCTCGCCGTCGTTGGCCAGGACGCAGGGGGATCCCTGCCAGGTGCCGGCGGCACCCGCCACCCGATAGGGATCCACGAGTGATTCCACCCCCATGCCGGCGGGGATCGGGTTGCGGCCGGCGTAGAGGCTGAACGGGGGCAGGTTGTCGACAGCGATCAGCAGCCCCGCCCCGGCGGCCAGGCCGCCCACGCCGATGGCGATCGTCCGGTCCCGCCGCGGCGCCCAGCTGGCCTGTCTCAGGGGCTTCTCGACCCACCGGTAGGAGGCCACCGACAGGAGCACCATCAGGCCGATCTGGAACGGCAGCGACCACCAGTGCAGGCCGATCGTCCAGCGGCTCAGGGAGAGCACCCCCCAGTGCCACAGGTAGAGGGAGTAGGAGATCAGCCCCACCTGCACCAGGGCCGGCCGGGTGAACAGAAGGTAGGCGGCGGTCCCCTGCCGCAGGCTGGCGATCAGCAGCGTGGTCAGGAGCACGGCGGCCACCGTGGCCGGCACCGCCCAGGCCAGGGGCAGCAGCATCACGGCCACCAGGCCCAGGACGGCGGGCAGCGGTGGCAGGCGGCCCAGGCCCCTGGCGGCGGCCGGCCAGACGCCGCCGAGGCAGAACAGCAGGCAGCCAGCCCCCATCTCCCAGAGGCGCGGCGGCATCAGGAAGTAGGCGGCGGCCTGCTGGGTGGGATAGAGCTGAATGAAGGCGACCAGGGACGCCAGCGAGGCCACCCCCATCACGCCGAACAGGGCCCGGTGGCCCCCGGCTCCGGGGCGGGCGAAGCCCGTCAGCCAGGCCACCAGAGGCAACAGCAGGTAGACCTGCTCCTCCACCCCCAGCGACCAGGTGTGGGTGAAGGGGTTGAGTTTGGTGGCGGTGCCGAAGTAGTCGGTGGCCTGCCCGTGCAGGTAGATGTTGGAGAAGCCGAACAGGGCGCTGATCCCCGTGCGCAGGGCCGTATGGGGGCGGGGGATCACCAGGCAGGAGAGGATCCCCACCACCACCACGAACACCAGCAGGGCCGGCACCAGCCGCTTCAGGCGCCGGCTGTAGAAGCCGAGCAGCAGATCCCCCAGGGAACGGGCCGGACGGCGGGTCAGGGAGGCGGTGATCACGAACCCGGAGATCACGAAGAAGACGTCCACTCCCAGGTAGCCGCTGGGCAGCAGCCGGTCGTCGATGTGGTTGAGGATCACCGCCACCACGGCCAGGGCCCGCAGGCCGTCGATCTCGGTCCGGTAGCCGGCCCCGGGGGAGAGGGGGGTGTTGCTCACGCCGCCATCGCCTCGCCACCGTCCCGATGGCGGCCCAGCACCACCAGGCCCACCGCGGTGGGCAGCAGCACGGTGCACACCCGCAGCACCAGGGTGACCGCCAGCGCCGCCGGCCGGTCGACGCCGAAGGCCACCGCCAGGCCGATGGCCGTGGCCTCCGCGGTGCCGACCCCCGCCGGCAGGAAGGAGAGCACCCCGCCCAGGGCCATGGCGGTGCGGATCACGGCGGCCTGGGTGAGGGCCAGGGGATCCCCCTGCAGCTGCAGCAGGCCCATCAGCGCCGACGCCTCGATCAGCCACACCAGGGCCGCCAGGGCGGTGCCCGCCAGCAGGGGCCAGGGGCGCAGCAGCCGCCGCAGCCGGCCCACCGCCCCGAGGGCCTCCCGCAGCAGCCGGGTCAGTCCGTGCCAGCGGCGGTGGGCCGGCAGCCGGTCGAGGAAGGCCTCCAGGCGTCGCAGGGCGGCCGGATGGGTCAGCAGCCAGGCGCCGATGGCCAGGGTCCCTCCGCCCGCCACCAGGGCCGGCAGGATCCGCCCCCCAAGGCCCCAGGCGAGCACCAGCAGCGCTCCGGCCAGGTCGGTCACCCGTTCGGCCAGGGTCACCCCCACGCCGACCTGCATCGGGATGCCGTGGCGGCGCTGCAGCCACAGCCCCCGCAGGGCCTCGCCGCTGCGACCGGGGGCGGCGACCAGGGCCAGGCCGGCGACGTAGATGCGGCTGCTGGGCCGCCAGGCCAGGGGGTGCCCCAGCTGGCGGAGGTAGAACTGCCAGCGCTGGAACAGCAGCAGATAGCCCATGGCCACCAGGGCCGGCACCAGTGCCCAGCACCACCAGGGCAGCGCCCCCAGGGAGCGCACCACATCGGCGAAACCGAACCAGAGGCTGAGCCCCAGGTAGAGCGCCAGGGTCACCACCAACCCCAGGAACCAGCGCTTTCTCATCGCCGGGCTCGCCGCCGACGGGGCGGAACCGGGACGGACAGCCACAGGCTCACGGGGTGAAGCGCAGCTTCTGGGCCGCATACAGACACATCCTCGCCAGGATCAGTCCCTCCTTCACATGGGCGATGTTGGAGCTGCCGTAGCTGCGCTCCTGGTACCGCACCGGCACCTCGACGATCTTGAGGTTGAGTTTGGCCGCGCCGAACAGCAGATCGAAGTCGCCGAAGGGGTCGAAGTCGCCGAAGTAGGCCCGCCCGGCCTTGAGGCGCTCGTAGTCGGCCTTCCAGATCACCTTGGTGCCGCAGAGGGTGTCCTTGAGCCGCTGGCGCAGCAGCCAGGAGAAGGCGGCCGCGAAGAAGCGGTTGGCGGCCGTGTTCAGCGGCGGCATGGCGGCGCTGCTGCGGGGGTACACCAGCCGGCAGCCGTTGACGAACTCCCCCCGGCCCTCGGCGAGGGCCTTGTAGAACCGGGGCAGATCCTCGGGACGCACGGTGAGGTCGGCGTCGAGGATCATCAGCACCTCCCCCTCGGCCTGGTCGAAGCCCAGCCAGACGGCGTCGGCCTTGCCGCGGCCGCTCTGGCGCAGGGCCCGCAGCTGCAGCGGCCCGCTGTAGGAGCCGCAGACCCGCTCGATCTCCGCCCAGGTGGCATCGGTGGAGTGGCCCTCCACGAACAGCACCTCGGTGGCCGACCCCAGTAGGGGCATGCGCTCGATGGCGGCGGCGATGTTGCCGGCTTCGTTGCGGGCCGGGATCACCACGCTGACGCTGGGGCGGCGCTGGGCCGGGGTGGCGGGCCGGGCCACCAGCCAGTGGGTGAGCCCCAACTGCTCCAGCACGGGCAGCTGGCTCAGCCAGCGGTTGGCCAGAGGGGCGAGCAGGGGGATCCGGCGGGGCAGCAGGCAGCGGTGCCCCTGCTTGAGCACCTCCCAGCCGGCCAGATCGAGCAGATTCTGCACGTCGCGGGGGGTGAGCCAGCTCTCGGGCGGCTGGGGCTGGCGCAGCCGCAGCCCTTCCGCCGCCTTGAGCAGGGGCTGCCACAGCCAGTTGTGGAAACTCACCACCAGCCGGGTGCGGTCATGGCAGAACGCCGCCAGCCGCTCCAGCACCCCCTGCACGTCCTCGAGGGTGTTGAGGGTGTTGGCCAGCAGGATCACATCGAAGGGGGCGCTCTCCCCGATCGCCTCCGGGTCGATGGTCGCCGCTTCGGCGCAGACGATCCGCAGCTGGGGGTGGGCCGCCCGGGCGGCGGCGGCGATGGCGGGGTCGCGCTCGATGCCCACCCCGTGGCCCGGATGGGTGGCCGCCAGCAGATCCCCCAGGCCGCAGCCGATCTCGAGCACCCGTAGCCCCGGGGCGACCAGCAGCTGATGCAGCCGGTTCAGGTCCTCGTAATAGGCGCGGTTGCGGCGGTGGAACCGCTGCAGTCCCTCCGGCTGGAGCGTGCCGTTCATCGCAGCAGGGCCAGGGTGCCCGCCACATCGAGCCGCAGGCCACGGGCCACGGCCCGCAGCGTCCGCAGGGTGCGGTTGCCGGGGTCGAGTTGGGCGGCGGCATCGAGGGCCACCTGGGCCTGGCCGGGGTGGAAGCGGTAGAGCTGCACGAAGCCGAGGGCCATCAGGGCATGGGGATTGGTGGGTTCGAGGGACACGATGCGCTGCAGCGTGTCGACGGCCCCATCGGCGTGCCGCTGCAGCGCCTGGGCCAGGGCCAGACCATAGAGGTCCTCCAGATCGGCTTCCCCGGGGTCGGCGCCAGTCTCCTGCAGCCTGGCCCGCAGCAGCCGCTCCCCCTGGGAGAGGTAGATCTGCTGGGGGTCCCGCTGGTTGATCTGCCCCACCTGCCGGAACAGCCGATCCAGATCGCCGGCCCGCAGCAGCCGGCCGAGTTCAAGCAGCTGGTCGATCCGGTTGGGGGGCGCTCCGGCGTCCATGGCCCGCGTCTCCCCGCGCTGGGCGGCGCCACCGCCGGCCACCGTTAGGGTCAGGGGGGCGCTGCGCAGGGCCAGCGGCCGCCCCTGGCGGTCGAGGGCCCGGGCCCGCAGCCGGTAGGACCCGTCGGGCAGCCCGCCCGGCACCACCAGGGCCAGCCGTTCGCGCACCTCCAGGCATCCCCCGGGGGCGGCGCGCACCATGCCCTGGCCGATGCCGCGGTCATGGCGCCAGGCGGGGCCCGTCCCGGTGGCAAGCGGGCCGGAGGCGGCCGACGGCTGGGGCAGCCAGTCGAGCAGCAGCAGGCCGTCCCGCAGCTCGGCCGCCGGCCCCCGCAGCCGGCTCACCAGCACCGCCCCGCTGCCCGGCCGCAGGGGGGGCGGCGGTTCGACGGCCAGGCTCAGGTCCAGGTCCCGCCCCGGCCCGCAGGCCACCGGGACCACCTCCAGGCCCAGGTCCCGGCGCCCGAAGAGCTCGGCCCTGCTGCCATCCGGCAGGGGCCAGCTCCCGGCGGCCTGAAAGGCGGGTGATCGCCTCACCAGGCCGTCGAGGGCGGCCTGGCGCTCGTCGCTCATCACCCCCTGGTCGCCCCCCTTGAGCAGGAACCAGTCGAAGCCGGCCAGGTCGCCGTCCAGCTGGTCGACGGGGGCCACGGTCTGGCGGGCGGCGACGCGGAACTCCTGGCGGCGCCCTTCGGCGTCCAGGTTGAAGGCGTTCAGCCCCTGGCTGTCGGGCAGCACCGCCAGGGTGGAGAGCTGGTGGGGACTGCGCTGGCGGACCGTGGCCACGATCGCCTCCAGGGGCCAGGGGGGGCCGGCGACGGGCGGCCGCGGCGGAAAGGCGGTCGGATTGGCCGCCAGGGCGAACTGGCTGGCCAGCGCGCCCCAGATCCCGATTCCCACCACCGCCAGCCTCCAGACGGGCGTCCAGCGGCCGGCGGCCGAGGCCAGCACGATCCCCAGGCCAAGGCACAGCTGGGGCACCAGCGGGAGCACGAAGCGGAAGTCCTTGGTGCTCATCAGGGTGGCCAGCAGCAGGGCGCCGAGCGGAAAGCTCAGCCACCAGGTGAGTCGCCGCCAGGGCAGGATGGGGCCCGGGCCGCCGCGTCGCTGCCAGCGGCTCAGCGCCCCCCCCGCCACCACCACCGCCACCAGGCCGGCCCCGGCCATGGTGGGCAGCAGGCGCGGGTAGAACAGCCAGCCCGCCAGGGTGTTCGCCTCCAGACCGTCCTGGTAGAGGACGCCCCACTGGCGGGCCTTGTTGACGGTGGAGAGGATCGTCAGCCAGTTCTGGCTCCACCAGGGCCAGGCCACGGCCGTCGCCGCCCCCGCCGCCAGCAGCACCTCGACCAGCCGCCCGAATCGGGCCCGGGGGGCCGGCCGGCCCTGTCGCAGCAGGGGCACGAGGGCCCGCCAGGCCAGGCCCAGCAGGGGCAGCCAGAGCATCACCAGGCCGGTGGGGCGGGTCAGGACGACCGCCCCGAGCCCCAGCCCGCCCCCCAGGCTCCAGAGCCAGGGGTGCCGCGGGCGGCCCAGCACCCGCACCGTGAGCAGCCACCAGGTGGCCGTGAGCACCGCCGTCAGGCTGAAATCGATCAGGTAGTCGCTGCGCTGGTTCAGCAGGGCCGGGGCGACGGCGCAGAGGAAGGCGGCCCAGAGCCCGGCGGCCCGGCTGTGGGCCAGGCGCCCCAGGCCGTAGAGGCTGCCCAGGAGCAGGGCCTGGAAGAGGCTGTTGGAGAGGATGGCGCTGCCATACCCCGGGCCCAGCAGGGCGAACACCGGTGCGGTCACCAGATAGGTGAACGGCCCCCGGTAAGTGGGGGTCTCGGCCCAGAGCCGTTGCCACCAGAGCGGATCGAAGGGCGCCGCCTCTCCCAGCACCCGCCAGACCCCCAGGGCCCGGCTCAGGTGTTCCCCCTGGTCCCAGGCCGGCGGCTGGGCGTGGCCCTGCAGCCAGAGCCCATCCAGCAGCACCCCGGCCAGCCACAGCCCCAGCAGGATCCACCCGTCCCGGCTCCGTGCCCGTCTCATCGGGCCGCCCCCGGGGCCTGGGCCAGCACCCAGGGCTCCAGCTCCGGGGCCTGCAGCCGCACGGGCCATCCCGACGGCAGCTCCCGGCGACGGATCCACACCCGCTCCCCGGGGAGCACCCGCTCCGCCGGGCCGATGCGGGGCGTGAGCCGGGGGCTGGCCAGGGCCACCAGGATCAGCCCAGCATGCTCCTCGCCGCTGAGGGGGACACCGGCCACCGCCGCGATCGGCCCCGCCGCCAGCGCCGCCCTGGCCTCAGGGCGCTCCAGGGCCTGCCGTTGCCGGGGGCTGCGATCGGTGAACAGGCCGGCCTGCACCAGCAGGGCCAGGGCCAGCCAGGGGCCGATCAGCAGGGCCCCCAGTCGGGGGGAGCCCGGGCGGCACCAGGGCACCAGGGCCCAGGCGAGCCCCAGGCACCCCGCCGCCAGGGCGAACAGCTGGGGAGATGGGGGCAGGTCTGCCACCGCGTTGGCCACCAGGCGGCCGGCCGGCGTGCCGGGCCAGAGCACTGTCACCGCCGCCAGCACCAGAAGCAGTCCCAGCCCGCCGATGCCGAGGCTCGCCCCCCGGGCCCACCGGCCGGCCCCGGCGCCCCAGGAGCGCAGGCCGGCCGTGGCCGCCAGGGCGATGAACGGGGTGAGCTGGAGGCCGTAGTAGGGGGTCTTGGTGCGGAAGGCGCTGAGCAGCAGCAGCATCAGCAGCGGGTAGAGCAGCAGGAGCAGGCGCCGGGGCCGCTCCAGGGGCCCGGCCAGCCAGCCCCACCAGCCCGCCAGGGCCAGCAGGCTCCAGGGGAAGGTGTTGGCCGGCAGGTTCCAGAGGTAATAGAGGGGGCCGGCGCTGTAGACGTCGCTTTCGGAGAGGTAGAGCAGCTTCTGCCACAGGCCGGCCACCACCGGCAGGCCCAGCACCCGGAGGCTCAGGCCCAGCCACAGCGCCACCGGCAGCCAGCCCAGGAGGAGGCCGAGCCAGAAGGCCGGCCGCCGCAGCAGGGCCCCACGCTCCAGCAGCAGGAAGGGCAGCAGGGCCAGCACGGGCAGGGCCACCATGAAGCCCTTGATCAGGAAGGCCGGGCCGATCCAGGCGCCGGCCAGGAAGGGCCAGGGCCGCCCGTGGGTGTCACCGGCCCGCAGCAGGGCGACGATGCCCAGCAGTTCCAGGGCCAGCAGCGGCATGTCCTGGCTGGCCAGATGGGCATAGTCGAGCCAGAGGGGGGTGAGGGCCAGCACGGCCGCGGCCAGCCAGCCGGCACCGTCCCCGTCCAGCAGCCGTCGGGCCAGGTCGGCCGTGAGCAGCAGGCAGGCCAAGGCGGCGACCAGGGAGGGCAGATGGGCCGACCAGGACCCCACCCCCGGCAGCCGGCCGGCCGCGGCGATCAGCCAGGGCAGGCCGATGCTGCGATCGAACACCACCTGGTCCCACCAGGGAGGGCCCAGCCACTGGCCGCTCTGGGCGATCCAGCGGGCCTGCAGGGCGTAGTAGCCCTCGTCGTGGGCCAGGAAGCTGCGCGGCGCCGCCGTCAGCAACAGGGGCAGGAAGGGCAGCGACGCCCACAGGGCCTTCATGGGCGGCACTCTGGCAGCACCCCCGGGTACCGGCCGTTGTGCTTTCTGGCACATGGTGGCTGGATGGTCCTGGTCCCGTGCGGGATTCTTCGTTTGGCGCATTGCGCCGCTTCCGTGTGAGGAACCCATGAAACTCTTCCAGCAACTGCTGGTCGCTCCTGCAGCTCTCGGCCTGCTCGCCCCCGTGGCGGTCCAGGCGGCTGAGCTCAACATCGACGGCGTCAACAAGTACGCCTCCGAGGAGCAAGTCACCAGCATCAACCAGTTCTCCGACGTCAAGCCCACCGACTGGGCCTACCAGGCGCTCTCGAACCTGATCGAGCGCTACGGCTGCGTCGCCGGCTATCCCAACGGCACCTACAAGGGCGGCCAGGCCATGACCCGCTATGAAGCGGCGGCCCTGCTGAACGCCTGCCTCGACCGGATCACCGAGGTGACCGACGAGCTGAAGCGCCTGATGGCCGAGTTCGAGAAGGAACTCGCCGTGCTGCGCGGCCGGGTGGATGGCCTGGAGGCCAAGGTGGGCGAGCTGGAGGCCACCCAGTTCTCCACCACCACCAAGCTGAGCGGCCAGGCCACCTTCGTGATCGGTGCCAATGCGTTTTCGGGCAGTGACACCCTCAACGTCGATGCCGCCCGGGCCGCCGTGGGGGCCACCACCTTCAGCTACGACATCCAGCTGAGCTTCGACACCAGCTTCACCGGCAAGGACCTGCTGCGCACGATCCTGCGGGCCGGCAACTTCGCCGATTCCGCCTTCGGAGGCGCCGGCCCCACCGGTGGCCTCTCCACCCTGGAGGTGGCCTTCCAGGAGGACTGCGGCCTTGGGGTCGACTGCGGCGACGTGGTGGCGATCGACAAGATCTTCTATCAGTTCCCGATCGGCAGCCAGTTCACCGCCACCTTCGGCGGCCGCGTCGGCCAGGAGGACATGCTCGCCCTCTGGCCGAGCGCCTACCCCTCCGACACCATCCTCAACCTGTTCACCCTCAACGGCGCCCCGGCGGCCTACAACAAGAATCTCGGACCCGGTGCCGGCCTCTGGTGGCAGCAGGGCGGCTTCAGCATCAGCGCCAACTACGTGGCCGCCAACGGCGACGTGGGTGATCCCAACAGCGGCGGCATCGGCACCGTGGCGTCGGCCGGCACCGGCACCGTGCAGATCGGCTACGCCAGGGAGCGGTGGGGCCTGGCGGCGATCTACTCCCGCATCCAGTCGGGTGTGGGGGTGCCGGGCACCACCCCCTTCACCGGCCTCACCTACGAAGCCAACCCCAACAGCCGCACCGATGCCTTCGGCATCAGCGGCTACTGGCAGCCGGCCAACGCCGGCTGGAGTCCCTCCATCAGCCTGGGCTGGGGCATCAACGGCACCAGCTACGACACCGCCCAGGCCCCCGGCGCCCTGCGCACCAGCCAGTCGTGGATGGTGGGCCTGCAGTGGGACGACGCCTTCGTCAAGGGCAATGCCCTCGGCATGGCGGTGGGTCAGCCGATCTTCGCCACGGCCCTGGCCGACGGCCAGACGCCCCAGGACGGCAACTTCGCCTGGGAGTGGTGGTACAAGTGGCAGGTCACCGACCAGATCAGCGTCACCCCGGCGCTCTTCTACCTGAGCCGGCCCCTGGGGCAGTTCACCAGCCCCGACACCAGCTTCCGCCAGCTGGGTGGCCTGGTGAAGACCACCTTCCGCTTCTGATCCCGGCCCACGGGAACGGATGATGAGGGAGACCTGGATGGCCTGGCCACCATGGATCTCACGCCGTTCCTGGGCAGCCTGGAGGGGAACACCTTCGATGCGGTGCTGCTGTCGGTGGCGTCCGGGGGAAAGGTGGCGATCGCCATGAAGGGCCGCTTCCTGCTGCGGGCCCTGTGCGAGAGCATCAGCGACCGCAGCCTGATCGGCTGCGCCATCACCCACGAGCAGGGCTGCCTCGACTACCTGCAGCGGGATCCCTACGACCTGCTGCTCTGCACCGACCACCTGGAGAGCGGCAACGGCTTCGACCTCACCCGCCGGGCCAAGGCGCTGTACCCCGACCTCAAGGTGGTGATGCTGGCCCTCGGGGATGTGATCCCGGCGGAGTACGAGCACGCCCCCTGGCTGGAGGCCGTGGTGGCCGAGGCCGACATCGTCGACGACCAGCGGCCCCTGCAGGCCGCCGTGATCGCCGTGATGGGCCACCACTCCTACCGCAGCCCCTCGCTGCGCTCCGGCAAGCTGCCCTACCTCAGCTGTCCGCGGCTGACGCCGCGGGAGTACGAGGTGCTCGACCTGCTGGCCAGCGGCCTCAGCGACCGGGAGATCGCCCGCAAGCTGGGGGTGAGCGACGCCACGGCCCGCACCTACACCAAGCGGTTGCTCCAGACCCTGGGCGTCAACAACCGCCTGCAGGCCGTGCTCAAGGGGGTGCGCTGCGGGATGGTGCAGCTGGGTTGAGACGATCAGGGGATCCAATGGAAGCGTGACCGATCGGTGCATGGCGGCGTTCGCGGATGTCGTCTGGAGAGCTCCACTTCCTTGCCTACCGAGGGGATCCGCTCCAAGGACACCGATGCGTGGCGCGCCAGCCCATGCGGAGACATCAAGAACGCGCAACAGAGCCTGCTCGCCGGGTCCACCCCCAACAAGCTGATCTCACCACATCAAACGAGCCAAGCCAGCACATCTTGGACGGCTGTTCACCCATCACCAGAGCCTTGGTCTCCGGCTCCTCGCCCACCTCCCTTCGCGAACTCCGCCGTGAGCCTCTCCGACCGCTTCATCCGCAATCCGGTCCTCACCACCGTGTGCTCCCTGGTGATCCTGCTCGTTGGCGGTGTGGCGATCCCCCTGCTGCCCCTGGAGAAACTGCCGCAGCTGGCACCCACCCAGATTCAAGTCACCGCCACCAACATCGGCGCTGACGCCCGCACCACGTTCGATACCACCACAAGGGTCCTGGAGAAGGAAATCAACGGGGTGGAGGAGATGAAATACATGGCCTCCAATACCTCTTCCGATGGCATCAGCAACATCAACGTCTTCTTTCCCGTTGCCGTTGACAGGAATGCAGCCCAGGTCAACGTGCAGAACCGGGTGGCCCAGGCCGAACCCAGCCTGCCAGAAGTCGTGAAGCAGACCGGCGTGACCGTCAAGGCGGCCTCACCCAGCATCCTGGTGGCCTATGGCTTCTTCGCCGACACTGGCAGTAACGGGCGGCCGCTCTACAACCAACTCTTTCTCAGCAATTACGTTGACCAGAACCTGATCGATGAAGTGCGACGCATCCCCGGGGTCGGCGACGTCAAGATCATCGGGGAGAGGCGGTATGCCCTGCGCCTCTGGCTTGACCCAGCACGGATGGCCGGCGCAGGCCTCACCCCCATGGATGTCCAACGCGCCCTGCTGGATCAGAACATCCAAGCCGGCGCCGGACGCCTGGGCCAGGAACCCAGCTCGAAAGGCCAGGAGGTGGCCATACCGCTGATGGCCAGGAGCCGCTTCCGCAATGTGGCCGATGCCGAAAACCTGGTGCTCAAGGTGGGCGATGACGGCACGCTCGTGAAAGTGAGCGATGTGGGCCGGGTAGAGCTTGGCGCTGAAAATTACGACGTCGACACGAGCCAGAGCGGCCGGCCTGCGGCCTCACTGTTTGTGTATCAGTTGCCGGGTGCCAATGCCCTCGATACCGGCAACCGGGTCAAGGCGCGGATGAAGGAGCTCTCCCAGACGTTCCCGCCCGGGGTGCGTTATGAGATTCCCTACGATTCCACCCTGTTCGTCACCACCTCGCTGACAGACGTGACGGGCAACCTTCGCGATGCCATCGTGATGGCGGTGCTCACCATCCTGCTGTTTCTGCAGGACTGGCGCTCCACGATCGTGCCCGCGCTGGCGATGCCGGTCGCGATGGTGGGGGCCATGGCGGTGGTGCTGGGTCTAGGTTTCAGTATCAATCAACTCACCATGTTTGGCATCATCCTGGCCATCGGCACGGTGACCGATGATGCCGTGGTGGTCGTGCAGGCGATCAAGGCCAAGCTCAGCCAGGGGATGAAGCCCCTGCAGGCCGCCCTTGATGCCATGAATGAACTGGCCTCCCCCACGATCACCGCTGCTCTGGTGCAACTGGCTGTGTTCATCCCGGTCTGCTTCTTCCCTGGCACAACCGGAATTGTCTACCGCCAGTTCGCCATCACCCTGGCGGCAGCCATCGTGTTTTCAACATTCAACGCCCTCACCTTCTCCCCCACCCTCAGTGCCCTCTTCCTCCAGCCGGAGGGCGCCAAACCCGATCGGGTTCAACGCGGGCTGAACTGGGCCTTCGGCTGGCTGTTCCGCTTCTTCAATCGTGGCTTTGGAGCGCTGATGGCCTGGTACGGCCGCACCATTCAGCGGCTGGTGGCAATGCGCTATCTGGTGTTCGCCCTGTTTGTGGCAGGCCTGGCAGCCACCTACGGAATGTTGATGTTGGTGCCCACCGGCTTCATCCCTGAGGAAGATCAAGGCTTGATGATCATTCAGGGGGAATCACCACCCACCGCGTCCCTGCCCTACACCCAGCGGCAGGTGGCCCAGGTCACGAAGATCCTCAAGGAGGTGCCGGAGATCGAGAGTTTCCTGGGCGCCGCCGGGTATGGGCTGGAGGGGAACGCCTACAACAAGTACCTGTTCTTCATTCGCCTCAAGCCATGGGATCAGCGCCCTGATGCGAACCAATCGGTGTTCAGCCTTCTGCAGGCCATCAACGCCCGCCTGCGCGCCGAGGTGAGCGGCTCTCTGGCCTTTGCCGCCAACATTCCCCCGGTCGATGGCGTTGGGGCCACCGGGGGGTTTGAGTTCCATCTGCAGAACCGCGCCAAACAGCCGATGGATGTGCTGATCGACAACGCGCAAGCCCTGATTTCTTCGACTGTGGATCGACCTGAGCTGGGACGGGTCACCACCTCATTCACACCGGCGACCGAGCAGATGGCGATCAGCCTCGATCGCGATCTGACCAAAACCCTGAATGTGGACATACAGGAGGCTTTTGGCACGCTGCAGGCCTATCTTGGCGGGACGTATGTGAATGACTTCATCCTCGGCAGCGACCAGTACCGCGTCTATGTCCAGGCGGAGGCCGACGAGCGCCGGCAGCCCAGCGACATCGCCTCCTTCTTCGTACGTTCCCGCGATGGAAACCTGGTGCAGATGGAGAGCCTGGTGAACACAGAGCCCTTCATTGCACCGCCCACGATCACCTCCTTCAACGTCTACGAATCGATCAAGATTCAAGGTGTGCCCGCGCCGGGCTACAGCTCCGGGCAGGCCCTCTCCGCGATGGAGGAGCTGGCCGCCGCCACCCTTGATCCGGGTTTTGGCTACGAGTGGGCTGGTTTATCGCTGGAGGAAAAGAGTGCTGGCGGATCCACGGTGGCGATCTTTGCCCTGGCGTTTGTCCTGGTGTTCCTGGTGATGTCAGCCCAGTACAGCAGCTATATCGACCCGATCATCATCCTGCTGACCGTGCCGCTGGCCACCCTCGGGGCCATGGTGGCGATCTGGGCGCGAGCCAACCTGCTCCAGGCCGGCAGCTTCTGGCCGGTGATCAGCAATGACATCTTTGCTCAGGTTGGATTGTTGATGCTGATCGGCATGGCCAGCAAGAACGCCATCTTGATCGTGGAGCAGGCCAATGAGTTCCGCATCCTGGGAATGGGTCTCCACCAAGCCGCCATCAATGCCGCCAAGGTCCGGTTCCAGCCGATTGTGATGACCGCCGCCTCCGGTCTGGTGGGCTACATCCCCCTGATGACGGCTTCCGGTGCAGGTGCCATGAGCCGCTGGTCGATCGGCACCGTGAGCTTCGGCGGCTACCTGGTGGCCACCGTGCTCAGCCTGGGGGTGGCCCCTGTGCTCTACGTCATCATCAAAGGGTTGGAGCAGCAGTTGCTGGGTGATGGCGGCGGTGGCGGCACTGACACAGCAGCTGGTGATGCTCCAACGTCTGAGCCCGGCACGGACGCTGTCCAGCCACTTCTGCGATGAATCGGGCCAATCGCCAGCGTCTTTTCGCCGCCCTGGTCGGTGCCATGGTTGGGGCCGGATTGGGGCGCTCGATCGAACCGCTCAGCCAGGGGCCCAGCGGCATGGAACGGTTCCGAAGCCAGCCGTATCAGCGTCTCTACCGGGCCTATCCCAGGGTGGGCGCCGGCCTGGGAGCCCTCGCAGCCGTTGGCCTGGCCACCATTGCCCAAGCGCAACGCCGCCGTTTCAGGCAGCAAAAACCTCGATCATCCGTGCCATCAAGAGGTTGGCGCCCTTGAGGCCGTAGTCGCTGCCCCAGCAGCGCAGCGGCAGATGGCCTGGTGGTGGCAGGTCATCGTCGTCCATGGCCCCAGACACCGGCACCGTGAGCTCGTCCGGCAGGACAAAGCCCACCCCCGCCAGCGTGGGCCAAGCCACGGCCTGGGTGAAGCGCGCGAACAGCGCAACGTCCTGGCTGATCAGGCTTTCGCGGCTGCCACCCAGCTCTCGATACAACTGCTGCTGCATCGAGAAGCCCTGACGTCCCTGGCTGCTGGTGCTCCAGAGGCCATCGATGATCTGCAGCATCGCCGCCGGGCAGCGCTCCAGCGCCTCCGGACTGACATCTCCGTGCTGATCCGCCAGCCCATCGAACAACAGGTTCCCGGTCTCCCTGTCAGCGGCATCGAGATCACCTGCGGCAAGGAGGTCGCGCAAGCGGGAGTACCGCTGCACATCACCCACCAGCAACAGTGTGTTCTGCAAGGTCTGGAGCTGGATGATGAGCTCTGCCTGTTGGTGTTCAAGGGCGGCGACGCGCTCGTCCAGGCTGCTCATCGGACGCTGACGGGGGAGCCGTGGCGAAGGCTGAACAGGTTGCTCACGATGACCAGCTGGCCGGATTGAAGACCCTGGCGCACCGGATAGCGATTGTTCTGAAGCGACCGCAGTGACACCGGCGTTTTCATGGCGTACCGGGTGGTGGCTGGCAACGCCCGCAGTTGCTGCAGCGGACTGTTGCCCGGCCGGGCTTCCAGCTCCTGCCGGGTGCCCACCACAAAGACGAAGGTCTGGCCGCTCGTTCGCGTCACCGCCACAGCCGGAACAGACAACGCGGGGCGTCGGTCGATCACCAGACGCGTGCGCACCCGCTCGCCGTTGCGGAAACGCCCGTCCCGGTTGTCAATCTCCGCCTTGGCCAGGAACGACTGGGTGGCGCCGCTGGCACGGGGGTCAATGGAGACCAGCCGGCCTTCGACGCTGGCGCCACCAGTGGGGTCGCTGACCAGGACCGTCTGCCCGAGCCGCACCCGCTGGCCGTACTGGGCCGGCACATTCACCCGGGCCAGCAACCGTCCAGTGCGCTGGATGGTGGTGAAGGGTGTGCCGGCACTGATGACATCGCCCGGATTCACCTTCACATCGCTCACCACACCAGAAATCGGTGCCCGCAGATCCTTGAAGGCGAGATCACTCTGCTTGGCGCGGACGGCCGCATCAGCGGCAATGAAGTTCTGACGCAGCGCGTCGCGCTGGATGGGCGCGGCCGCACCCTGTCTCACCAGGAACTCAAAGCGCTCGACATTGAGCTTGCTCTCATTGCGCTGACTCACCAGCGCCCGCAGCTCCTCCCGAAGCTGCGTCTGATCCAGCACCACAAGGAGCTGACCCTCGCGCACCGCATCGCCTTGGCGCATCTGCAGGCGTTCAATCCGGCCCCCTGCCTGGGCCGCCAGGTTCACCTCATCGGGAGCCTCCAGGCTACTGATCGTGTTGATCTGCTCCGGAAAGGCCACGCTTTCCACCGGGCTGGCTTCCACAGCCAACGGCTTGATCGCCAGTGGCGACTCTTTCTGCGCACAGCCGGCACAGCTCAGCACCAAAGCCAGAAGGGTGGCGGGACTCCGTGTCAGGTGCAGCCGAATCATCCCCGGATCTTCCCGTCTGAACAGCGCGTCAGCCCTGGAGCGGAAAGGGGCCGTCTTCATTGTCGGGGGGTACCCCCGATGCGCTGTGAATCCGTGATCAACGGCCACCAAGGGAGGTCCACCCCGATGGGAGTCCATCGATCAGGGGTTCCCGAAATCGGGGGGACGCCACGAGGAGGGGAAAGCGCTCACGGCTGCCGAAGACCCGTTGCTGAACCGGCACCGACAGGCCCAGGAAGGCGCTGAGCGAACTGTTCAGGGAAAGGGATGGGTCGCCTGAGATTCGAACTCAGGACCAGTCGGTTAAAAGCCGAATGCTCTACCGCTGAGCTAGCGACCCGTCGCTGGGGAAGCTATCACCCGACGGCGACCCTCTCCAAGCCCGCCAGCCATGACCAGCCCCGACGCCTGGCCCAGTCGCTGGGGCGCCCCCCGCATCGACGCCGCCGCCTGGGTGGCCCCGTCGGCGGTGGTGATCGGCGATGTGGTGCTGGCGGCGGGGGCCAGCCTCTGGCCCACCGTCGTGGCCCGGGGAGATGTCTGCGCCATCCGGGTGGGGGAAGGCAGCAACGTGCAGGACGGCGCCGTGCTGCACGGGGATCCGGGCCAGCCCGTGACCATCGGCAGCGATGTGACCATCGGCCACCGGGCCGTCATCCATGGCGCCACGCTGGAGGACGGCTGCCTGATCGGCATCGGCGCCATCGTGCTCAACGGCGTCACGGTGGGGGCCGGGGCCCTAGTGGCGGCGGGCTCGGTGGTCACCCGTGATGTGCCCGCCGGCGCCCTGGTGATGGGGGCGCCGGCGGCGGTGAAACGCCAGCTGGATGCCGCCGCGATCGAGGCCCAGCGCCAGCACGCCCGCCGCTATCGCCAGCTGGCGGAGGTTCACGCTGGACTCCGTTAGGATCCCGCCATCGTTTTTCCCTCCCCCGCCATGGACCTCCGGCTGCTGCTCGTCGCTGCTCCGATCCTCCTGGCCGTGGGTTGGGCCGCCTTCAACATCGGCCGCGCCGCCGTGGGTCAGCTCCAACTGATGCTCAAGCGCGCCCGCGCCTGATGGTCGTCGTCATCGGTGCCGGTCTGGCCGGCACCGAAGCCGCCTGGCAGATCGCCGAGGCCGGGATTCCGGTGCGGCTGGTGGAGATGCGGCCGGTGCGCCCCTCCCCGGCCCACCACAGCGGCGATTTCGCCGAGCTGGTCTGCAGCAACAGCTTCGGCTCCCTCTCCCCGGATCGGGCCGCCGGCCTGCTGCAGGAGGAGCTGAGGCGCCTGGGATCGCTGGTGATCCGCACCGCCGATGTCCATGCGGTGCCCGCCGGTGGGGCCCTGGCCGTCGACCGGGGCCGCTACAGCGCCGCCCTCACCGCCGCCGTCGAGGCCCATCCCCAGGTGACGGTGGAGCGCCGCGAGCAGCTGGCGCTGCCCGACCCCGGTGACATCGCCGTGCTGGCCACCGGACCCCTCACCGGCGCCGCCCTGGCCGACGACCTGCTGCGCTTCACCGGGCGGGAGTCCTGCCATTTCTTCGATGCCGCCAGCCCGATCGTGGAGGGTGAAGGCATCGACCTGTCGGTGGCCTTCCGGGCCAGCCGCTACGACAAGGGCGACGCCGATTACATCAACTGCCCCATGGACCGGGAGCAGTACCTCGCCTTCCGCACGGCCCTGCTGGAGGCCGAGAAGGCGGAGCTGAAGGATTTCGAGCAGGAGAGCGCCACGTTCTTCGAGGGCTGCCTGCCGATCGAGGAGCTGGCCCGCCGCGGCGAGGACACCATGCGCTATGGCCCCCTCAAGCCGATCGGCCTCTGGGATCCCCGCTGGGGCGACCTGCACGACCGCGACGTGCGCCGCGCCAAGCGGGCCCATGCGGTGGTCCAGCTGCGCCAGGAGGACCGGGACGGCCAGATGTGGAACCTGGTGGGGTTCCAGACCAACCTCAAGTGGGGCGAGCAGCAGCGGGTGCTGCGCATGATCCCCGGCCTGGAGAACGCCAGCTTCGTGCGCTTCGGGGTGATGCACCGCAACACCTTCCTGGAGTCCCCCGAGCTGCTGCAGCCCACCCTGCAGTTCCGCCAGCGCCCCACCCTCCTGGCCGCCGGCCAGATCACCGGCACCGAGGGCTATGCGGCCGCGGTGGCGGGCGGCTGGCTGGCCGGCACCAATGCCGTCCGCCTGGTGCGGGGCCTGCCGCCCCTGAGCCTGCCGCCCACCACCATGGCCGGCGCCCTGCTGGCCTTCATCAGCGAGGCGGAGCGCAGCCACGGCGCCCGTAAGGGGGGCTTCCAGCCCATGCCCCCCAGCTTCGGCCTGATGCCGGAGCTGCCCGAGCGCATCCGCGACAAGCGCCGCCGCTACGGCGCCTACCGCGACCGGGCCCTGGCGGACCTGGCCGCCTGGGACGCGCAGCGCCGGAGCGGGGCCACCGCCGCCGTACCGGTGGGCGTCCGGGGCTGATCGCTTCCTAGGGTCGGGCCGCTCCCGTTCGCCTGGTTCCGGTGACCGTCACCGCCCCTTCCTCCGCCGCCGCCCCCCTCACCGCGGCCGATGGCCGCCCCTGGGACGTGGTGGTGATCGGCTCGGGGATCGGCGGGCTCGTCACCGCCAGCCAGCTGGCGGCCAAGGGGGCGCAGGTGCTGGTGCTGGAGCGCTACCTGATCCCCGGCGGCAGCGGCGGCAGCTTCCGGCGCGAGGGCTACACCTTCGACGTCGGCGCCTCGATGATCTTCGGCTTCGGCACCCAGGGCCACACCAACCTGCTCACCCGCGCCCTGGCCGATGTGGGCGAGCACTGCGAGACGATCCCCGACCCCGCCCAGCTGGCCTACCACCTGCCCGGCGGCCTGTCGGTGGCGGTCGACCGCGACTACGAGCGCTTCATCGCCGATCTCACCGCCCTGTTTCCCCATGAGGCCAAGGGGATCCGCGCCTTCTACGACACCTGCTGGCAGGTGTTCCGCTGCCTCGATGCGATGCCGCTGCTGTCGCTGGAGGACCCCGCCTACCTGGCCAAGGTGTTCTTCCGCGCGCCCCTGGCCTGCCTGGGGCTGGCCCGCTGGCTGCCGGTGAACGTGGGCGCGGTGGCCCGTGCCCACATCAGCGATCCGGCCCTGCTCAAGTTCATCGACATGGAGTGCTTCTGCTGGTCGGTGATGCCCGCCGATCGCACCCCGATGATCAACGCCGGCATGGTGTTCTCCGATCGCCACGCCGGCGGCATCAACTACCCGAAAGGCGGCGTCGGGGTGATCGCCGAGAAGCTGGTGGCGGGCCTGCGCCGCCACGGCGGCACGATTCACTACCGCGCGCGGGTGGTGAAGGTGCTGCTGGAGGGCGCGGGATCCCAGGCCCGGGCCGTGGGGGTGAAGCTGGCCGGCGGCGAGGAGATCCGCGCCCGCCGGGTGGTGAGCAACGCCACCCGCTGGGACACCTTCGGCTCCCTGGTGGACGAGGCCCACACCCCGGCGGCCGAGCGGACCTGGCGGCGGCGCTACCGGCCCTCCTCCTCGTTCCTCTCCCTGCACCTGGGGGTGCGGGCCGAAGCGATTCCCCCCGGCAGCCATGTCCACCACCTGCTGCTGGAGCGCTGGGAGGACATGGAGGCCGAGCAGGGGGTGATCTTCGTCTCGATCCCCACCCTGCTGGATCCCTCCCTGGCCCCGGCCGGCCACCACATCGTGCACACCTTCACCCCATCGTCGATGGAGGTCTGGCAGGGGCTGGCGCCGGGGGCCTACCGGGCCGCCAAGGAGGCCGCCGCCAGCCGCCTGATCCGCCGCCTGGAGGCGATCCTGCCGGGCCTGGAAGGGGCGATCACCCACCGGGAGATCGGCACCCCCCGCAGCCACCGCCGCTTCCTGGGCCGCCACGGCGGCAGCTACGGGCCGGTGCCGGCCCTGCGGCTGCCCGGCCTGCTGCCGATGCCCTTCAACCGCACCGCCATCCCCGATCTGTACTGCGTGGGGGATTCCTGCTTCCCCGGCCAGGGCCTGAATGCGGTGGCCTTCAGCGGCTTCGCCTGCGCCCATCGCATCGGCGCCGACCTGGGCCTCAATCCCTGGAACCTGCCGGCGTGAAGCACCCCATGCCCATGGTTCCCGACCATCGCCTGCACTGCGTCGTCAGGTCGCAAGCGCCGGCCGCCGGCGAGGGCCTGCGGCTGGGGATCTGGCAGGGCAGCGGCAGCGCCGGCACCCCAGAGGCCCTTGAGGAGAACCTGGAGCGGCTGGAGCGGGTCTGCGAGCTGGCGGCGGGCCACGGGGTGCAGCTGCTGGCCTTCCCGGAGCTCTACCTCACCGGCTACATCGTCACCCCGTCGATCGTGCGGCAGCTGGCCGAGCCGGTGGACGGCCCCAGCCTGCGGCGGGTGGCCGCAGCGGCGCGCCGCCATGGCCTGGCGGTGGCCTGTCCCTACGCCGAACGGGCCGCCGTGGCCGGTGAGGAGCGCTTCTACGACGCCATCGCCCTGTTTGACCGGGACGGCAGCCTGCTGCGCAGTTACCGCAAGACCCACCTCTGGGGACCGGACGAGAAGCGCTGCTGGAGTGCCGGCTACCGCCACCCCGAGGAGGGGGCGGCCTTCACGGTGCAGCCGGTGAACGGGATGGGGGTGGGCCTGCTCAACTGCTACGAGGCCGAATTCCCCGAGCTCACCCGGCGCCTGGCGCTGGAGGGGGCCCGGCTGGTGCTGATCCCCACGGCCGCCGATGTCTGGGCCGAGCTCAGCACCGGCGAGCGCACCGACCGGCCCTACCCGGATGTCTCCCGCACCCTGATCCCCGCCCACGCCTTCCAGAACGGCTGCTTCGTGGCCTACGCCAACCGCTGCGGCGAGGAAACGGTGAACGGCCGGGTGATGGCGGCCTACCTGGGCAACAGCGTCATCTGCGGCCCCCATGGTGACGTGCTGGCGGCCTCCCGGCCCGAGGCGACACTGCTGATCGCCGACTGCCGGCCCGGCGAGTACGGGCCCACCCACCCCGCCGCCACCCGCTATCACGAGGATCTCCGGCCCGATCTCTACTGACCGACGGCCCAGCCACCAGCCGCGACCCGGGCGGCCGGCCACGCCGGAGCAGGGGCGGCCGTAAGCTCTGTAAACATTTATTGCGCGTCCATGGCGGCTCCGATTCCCAGCTCCTCCGACCTGGCGCGCTACCTGGAGGCCCGCGGAGAGATGGGCAAGCCCTGGGTGTGGCATCTGCTCCGGCTCAGCAAGCTCAAGGAGGCCAAGGACACCATGGAGCCCAACGAGTACGTCGAACGGCTCGGGGAAGCCCACGCCGACCTGATGCGGCTGGGTGAGTTCTGGAAAGGGCGGGAGGCGGAGGTGTTCGGGGGCCGCTACCAGCCCTCCCAGGTGATCGAGCCCCTGCCCGGTTCCCCCGACGACCGATGAGCCCCACCCCGACGGCCCAGCGCTACCCGATGGCGCCGCTGATCCGCTTCACCCTGCTCACCCTCTACCTGGCCCTCGTCCTGCCCCTGCCGGTGCTGGCGCCCCCATCCCTGCGCCTGCCCCTGCTGCTGGCCGCCAGCGCCGGCCTGCTGCTGGTGGTCGCCATCACCAGTGAGCGGGTCGAGCTGGACGAGCGCCAGCTGCGGGTGGGCCATCCCCCCTGGTGCTCCTGGCTGCTGCGCCGCGGCTGGCAGCTGCCCTGGGATCGCATCACCGCCCTCACCCCGGTCACCACCAGCCAGGGCGGACGGGTGTACTACGTGCGCACGGCCAGCTCCCAGGGGGAACGCAGCGGCACCGCCTGGCTGCTGCCCCAGCGGGTGGCCCGTTTCGAGGACTTTCTGGAGCGCTTCAGTGCCGCCACCGGCATCGCCACCGAGGGCATCGGTCGGATCAGCCCTCCCTGGACCTACCGTCTGCTGGCCCTGCTCTGCGGCCTGCTGCTGGCGGGGGAAGCTGCGGCCCTGATGCTGCGGCCGGCCTGAACTGGTCCTGCCGTCCTGCCGGGGCGGGGCCTAGTTGAGGCGTGAGGCGCTGCTCGGGGAGGACACCAGCAGGCCGGAGCCAGCGGCACCGGCGGCCTCTTCGCTCAGCTCCGGCAAGGTGTCGAGGCTGAAGCGGTAGCCCTGCTGCCGCATCGTTTCGATGGCGCCGCCTTCCCCCAGTCCAGCCTGTTCGAGCTTGCGGCGCAGGGTCAGCACCTGGGTGTCGACCGAGCGGGGGCCGCCACTGAAGGGGGGCCAGGCCATGCGCAGGAGTTCCTGGCGGCTGCGGACCACCCCCGGCGGCATCAGCAGGGCGCAGAGCAGGGCGAACTCCCGCGGGCTGAGCTCCACCGGCTGGTCCCGCAGGGTGACCTGACGCAGCAGCAGGGGCACTTCCAGGGGGCCCACACAGACCCGTTCCTGGAGGCCGCTGCCGCTGCGGCGCAGCAGGGTGCGGCAACGGGCCGCCAGCTCCTCGAGGCCGAAGGGCTTGCGCAGCACGTCGTCGGCGCCCGCATCGAGCAGGGCCACCACGGGCTCCGAGCCGGAGCGGGCGGTGAGCACCATCACCTGACAGTGCAGCTGGGCGGCGAGGCGCAGGGCCGAGGTCTCCTCGAGCAGCTCCGCGCTGACCAGCAGATCGGGAGACTGCTCCTGGCAGATCTCCAGGGCTTCCCGGGCCGTGGCGACGGCGGCGGCCAGGTGGCCGTCCTGACGCAGACGCTGGGCAAGAACCGTGCGGAGGGTCGCGTGGGGGTCGACCACGAGGACGCGGCGAGGTGTTCCTCCTGGGTCAGTCAGCTTGTCCTGGGCCACGGGCATCTCCTCGGCATCACGATGAAATCAGAAGCGGAAGTGCCGACAGCCGATTGAGTGAGGCAACGCTAACTGGAAATGTGCGGGGACGCCGGTGACGGGCGATGCCTTGTCAACTGTCCGCCCCCGGATGACGGTCCCGGCACGGCAGGATGGTGCCATCCGCCGGCTCTCGCCGCCACCATGACCCCAGGGGCCCGACCCCAGCCATGACAGCACTCCAACACCCCGACGCGATCCGCCACTTCCAGTCCCTGTGTGATGCCTGCCAGGCCCTGTCCGACCGTCACCACGGACCCTCCGAACTGCGGCTTTACGCGGACGGCTACCTCCATGCCCTGCGTCGCACGGCCGTGCTGGATCACCACTCCCAGCGCCGGCTGGAGGAACTGATCGACCGCTGGATCCAGGACCCCTCCAGCTTTCTGGGGCCCGACGGCCAGCCCCGCCTGCTGATGGAGCGGAGCCGCTAGGAGGCCAGCGCCACTTCCAGCTTCTCGCGCAGCTCGCCGCTGTTGTACATCTCAATGAGGATGTCGGAGCCGCCGAGGAACTCCCCTTTCACATACACCTGGGGAATGGTGGGCCAGTCGGAGAACTCCTTGATCCCCTGGCGGATCTCCATGTCGGAAAGGACGTCGAAGGTCTCGAAAGGCACACCCAGCGACTGCAGGATCTGGACGACGTTGTTAGAGAATCCGCACTGAGGCATCAATTTGTTGCCCTTCATGAAGACCATCACCGGGCTGGCGCTGATCAGGGCGTCGATGCGTTGACGGGTGCTGGCATCCATGGTCGGAATCGCGAAGGGGAACGTCAGGAAGGAAGGGAAGTCTGCAGGGCCAGGGCATGGATCGCCTCGCTGGCCAGCTCGCTGCGCAGGGCGCCGTAGACGAGCTGGTGCTGGCGCACCCGGTTGAGGCCGGCGAAGGCACCGGACACCACCTTCACCTGCAGGTGGTCGCCGCCCCCGGTGAGATCCTCCACCTCAACGGCGGCATCGGGGAGCGCGCGCAGGATCGCGTCCTTGACCTGCTCCGGTTGGACCATGGCGGCGGGGGTCGGGGAGATGACGGAAGGCTGGAATCTAAGGACGATCAGCCACCGGCGGCCGATCCCGGGGCGTTGTACGGGGTGATCACGAAGCCCAGCTCCACCAGCTGCTGGTAGGCCTTGCGGCCAGCCTCGTTGGTGGGGGTCATGATCTTCACCACCTCCACCAGCAGGGGGATGGCCACCTCGGGCTGGTTCTGGCGGCGGAACAGGGCCGCCAGCCGCAGGTTGGACTCGGCCAGCAGCGTCAGGGCCTCCCGGCCCTTGTCATCCATCTCCCGGGGGATGCGGGCGTCGAGACCCCGGAAGGAGCCGCTCAGGTCGCGGTAGAAGCCGAGCAGGCGGCGGCTGGCATCGCGGGCCAGGTCGTAGAGGCGGCGGCCCTCGGCCAGGTTGCCGCTGGCCACCGCCGCATCGCCCCTCGACAGGAGGGTCTTGACCGCGGAGAGGTTGAGATCGGTGCCGGCGGGCTGGACCGTCTGGGGGGCGGCCTGGGCCCGGGCGGGCGGCGGCAGCAATGGCTGGGCCAGGGCCAGCAGGGCCAGGCAGCTGCCGCAGACCCCGGCGAGGCCCGATGGCCGGGCGGATCGGAGGGCAGAAACGGCGGAAGGCCTGATCACGTCGACGCCTGACGGGTAACGGCCGAACTTTACGGGGAGCCGATCGGGCGACCCACCACGAGGCGGGCCGCTTGCTCGGCCGACTCCATGGCGGCGGCGAGCTCGGCGCTGAAGTCCAGGGCCGCCTGGCGTCCCTGGCCCGCCGCCCGCAGGGGGCGGCCGAAACAGACGGCGGCCTGGTCACCGGGGCGGGGATCGGCGTGGCCGTAGGCGAGACCCACCGGGACCACCGGCACGTCCACGCCCTGGCTGGCGGCCAGGAGGGCCAGGCGGGCCAGCCCCTGGTGCAGACGGATCGGACCGTCCTCGCGCCGGATGCGGCCCTCGGGGAACACCACCAGCTGCTGCCCGCAGGCCAGCAGCTCCACCGAGAACCGCAGGCTGGCCAGGGTGGGACGCCCCTGGTTCACCGGGAAGCAGCCGAGGCGGTGCAGGAACCATCCCTGCAGCCCCTTCATCTCATCGGCCGTGACCATGAAGCGGCAGTCCCGGCCCGTGACCCGTCGGCCCGCGGCCCAGGGCAGCATGAGGGCGTCCCAGCGGGCCCGATGGGTGGGGGCCAGCAGCACCGCACCGTCGCGGGGCAGGTGCTCGCGATCGAGCACCGTCAGCTCGCCGAAATAGCCCCGCAGCGCCAGGTCGATGGTGACCACCATCGCCACGGGGGACAGCCAGGGGCTGATGCCGTTGCAGAGGGAGCGCTCCCGCTGGCTGACCAGCGGAGAGAGGCCTGGTCCGGAGGGCGTCTGCGCCGCCAACACTCTCGATCCGGCAGAACGTCGATGTCGAAGCTAGGGGCTGGATCCCCCCTTGCCGGCCCGCGGCGGGCAGTTGGGCCTGCGGCCGCACCCCCGGCGACCGATACGGTGCGATCAGGATCGCTTCAGCCACCCGCCGCCCATGGCCAGCCTCGGGGTCAACATCGACCACATCGCCAACGTGCGGCAGGCCCGCCGCACCGTGGAGCCCGACCCGGTGCGCTGCGCCCTGCTGGCCGAGCTGGGCGGCGCGGACGGCATCACCGTGCACCTGCGGGAGGA
This sequence comes from Cyanobium sp. Copco_Reservoir_LC18, assembly GCF_009834675.1. Classification (NCBI taxonomy): domain Bacteria; kingdom Bacillati; phylum Cyanobacteriota; class Cyanophyceae; order Synechococcales; family Prochlorococcaceae; genus Cyanobium; species Cyanobium sp. Copco_Reservoir_LC18. The sequence goes on from NZ_ASAC01000022.1 coordinate 68,956, forward strand.
TCGGCGCCACATCCAGGACCGGGACGTGGAGCTGCTGCGGGCCACCGTCCGCACCCGGCTGAACCTGGAGATGGCGGCCACCGCGGAGATGGAGGCGATCGCCCTGCGGGTCCGGCCCGACATGGTGACCCTGGTGCCGGAACGCCGCGAGGAGGTGACCACGGAAGGGGGCCTGGACGTGGCCGGCCAGGTGGACAGCCTCGCGCCCCTGACGGGGCGCCTGATGGAGGCGGGCATCGGCGTCAGCCTGTTCGTCGACCCCGACGACGCCCAGCTGGAGGCCTGCCGCCACTGCGGCGCCCGCTGGGTGGAACTGCACACCGGCGCCTATGCCGAAGCCGCCTGGGGGGAGCAGCCGTTCCAGCTGGCCCGGATCACCGAAGCCACCGCCATCGCCCGGGGCCTCGGCCTGCGGGTCAACGCCGGCCATGGCCTCACTTATCACAACGTCGAGCCGATCGCCGCGATCGAGGGGATGGAGGAACTGAACATCGGCCACACGATCGTGGCCCGCGCCCTGGTGGTGGGCCTCCAGGAGGCGGTGCGCCAGATGCGGGCGCTGGTGCAGAATCCCCGCCGCGACCCGCTGTTCGGCGACCGCCAGCCCTGAGGCCCCTCCCGCCATGACCCGCTACCACTTCGTCGCCGCCAGCCGCGCCTTCCTGCTCGAGGAGGAACCCCTGGAGGAGGTGCTGCGCGAGCGCCGGCGCAACTACGCCGAAAAGGACAAGGCCATCGACTTCTGGCTCCTGGAGCGTCCCGCCTTCCTGGAGGCCCCCGAGCTGGCCGCCAGCGTGGCCGCCGTTCCCCGGCCGGCGGCGGCGGTGGTGTCCACCGACGAGAAGTTCATCACCTTCATGAAGCTGCGCCTGGAGTTCGTGGCCGTGGGCAGCTTCGAGGCCCCCAGCGCCACGATCCCCGACCCCCTGGCCACCCTCAACTGACCCGGAGAGAGGGGCTGGACGGGGCGCCTGCCGGTCGGGCCCCGCTCAGAACAGGCCCAGGAACCGCCGCCGGGGCGCGTCGGCACCCTCGTCCTGGCCCGATCCGGCGGGGCGCGGTCTGCCCTGGCCGCCGTCCTGCTGGTAGCGCGGCTTGCTGTCACCGATGGTGAGGGGGGCTTCCTTGTTCTTCCACCAGATCCAGTCCCGGATCGGTGGGGTGTTCTGCAGTTCCCAGCGGGTCAGACCCAGCCCCAGCCGCGACGAGGCATCGAGCAGCACATCCAGCATCTGCTCACCGTCACTGCAGCGGGCCAGGGCCTCGTTGGTGCGCTTCGCCCCGTCGAGGGCCTTCACCAAGGCGTTGACGCGCTGCGTGACCGGCAGATCCTTCAGGTCCATCGCCCGTTGCCTCCAGGGTGCACCGAGGGCGCACCGTATCAGCGCTGGACCCCCGCCGGCGCCGGCGGGGGTGACAGAAGCCCACTCCAGAGGCAAGACTTGGGGCGAAGCTTCCCTCTTGATGACGTTCCCGGACCGGCGTCCACCCCATCACCAGCCACCCCGCCACTGGGTCATCGGTGATGTGCATGGATGTGCGGAAGCTCTGCAACGCCTTCTCGTCCAGTTGCCGGCGGGCGATCGCCTCGTGTTCTGCGGCGACGTGATCAACCGCGGCTCCCGCATCGAGGAGGCCATGGACCTCGTCTGGGACCTGGTGCGTCGCCAGCGGGCGGTGTGGCTCAAGGGCAACCACGAGCGGGATCTGGTGCGTCAGCTCGACACGGGCCTGGCCCCCGGCCGGCCCGACCTGAACGGCAACGACACCTACCGCCAGCTGGGGGAGGCCCGCTGCCGCCTCTGGCGCGACCGCCTCGACCAGCTGCCCCTCGCCTACTGGGGTCAGGGCTGGGTGGCCACCCATGCCGGCTTCGATCCCCGCACCTGGCAGCCCGACCTCAACGTGAGGCTGGCCTTCTGGCAGGCCTACGACGACCGCTTCGGCGAGGTGATCGTCGGCCACACCCCCGGCCCCGGCCTGCGGCGCGTCGGCTCGATCGTCCTGCTCGACACCGGCGCCTGCTACGGCGGCGATCTCACCGCCTACTGCCCGGAAACAGGGCAGACGCGGCAGGTGAGCAACCCGGTGGCGGCCCCCACCTTCGGCCCGGCGATGAGCCGGGCCCTCTGAGCCCACCCCTTTGCTGACGGTCTTTCGCAGCAACCGGGCCGAGTTGCTCGCCCGCCTGCTGGCCACCCAGCTCCGCCTCACCCCTCCGGACCCGTTCGAGCAGGTCCAGGTGGTGGTCAACACCTGGCCCACCAGCCGCTGGCTCGGCGAGCAGCTGGCCGAGCACCTCGGCGGCATCGCCGCCAACCTGCGCTTTCCCTTCCCCGGCAGCCACCTGCGCCAGCTGGTCGACCAGCTGCTGGCCCCGGTCGGCGAGGTCCCTGAGGCGGGGGTCGCCGATCCCTGGCGTGCCGACCGGCTCGTCTGGCCCCTGCTCGACTTGCTGCCGGCGGTCGCCACCGCGCCGGAGGGGGAGCCGCTGCGCCTCTGGCTCGCGGACAGGGGGGCGGGACCGCGGCTGGAACTGGGCCTCTGGCAGCTGGGGCGGGCCATCGCCGATGCCTTCGACGATTACGCCCTCTACCGGCCCGAGCTGCTGCGGGCCTGGGAGAACGGGCAGGCGATCGATGGCCGCGGCCGGCCCCTGCCCGACAGCCAGTGCTGGCAACCCCTGCTGTATCGCGCCCTGCGGGCGGAGCTGGGCGCCGAACCGTTCGGGCGCCGGGTGCAGGGGCTGATCGACCGGCTGCGGCGCGGCAGCCCTCCCCCGGCAGCGGCTAGCGGCGGCACCCTGCGCCTCTTCGGCCTGAGCAGCATGGCGCCGATCCAGGTGCAGCTCCTGCAGGCCCTCAGCCGGCACCGGCCGGTGGACCTCTACCTGCTGACGCCCTGCCGCGATCTCTGGCGGCGCTGCGGCGAGCGCCGCCGGGAGCTCAGCGACGCCCTGGCCCTGAGCCAGCCCCTCGACGCCGCCTGGCTGCTGCAGGCCCCGGGCCTGGAGGCCCGCTTCGGCCGCCTGGGGGGAGAGTTCCAGCAGCTGCTGGAGGGCACCGGCGAGGCCCAGCTGGGGGAGGAGCAGGAGCGCGACCTCTTCTTCTCGCCCGCCGCCGGCACCTCCCGCCCCCCCCTGCTGGCCCAGCTGCAGGACCAACTGGCCGATGCCGAGCGGATGCCGGCGCTGGCCCTGGATCCGGAGGACCACTCCCTGGAGTTCCACGCCTGTCCCGGCCGGCTGCGCCAGGTGCAGATCGTGCGCGACCGGCTCCTGCAGCTCCTGGCGGCCGACCCCAGCCTCGAACCGCGGGACATCCTGGTGATGACACCCGACATCGACGGCTTCGCCCCCCTGGTGGCCTCGGTGTTCGGCGATGCCCATGCCACGGAGGTGGAACTCCCCTGGCGCCTCACCGACCGCAGCCAGCAGGACGGGGCGGGGCTGGGCAGCACGGTGCTGCTGCTGCTGGAGCTGGCCGGCACCCGGCTGACCGCCACCGGCCTGGAGACCCTGCTGGGCTGCCGACCCCTGCTGGAGCGGTTCGGCCTCGAGCCGGGCGAGGCGGCCCGCCTGGTGGAGGCCCTGCAGGAGGCGGGCTTCCGCTGGGGCCTGGACGGCGAGGAGAAGGACCCGCCCTGCCACAGCCTGGCCTGGACGATCGATCGGCTGTTGCTGGGCCTGGTGCTGCCCGCCGAGGCGGGCCTGGCGCCCGGGGAGACCGCCCCCTGGGAGGCGGGGGTGCCCCTGGAGCTGACCGGCCGCTGGCTGCACCTGCTGGGGCGGCTGCGCCACTGGCTGGGGGAGCTGCGCCGGGGCGGCACGGCGAGCGTCTGGGCGGAGCGGCTGCGGCGGCTGACCGATGACCTCTTCGGGGACGCGGGCGACATCGCCGGTGAGCGGACCGAACTGATGGGGGCCATCGACGCCTGGCAGACGGCCGCCGGGGCCTGCGCCCTGTCGCTGGAGGCCCCGGTGGTGGCCGCCGCGCTGCAGGAGCTGCTCGGGGCCGAGAGCGGCCGCTTCGGCCACCGCAGCGGCGCCCTGACGATCAGTGCCCTGGAACCGATGCGGGCGATCCCCTACCGGGTGATCGTGCTCATGGGGCTGGACGCGGGGCCGTTTCCCCGGCAGGGCGACCGCCCCGCCTTCCATCTGATGGAGGGGCAGCGGCAGCTCGGCGATCCCCACCCCGCCGACCAGGACCGCTACGTGCTGATGGAGGCCCTGCTCTCCGCCCGGGACCACCTGCTGCTCAGCTGGAGCTGCCGCGACGACCGGACCGGCGCCGACCTGCCCCCGTCCGGGCCGGTGCGCCAGTGGCTGCAGTGGCTGGCCGGCCAGCTGGATCCGGAAGCCCTGGGGCGGCTGGTGGTGGAGCACGCCGCCAACCCCCTCGACCGGCGCAACTTCCTGCCCGCAGGCGGGCGGGAGGCGCCCAGCTGTGACCGGCGGCTGCTGGAGGCGGTGCGCCGCCTGGCCGGCGATCGGCCGGTGCCGCCCGCGGCGCTCCTGGCCGGGGCGACCCCCCAGGAGATTCCTTCCGCCGGCGGGAGCGACGCCTACACCGACCTGCGGGACTGGCTGGTGGCCCCCCAGAAGCACTGGCTGCGGTCCCTGGGCCTGCGGCCCGGGGAGTGGGAGAAGCGGGTCGACGACCTCGAGGCCCTCGCCCTCGGGGAGAGGGAGCGCTCCTCCCTGCTGCGGGGGACGCTGGAACGCTGCGATGCGGAGCCCGGCGGGGAGGCCCCCCGGTCGGCCGCCGACTGGCTCGACCGGCACCGGGGCCAGGGCCTGCTGCCGCCCGGGGCGGCGGGCGCCATGGAGGCGGAGCTCCTGCAGCGCCGCTGGACGGGCCTGGTGTCCGCCCTGGAGGCCATCGGCCCCCCCCGGCGCCGCAGCCACCACTGGGGTGCCTGGCAGGCGGCGATCCCCTGGCGGGGCGAGGCCGTCGTGCTGGTGCACACGGCCCAGGCCCGGGTCAGCCACCGGCTGGAGCTCTGGCTGCAGCTGCTGCTCGCCAGCGCCGCCGGTCCCCCCCCGGGCCGGGGGGTGCTGATCGCCCGGGACGGCGAGGGTTACCTGCCGGTGCTGGAGCTCACGGCGCCGGCCCCCGAGGCGGCACGGGAGGAGCTGAACCGCCTGGCGGACCTGCAGCGGCAGTGGCGCTCCCGGGGTTGGCCGGTGCCGCCGGAAACGGGCTGGAGCCACGTGGAGGGCGAGCGCAAGAAACCCGGCCAGGGACGGGCCCGGGCCTCCGGCACCTGGGAAGGCTCCGGCTTCCACGCCGGTGAGCGGGATCGGGCCGAGATGGAGGCCTGTTTCGGCGCCGGCCTGGCGGCGGACGATCTGCTGACGCCGGAGCTCCTGGCCCTGGCCAGTGACCTCTTCTCCCCCCTGCTGGCGGCGGAGGTGGAGCGATGACCGTCTCCGGCGACGGCCCCTGCGGGCCCGAGGGCTTCGACGCCAACGGCGTCGCCCTCGATGACGGCATCGTGCTGCTGGAGGCCAGCGCCGGCACCGGCAAGACCTTCGCCCTGGCCCATCTGGTGCTGCGGCTCCTGGTGGAGAAGCGCATGGGCCTGCGCGAACTGCTGGTGGTGACGTACACCAACGCCGCAGCGGCGGAGCTGCGCGATCGCATCGGCCGCCGGCTCCAGGAGGCCCTCACCGGCCTCCAGGCCCCCGCGGGCTGGGCGGCACCCGATCCGGTGCTGGTGGAATGGCTGGCGTGCCAGCCGGCCGAGCCCGCCGCCCGCGCCACGGTGCAGGGGCTGCTGCTGCTGGCCCTCGAGGAACTCGACGCCGCCGACATCACCACCATCCACGGCTTCTGCCAGCGCACCCTGCGGCGCCACGCCATGGAGGCCGCCCGCCCCCCCGAACTGACGCTGGAGGCCGACGCCGCCGACCTGGTGCGCCAGGTCGCCCACGACTACTGGCAGCAGCAGGTGCTGGCCCTGCCCCTGCACCTGGTGGAGGGGCTGGCGGAGGCCATCGACCTGGGGGACCTGGAGCGGCTGCTGCTGCTGCTCGATGGCGACCCCGGCCTGGCCCTCGATCCCCTGCCGGCGGGTCTGGGTCTGGAGCGCCCGCTGGCCGAGCAGCTGGAGGTCCTCTGGGAGGCCCCCTGGGCGCGGTTCCGACGGGCCTGGTCGGCCGGGGGTCGGGACCTGGAGCAGGCCTTCCGCGCCGCCGCCGCCCAGTGGCGGGCCGCTGGAGCCAGCGCCACCACGCCCTATGCCGTCAGGCCCAGAAGCGATCGCAGCGAGCTGGTCGACGCCTGGCTGGCCCAGCAGCCCGAAGGCGGCAGCTACGCCGCCCTGAGGGCCCAGAAGGAACTGGGGTCGTACTTCCACCCCGATCCCTTCTGCAAGGCGGCCCGCAAGGCGGAAGGGGCGGAGCGGGAGATCCGGCTGCCCGGCCATGGGCTTCTGGAGGCGGTGGCCTCCGTGCGCGAGGGTCCGGCGGAGATGGTGCTGCTGCATGGCTGCCACTGGGGGCGGGCGGAGCTGGCCCGGAGGCGGTCCCGCAGCGGCAGCCTCGGCTTCGCCCAGCTGCTGGAGGGACTCGACCCCGGCCCGGAGGCCACGGCCCCCACCCCCCTGCTGCGGGCCGTGGGTGAGCGCTACCGGGCCGCCCTGATCGATGAGTTTCAGGACACGGACCCGGTCCAGTGGCGGATCCTGCGGCTGGCCTTCCCCGGCGAGGCCCACCTGCTGGTGATGGTGGGGGATCCGAAGCAGGCCATCTACCGCTTCCGCGGCGGCGACCTGGACACCTACCGGCTGGCCCGTCGCAGCGCGGCGCGGGTGCTGGCGCTGCAGGAGAACCGGCGATCGAGTCCGGCGCTGATCGGCAGCCTCAATGGCCTGATGGCACCGGCGGGCCTGCCCCGCTCCGGCCTGCCGGTGCCGCCGGTGCTGGCCCGCTCGCGGCGAAGCGGTCCCGACGGCATGGCGCCGGTGCGCCTGCTCTGGCTGGGGGGCGAGCGGGCGGCGGGCGATGCCCTGCCCAGCCGGAGTGCCCTGGAGGCCCGGCTGCCCGCTCTCGTGGCTGACGCCGTCCTGGAGCTGCTGGAGGAGGCCCCCGTCCTGGCGGGGGGCGACGGGCGGCCGTCCCTGCCCCTGCGCGCCCGCGACATCGCCCTGCTGGTCCACAGCCATCGCCAGGCGGAGGACCTGCGCAGCGCCCTTGAGCGCCGGCACATCGCCAGCCGGCTGGTGAGCAAGGCCGATGTGTTCGCCAGCCCGGCCGCCACCGCCCTGCAGCGGCTGCTCGATGCCCTGGCCGATCCGGCCGACCCCGGCCGGCTGCGCCTGCTGGCCGCCTCCCCCCTGGTCGGCTGGTCGGCGCGGCAGATCGCCGAGGCCGCTCCGGCGGCGTGGAGCGAGCTGGCTGGCCGGCTCCAGGCCCTGGCCCGGGAGCTGCCCCATCGGGGTCCGCTGGGGGTGCTCTCGCAGCTGGTGGACGGGGAAGGGCTGGCCCGGCTGAGCGTCAGCGGCCGGCTGCTGGCCGACCTGCAGCAGGTGGCCGAACTGCTCCAGGAGCGCCTGCACGTGGAACAGCTGGACCTGGTGGCCGCCGCCGACTGGCTGCGGCGCCTGCGTCTCGACCAGACCCGCGCCGGCGGAACCATCCCCGAATCCCACCAGGCCCACAGCGACAGGGCCGACGAGGCGGTGACGGTGATCACGGTGCATCGGAGCAAGGGGCTGGAGTTCCCGGTGGTGATCTGTCCCTATCTATGGCAGGCGGCCGGCACCACCGGCGCCGGCGGCCACCGGGTGGGTCTCCGCTGGCATCCGGCCCCTGGCGGCGGCGCCCACCTCGACCTCCATCTCCGTCCCACCTGGGGACGGGGATGGCAGGCGCTCCGCCAGCACCGGGACGCGGAGCGGGCCGAACGGGAGCGGCTGGCCTATGTGGCCGTCACCCGGGCCCAGCACCTGCTGCTGCTCGCCTGGGGGCCGGCGAAGGGCCAGCAGGCCAACCCCCTGTTCCCCTGGCTCTTCCCGGACGAGCCCCTGCCCGATCCCGAGGACGAGGCCCCCATCGCCGGGCGCAGTGACGGAGACTGGCACGGGCGGCTGCGGGCGGCGATCGAGGGTCGGGCCCTCGGGATCGAGCTGCGCCAGGTCGCCGCGGAGCCAGGCGCCCCGCGGACGCTGGCGCCGGCACCGGCGGCGGTCGAGGCCCTGCGCTGCGGGCCGGTGCCCCTGCGCACCCTGGACACCAGCTGGGGCCGCAGCAGCTACACCGCCTGGACCCGCGCCGCCCACGGCGCCGGCGTCTCGGAGGCGGCCCTGGAGCAGGGCCGCGACACCAGCGATCCCAGCCCCGACGGCGAGGCCCCGGAGGGCGGCGACGCGGCCCCGTGGCCGGAGCAGGGTCCCCTGGCCGGCTTCGCCCGCGGGGCGGGGGCCGGCGACTGTCTGCACCGGATGCTGGAGCATCTTGACTACCGGGTTCCCACCGACACCCCGGCCAGCCGGGAGCTGGTGGAAAGGGAGCTGCGCCGGGCCGGGCTGGAGGGGGAAGCCCTCGAGCCCCTGCTGCGGGGACTGGAGCAGATGCGGCTCACCCCCTTCGGCGGTGGGCTGGGGTCCCTGCGGGTGGCCGATCTGGGGCCGGAGCGCCGGCTCAACGAGCTCAGCTTCGATCTCACCCTCGGCTTCGCCAGGGCGGCGGAGCTGGCGGCGGCCTTCGCGGAGCACCCCGGCGGCGCCTTCGGTGCCGCCTACGCCGCCAGCGTGGCGAGCCTGCCGGTGGCCAGCCGGGGCTTCCTCACCGGCTCGATCGACCTGGTCTTCACCGCGGCCGAGGCCAACGGGGAGCAGCGCTGGTGGGTGGCCGACTGGAAGAGCAACTGGCTGGGCCGGCGGGACGGTGAGGGCAGGCCCCTGGCCTGCGGCCCCCGTCACTACGGCCGGGAGGCGATGGGCGCCCTGATGGCCCAGAGCCACTACCCCCTGCAGGCCCACCTCTACCTGGTGGCCCTGCACCGCTACCTGGCCTGGCGGCTGCCCGGCTATGCCCCCGGACGCCATCTGGGTGGGTACTCCTACGTCTTCCTGCGCGGCACGCCCGGGGAAACGGGGGCACAGGCCCAGGGCGGAGCCGTGCCGGGGATGTTCGTGGAGCGCCCGCCCCTGGGGCGGGTCCTGGCCCTCGATGCGGCCCTGGGCGGCCGTGGCACCGAAGGCCCCAGGGAGGAGCCGTCATGAGGGAGCCCCTTCCGGCCGGCCAGCCCTGGGTGGGAGCCCTCGCCCTCGGCCTGGCGGAAGCCCTGCCGCGCCTGCACGGCACCCCCCCCGATCCCCTGGTCGGCGAGCTGATCGCCGCCCTCACCGCGGCCCTGGCCCGGGGGGAGCTGGAACTGGATCTGAGGGGCCCGAGACCGGCGGAGGTGAGCGAGGCCGCCTGGCCGGAGGGGCACCGCCGGGCCCTGGCCGCCAGCCCGCTCGGCGGCGATCCGGACGGGCCCCTGGCCGTGGAGAACGACCGACTGCAGTGGCGCCGCTGGCAGCGGCAACGCCAGGCGGTGCTCGAGGCCCTGGTCGATCGGGTCGGCGCCCTGGAGCCGGGCGGCGGCGGCGAGACTCCCGGTGCTGGGGATCCCGCTGCTGCGGGTCCCATCGCTGCAGAGCCCGGGGCTGGGGAGCCCGGCGCCCCCCGGAGCCTCGATGGCCGTCAGCGGCAAGCGGTGGCGGCGGTGCTCCGCCACGGACTGGTGCTGCTGGAGGGTGGACCCGGCACCGGCAAGACCAGCACGGTGGCGGCGATGATCGCGGCCCACCGGGCCAGCCAGCCCGACGCCCGCGTCCATCTGGCGGCGCCCACCGGCAAGGCGGCGGGCCGGCTGCGGACCGCCACGGGGGGCACCCTTCCCTGCACCACCCTGCACCGGCTGCTGGAGAGCCGCGGCGACCGTTTCGGCCGCCACCGGGGCCGGCCCCTCGACCTCGACCTGCTGGTGGTCGATGAGGTGTCGATGGTGGATCTGGGCCTGATGGGCGCCCTGCTGGACGCCCTGCCCGGCACCTGTCGGCTGGTGCTGGTGGGCGACCCGGCCCAGCTGCCGCCGATCGCCCCCGGGGCCGTGCTGCAGGACCTGCAGCGGCCCGAACACCGCCGCCGGCTGGGGGGCGCCGCCATCACCCTGACCACCACCTACCGCAACGCCGGGGCCATCGCCGCCGTGGCCGCCGCCCTGCGCCAGGGGCTGGGGGCCGCCCCCGGCCCGCAGGAGCCGGATCCGGTCGCCCCCATCCGGCCGCTGCTCCAGGCCCTGGATGACACCGACAACCTCCGGTGGCTCCCCTGCTCCCCCCGGACCCTGCCGGCGGAGCTGCTGGAGCGGCTGCGCCGCCACCAGGCCGAGCTGGCCCGGCTGGCCGGCCGCTGCCGGCCGGGCTCCCCCCGGGGATGCCAGGCACTGCTGGCCGAGCGGGACCGCCTGCTGGTGATGGCCCCCCAGCGCCAGGGACGCTGGGGTCTGGAGGCGATCCACCGCACCCTGCTGGGGGCTCGGCGGGGCGACGACCTGCAGGATCTCCCCCCGGGCACCCCCGTCCTCTGCCGCCGCAACCTGCCGGAACTGGACCTGGCCAACGGCGATGTGGGCGTGCTCGTGGGCGGTCCCGGGCCCTCGGCCCGCCTGCTGTTCGGGGACGGTGAGGGGGAGCCGCTCTGGATCCATCCCGGCCAGCTGGCCGGCGCCGCCGAACCGGCCCTGGCCCTGACGGTCCACAAGGCCCAGGGCAGCGAAGCCGAGGAGGTGATCGTGTTGCTGCCCAGCGGCAGCGCCCGCGACGGGCGGCTGCTCTACACCGCCCTGACCCGGGCGCGGCAGGCGGCCCTGCTGATCAGCGAGCGGGAGGAGGGGCCCACGGGCGGGGAGGGTCCGTAAGGCTTCTTCATTCACCGCCACAGCCGGCAATGTGTCTACGAAAAGTGAACCGCCCGGGGGGAGCTCTGGGCCCCGCTCCATACTTCCTCCATCGGCGCGGTATCCCCGGGCCGAACTCACCGGAGCCCCTGCTCCAATAGTCTCCACCGCTGGGATCTCTCCCTTTCCGGGAGCCCCTTGATTCCTCGAGTCCCCCCTTGAGGAATGCCCTCCTGCATCGTCACGAAGGCGTGAACCGGCCCAGCCGGAGCATTCCCTTCAGGTGCCCCGAGGTCCAAAGGGACAACCCCATGGATTCCCTGGCCCCAGGTGGTTCCGGTCAGTCTTTTTCCCACCCCACGCGCGCCCTTGCGATTCCTGGAGAGCGACGCGATGGCTGAGCGGGTCCAGCGGCCCTGGGGATGGTTCGAGACCCTCGCCACAGGCCCCGGCTACCTCGTCAAGCGTCTGCGAATCCGGGCGGATCAACGCATCAGCCTGCAGCGCCACCACCAACGCAGCGAGCACTGGGTGGTGGTGACCGGCGAGGGGGTGATGGAAACCGAAGGCGGCGCCATCACCGCCGTGCCCGGCGCCACCCTGTTCGTCCCCTGTGGCGCCCTGCACCGGGCGGCGGCCGGAGCCACCGACCTGGAGATCATCGAGGTGCAGCTGGGAGCGGTGCTGCGGGAGGAGGACATCGAGCGATTCGACGACGATTACGGCAGGGTGGTAAAGTCTCATTTCAACCTTTGAGCAAGGGCAAGGCAGCCCGGGTGCATCGCACCCATCTCCAACGGTCCGCTGCCGGCCTGCGTTGAAAAGGATTCACCAGGCTCCCGCATCCCGTGACCCAGATCATTGACGGCAGCACCCTGACCGGTGTTGTCGATTCCCAGGCGGCCGTCGTGCAGCCCTGCGACGCCGTGGCGTCTTCGGCCCCCGACCTTTCGGCGCCCATCACTGGGCAGGCCGACGACGACGCTCCCCAGACAACCGCCGCCGAGACGGCCTCCTCCGCCACATCAGCCCCCGTCAGCGCCTTCGCCGCCTTCGGCCTGCGCCAGGAGCTGCTGGATGGCCTGGCGGCCATCGGCTTCGAGGAGCCCTCACCGATCCAGAAGGCCGCCATTCCCGAGCTGATGCTCGGCCGCGACCTCGTGGGCCAGGCCCAGACCGGCACCGGCAAGACGGCCGCCTTCGGCCTGCCCCTGCTGGAGCGCCTCGATCCCGGCCAGCGCACCCCCCAGGTGCTCGTGCTCACCCCCACCCGCGAACTGGCGATGCAGGTGGCGGAGGCCTTCAACAGCTATGCGGCCTGCATGAAGGGCGTGAAGGTGCTGCCCGTCTATGGCGGCGCCGACTTCCGCGACCAGATCCAGCAGCTGCGCCGGGGCGTGCAGATCGTCGTGGGCACCCCTGGCCGGGTGATGGACCACATGCGCCAGGGCACCCTCGACCTCTCCGGCCTGCGCAGCCTGGTGCTGGACGAGGCCGATGAGATGCTGCGCATGGGCTTCATCGACGATGTCAAGTGGGTGCTCGAGCAGCTCCCCGCCGAGCGGCAGGTGGTGCTGTTCTCCGCCACCATGCCTCCGGAGATCCGGCGGATCTCCCAGAACCATCTGAAGAATCCGGCGGAAGTCACCATCCGCCAGAAGGCCGCCGACGGCCGCCGCATCCGCCAGCGGCACCTGGTGGTCAACGGCCCCCAGAAGCTCGAGGCCCTCGAGCGGGTGCTGGAGGCCGAGGGCAGTGAAGGGGTGATCATCTTCGCCCGCACCAAGGCCATCACCCTCACCGTGGCCGAGTCACTCGAGCAGCACGGCTACGACGTGGCGGTTCTCAACGGCGACGTCCCCCAGACCCAGCGGGAACGCACGATCGAGCGGCTGCGTGACGGCCGGGTCAATGTGCTGGTGGCCACGGACGTGGCCGCCCGGGGCCTCGACGTCGACCGCATCGGTCTGGTCATCAACTACGACATCCCCTTCGACGGGGAGGCCTACGTGCACCGCATCGGCCGCACAGGCCGCGCCGGTCGCAGCGGTGAGGCGATCCTGTTCCTCACCCCCCGGGAGCGGCGCTTCCTGGGGGGCCTGGAGCGGGCGGTGAACCAGCCCATCGAACCGATGGAGGTGCCGGGCAACGCCAGCATCAACCAGCACCGCCTCGACCGCCTGCGGCAGAAGCTCACCACCGCCCTGCAGCAGCCCGCCTGCAATCCCGAGGAGCGGGCGCTGCTGGGCGAGATCCTGCAGCGGGTGGCCCAGGAGCAGGCCTGCACCCCCGAACAGCTGGCCCTGGCCGCCCTGGAGCTCGGACTGGGGGGCAAGCCCCTGCTGCTGAAGGGCGAGGAGCGCTGGGGCCAGGGCCGTGCCGGCGCCCCCACCAGGGAGCGCGACCGTGACCGGGGCGAGCGCGACCGGGGGGGGGAACGCCGCCCCTTCAGCGACCGCCATCAGGAACGGGGCGAAGACGGTCCCGAGGACAACATGGAACGGTTCCGCATCGAAGTGGGCTGGCGGGATCGGGTCAAGCCGGGCAACATTGTCGGGGCCATCGCCAACGAATCCGGCCTGGCCGGGCGTTCCATCGGCAAGATCCGCATCTTCGACGCCCACAGCACCGTCGACCTGCCCAAGGGCATGCCCGACGACGTCTTCGCCGACCTGCGTCGCCTGCGGGTGATGAACAAGGAACTTCAGATCTCCCGGCTGGGTTCCTGAATTCCCTCCACGGCGCTCCTCACCCCTGTTCCCCATGCCTTCCCAGCAGCGGCCACGCCTGCGTTCCTTCCGCCCCCGGCTCCTGCCGGGCCAGGCCGGTCTGATCCTCGGCCTGGTCGCTCTGGCGGCCTTCGGGTCGCTGGAGCCCCGGGCTGAGGCAGCCTCCGGCCCCATCCTCGAGGTGGTGCGTTCCATCTGCCTCTCCGCCTTCGAGACGGAGCTAGCCCAGTCCGGGAAGAAAGCCCCGGACGGGATGGCCAGCTACGCCTGCAACTGTGTGGCGGATCGCATCTCCAGCGGCAGCAGCATCGCCTCGGCCCGCAGCAGCTGCCGGGACGCCACTTCGAAGCGCTACCCGATCTGAAGCTGGCTCAGGTGTCCAGGCGAGGCCTCAGGCGCACAGGCGGGTGACCTCCTCGCAAGCCGTCACCTGGAGCTCGCTCACGGAGAGCTGCTCGACGGCGGCGATCAGGCCCATCTGCACCTCGTGACTTTCGCTCGCCACCAGGACCTGCAACAGGTCGAACAGATCCTGGGAACCGAGCTCTCCGTTCTCTCGCCAGGAGAGGCTCCAGGGGACAGGGGCGGCTTTCATGGGATCAACTGGATCAGGGTTTGCTGACAATGGAGCGTCGCTGGCGGGGGTGGGGTGATTTTTTCGTTTTCCTTCGCATCTGCTTCAAGATTCGCCATGGAGCTCCGGGGCACGGTTGTAGGCTTCGGAGAATTCCACGCCGTTCTGGCTCCCTTCGGCACGCATCGACGGCTCAGGCCCAACAGCGCCGGATCCATTCCTGGATCCGGTCTGTGCTCCATGACGACCGCCTGCTTTCCCTGGGATTCCCGACACCGGAGGAATCCGTTCCAGCTTTTTCTTTGAATGACCATCTACGTCGGCAACCTCTCGTTCCAGGCCGAACGCGAGGACCTTCTCGATCTCTTCGGCCAGTACGGCGAGGTTCGTCAGTGCAGCCTGCCCCTCGACCGTGAGACCGGCCGCAAGCGCGGCTTCGCCTTCATCGAGCTCGCCGACGACGCGTCCGAGCAGAAGGCCATCGACGACCTCCAGGACGTCGAATGGATGGGTCGCATGATCCGTGTCAACAAGGCCACACCCCGTGAGGGTGGCGGCGGCGGCGGCGGTGGCCGCGCCGGCGGTGGCGGCTATGGCGGCGGCGGTCGCCCCGGTGGCGGCGGTGGTCGCTCCGGTGGCGGCGGCTACGGCGGCGGCGGCGGCGGTGGTTACGGCGGCGGCGGCGGCGGCGGCGGCGGCGGCAATCGCTGGTGAGTCCGGCGGCGGTCAGGGCCGTTGATGGCCCCCCGGGGCCAGTCCCCTCTGCGGCTGGGCTTCGCCGCTTGCTGCGCAGCCTGCGGCCCCACCGCCGGCTGGCAGCCCTCGCGGCCGCCTGCTCGATCCTCAACAAGCTCTTCGACCTGGCCCCCCCCGTCCTCATCGGCCTAGCGGTCGACGTGGTGGTCCAGCAGCGCACCTCCTGGCTGGCCGGCCTCGGCTTCACCACGGTGCCGGGCCAGCTGGGGGTGCTGGCGGTGCTCTCGTTCCTGATCTGGAGCGCCGAGTCCCTGTTCGAGTACCTCTACGCCCTCCTTTGGCGACGTCTGGCCCAGACGGTGCAGCATGAGCTGCGCATCGAGGCCTACGACCACCTCCAGCACCTGGAGATGGGTTTCTTCGAGGCCGGCAGCAGCGGGCGTCTGCTCACGGTCCTCAACGACGACATCAACCAGCTGGAGCGCTTCCTCGACCAGGGCGCCAACGAGATCCTGCAGCTGATCACCACCGTGCTGGCGGTGGGCGGAGCCATGGTGGTCCTCTCCCCCACGGTGGCCGGGGTCTCCTTCCTGCCGATTCCGGTGATCCTCTGGGGTTCCCTCCGCTTCCAGCGGCGCCTGGCCCCCCGCTACCGGGAGGTGCGCGAGCGGGCCGGCGACCTGGCCAGCCTGCTGAGCAACAACCTCGGCGGCATGCTCACCATCAAGAGCTACGCGGCGGAGGACTGGGAGAAGCAGCGGCTGATCGCCCAGAGCCAGGCCTACCGGGCCAGCAACGGCCGGGCCATCCGCCTCTCGGCCGCCTTCATACCCCTGATCCGGTTCGCGATCCTCTTTGCCTTCATCGCCATCCTCGTGATCGGTGGACTGCAGGCCTGGAGCGGCGCCATCGCCATCGGCACCTACTCGTTCCTGGTCTTCATCACCCAGCGGTTGCTGTGGCCCCTCACCACCCTGGGGCGCACCCTCGACGACTACCAGCGCGCCATGGCCTCCACCCACCGGGTGATGGACCTGCTGGACACCCCCGTCGCCATCCCCAGCGGCAGCCGGCCGCTCCCCATCGCCGACGTCCGCGGCCAGATCCGCTTCGAGCGGGTCGACTTCGCCTACGCCGGACGGGAGCGGCTTCTCGCGTCCTTCGACCTGGAGATTCCCGCCGGCGCCACGATCGGAATCGTGGGGGCCACGGGCTCCGGCAAGAGCACGATCGTCAAGCTGCTGCTGCGGCTGTACCCGATTCAGGCGGGGCGGATCCTGCTGGATGGGGTGGCGATCGAGACGCTGTCCCTGCAGGACCTGCGCCGGGCCATCGGCCTGGTGAGCCAGGAAGTGTTCCTCTTCCACGGCACCGTGGCCGAGAACATCGCCTACGGCAGCTTCGCCGCCACCCGCGCGGCCATCGAACGGGCGGCCGGCCTGGCCGAGGCGGCGGGGTTCATCGAAGCGCTGCCCCAGGGGTACGACACCCTGGTGGGGGAGCGCGGCCTGCGCCTGTCCGGAGGCCAGCGCCAGCGCATCGCCCTGGCCCGGGCCATCCTCAAGGATCCGCCGGTGCTGGTGCTGGACGAGGCCACCGCCGCCGTCGACAACGAAACGGAAGCGGCCATCCAGCGCTCCCTCGATCGCATCACGGCCTCCCGCACCACCCTGGTGATCGCCCACCGGCTCAGCACGGTGCGCCACGCCGACCGGATCGTGGTCATGGATCAGGGGCGCTTCGTCGAGAGCGGCGGCCACGACGAACTGCTGGCCGGAAACGGGGCCTACGCGGCGCTCTGGCGGGTGCAGACGGGCCTGAGGCCCGAGGAGGCCCTTCGCTGAGCCCGCTGGGTTTAGCTTGGATTGAATGAAGATGTCCCAGCCCAGCAGAGGGGCCCAGCCAACCCAGAGGGCCCAGCCCAGGCCATCCCGCCGTCGCACCCCCGTGCTGCTGGCGGTGGTCTGCGGCCTGGGGGCGGGCCTGCTGCTGGCCGGGCCCCTGGCCCAGCTGATCTCGGCCCGGGCGACCGCCGGAGGAAATCCGGCCCTGACCAATCCCTTCGCCGCCTGGAGCGGCGGCATGGACCGTCAGGACATCCTGATTCTGGGCACCGACGTGGGCGGTGGCAACACCGATGTGATCGCCACCCTGCGCATCAATGGCAAGCAGACGAGCATCACCCAGATCCCCCGCGACACGTACATCGAGGCCGAGAGTTTCGGGCCGGTCAAGATCAATGCCCTCTACAACCTCGGCGGTATCGGGGCGGTGAAGCGGGAGATCTCCCAGCGCCTCGGCCGCCCCATCCAGCACCACCTGGTCGTCAACCTCTCCTCGATCCGCCAGATGGCGGATGTCCTCGGGGGCATCGAGGTGAACGTGCCCAAGCGCATGGTCTACGTCGACCGCAGCCAGGGGCTGTCGATCGATCTGCAGCCCGGGATGCAGACCCTGCGCGGCAAGGATCTGGAGGGTTTCCTGCGCTTCCGCCACGACGAGACCGGTGACCTCGGGCGCATGGATCGCCAGCAGCTGGCCCTGAAGTCCCTGTTCCGCAAACTCACCCGCCCCGAGTACCTGGTGCGGCTGCCGGCCCTGATGATGGCCGCCCGCAAGGACATCAAGACCGACCTCGGACCCATGGAGCTGGGGGGATTGATCACGGCCATGGGCAGCACCCAGCTCGACACCCAGAGGCTGGACGGCCGCCCGTTCTACAAGGACGGCATCAGCTACTGGGACGCGGTCTGGCCAACTCCGGAGGACCCACTGGAGGCCGACAACGAGGGCCAGGCCAACGCTACGAACGGCCGCCACCGTTTCCTTTTCTGACCTCCCCGGCCGGTGGGGCGGTCGCCTCGCCGCCGTCGGGCGGGTGCCCGTCCCGGTCGGAGAGGGTGATCAGCGCCAGGCCGAGGGCCATCAGGACCGGCACCGGGCTGGAGACGGCCACGGTGACGCCCAGGGCCGCCGTGAACCAGATCGAGGCGGCACTGCTCAGGCCGCGCACCTCCGGGATGCCGTGCTTGGGACGCACCGGAGGCACCAGGATCTCCCCGGCGCCCAGGAAGCCGATGCCGGCCGCCACCCCCTGAATCACGCGGCTGCGGGCCTGGGCATCGGGGCCGGCCGCCAGGACCATCAGGCAGGCGCTCATGCCCACCAGCACATGAACCCGCAGGCGGTTCGGGTGGGCACGGCTGCCGTGGTGCGCCCGGTTGAGGCCCACCGCCAGACCGCAGAGCACCGCCATCCCCAGCCGCAGCAGGGCCTCCAGATCCGGGCTCAGCGAAAGGACCATGGCTGCCCACCGCACGGCAAGGGACGATCAACCATGGCGCATCGCCGAATGGCCGTGGACCATGGGCCTCCATAGGCTCCTGCCAGCCCTGCGCCCCAAGGTCCGTGCGCTCCGCCCTGCTTCGCAACAGCCTGAGGCTCGGGGTGGCCGCCTTCCTCACCGCCGCCCTGTCGCTCTGGTTCGAGCGGATCGCCTACGTCTGGTACCCGATGCTGGCCGTGGTCACGGTCATGGAGGACGGTGACGACCTCAGCCTCCAGGCCGCCCGGGTGCGGGTCTTCGGCACCATCACCGGAGGGCTGGTCACCTTCCTGGTCCACACCCTGCTCTCCGGGTGGCCGGGGGTGCTGGTGTCGCTGCTGCTGATGCTGCCACTGCTGCGCTGGCTGGGCTGGCAGTCGGCCGCCGGGACCGCGACGCTGGTGAGCCTGATGTTCCTGATGATCCCCAGCCATGTGGCCCTGAACTGGGATTACGTCTTCAACCGCACCCTGGACACGGCCGTCGGCTGCGTGATCGCCATCGTGGTGGGGCTGCTGTTCTGGCCCCGGCGGGGACTCGACCGGATGCTGCGGCTGGAGGCGGGGCTGCGCCAGGGCTATGCCGCCCAGCTGGAGCAGTTGCGCAGCTGGCTCGAGGGTCGTGGCGAGCGGCCCCAGCCCCTGCCCCCGGCCCGGCTCAGCCACGACCTGGTGGCGATGGAGCAGCTGCTGGCCCAGGAGCGGCGGGGACCCCATGGCCAGCGGCTGCAGCGGCAGCACTGGTCGCAGCGGCTGCAGCTGTGGGCCACGGTCCAGCACCACTGGGTGCAGTGGGAGCGGCTGCTGGGGGGCCTCCCCGACCGGCTGCGCCCGGACGCGGAGGCCGCCGACGGGGAGCCCGAGGACAGGGACGGGGACGGGCTGACCGGCGATCCCCTGCAGGCCGGCATGGCACGCATGGCGGCCCTGCTCCGGGGGGACACCCTGCCGCTGCTGGCCCCGGACCCCGGGCCCTGGCAGAGCCTGGCCCGGCACCGTTCGCTGCCGCTGCTGCCGCTGCTGGCCCTGGCCGAGGAGCAGCAGCCGCTGCTGGCCAGTCTGCGCACCCTCAGCCTGGTCACCCGATGCTGATCCGCCGCTCCGAGCTGCGGCTGGCCCTGACCGCGGGGCTGATGAACGGCCTGGGCGCCCTGGCTCCGTTGGGTTACGGCTTCTACGCGCCGATGGCCGTGCTGGTCGTCTGCACCGGCACCTACGGGGGCTCCATCGGCCTGGGGCGTCAGCGGCTGCTGGGGTCGGTGGTGGGGGGGGTGGTGCTGGTGGTCTCCTTCACCGGCCTCAGCCACCTGCCCCTGCCCCTGGGCCTGAGCCTGTCCCTGGTTGCGATGCGGCTGGTGGGGGCGGCGCTGGGGCTGGAGGTGGGGTACAAGGTGGGCAGCAACATCATCGTGATGGGCTGGCTGGTCCACGACGGTGAACTGGGCATCTGGGTCCCGGTGCGACTGTTCTGGACCGCGGCCGGCATCCTGGTGGCCCTGCTCTGTCTGCGGCTGTTCTGGCCCGACCTGGCGGTGGAGGGAAACCGGCAGCGGCTGCGCCAGTTCCTGGCCGATCTCGGCGGGGCCCTCGTCGCCCAGGCCGACCGCCTTGAGGCGCCGGCCGCGCCCGCGCCGCCGGGGGCTCTGGTCGCCGCCCGGCGGCGCGAGCTGGAAACGGCCCAGGGGCTGCGGCGCCAGCTGGTGGCCCTGCGCCAGGCCATGCCGGCGGTGGCCGATGAGCTCGGCAACAACCCCACCAGCCACGCCACGTTCCGGCTCTTCCAGCTCCTCAACGGCGCCGGCTCCCAGCTGGTCGGCGTGGTCGACGGGCTGCGGCTCCTCGAGCACACCCCGGCGGATCGGGGCCCCCTGGAGGGACTCCACAGCGCCCAGGCCGATCTGCTGCGGTCCGTGGCCGGGCGGCTGGAGCAATGGCGCCACTGCCTGGAGGTGCCGCACCGTCACCGACCGGCGCCGCCGGCCACCGCCATGACCCCTCCGGCCCGCTGGGGGAACCTGGAGCGCTCGCTTCACGATCCGGACCTGAATCGCTTCGACCTGACCCTGCTGCAGCGCAATGCCAGCCGGCTGATGCTCTGCGGCCAGGCCCTGCGCAGCATCGAGCAGGCGGAGCACAGCTGGCGGGTCCTGGGGGAGGCCTCCGGCTGAGGCCATGGCTGGAGCACCCCCGTCCCCACCGCAGGTCTCCGGCCACCCCCCGGCGCTGGCGCTGGCGCTGGCGATGCTGGCCGCCACCGGATCCGGCAACGCCGAACCGCTCCCCGCCGGGCCCGTGGCTGAACCAGCGCCACCGCCGGTGCCACCGGTGGCGCCCCCACCGGTGGCGCCCCCACCGGAGCCGGCCCTGGTCCAGCTGGAGCCGGGTTGGGGAACCCTCCAGCAGACCCTGGGCCTGCCGGCCTGGGTGGATCTGGACCTGGAGACCCTGGCCGAACCGATGCTCAATCCCGTCGGCGGTCTGGTGCAGGAGGCGAGCTGGATCCAGCAGACCACCCTGGCCCTCACCCTGCGGGCTCCCACCGGCGAGAGGGCGGGACGGGAATGGCAGCGATGGGCGATGCATCTGGCCGTCGCCGGCTACAACGGCGATCCCAGCTACGCCCAGCGGCTGGGGGCGGCGATCCCGTTGCAGGAGGTGGCCAACCCGGTGGGGTTCTGGCTCACCCGCGCCAGCCTGGAGCGCCGCTCCGCCGACGGCCGCTGGAGCCTGGAGGCGGGGCTGGTGGGCATGGCGCCCGACCTGTTCAGCGCCCCGGTCGAAGGCTTTTACATCCACGACGCCCTCAACGGGGCGCCGGTGCTGTTCACGATCCCGAACTTCCCCGTCTTTCCGGTGGCGGCGCCGGGCGCCCGGCTGGTGCTGCGGCCGACCCCGGCCACCACCCTGCGGCTGGCCAGCTTCAACCTGGCCGCCACCGACGAGGTCGCCAAGCTGCTGGGGACCGCCAGCGGCCTTCCCCCCGGCCGGGGCTGGACCCACCAGCTGCAGTGGAGCTATGCGGCCCCCTGGCTCAACCGCCGGCTGGGGGAGCCGATCGCCGCCTGCCGCCACGCTGGCGGCCTCCGGGCCCGGGGCCGGACCTGCGGCCGGCCCGTGATGGTGGAGCGGCAGCTGCCCGGCGGGCTGCTGCAGCTGGCGGCCTATGCCGGCACCGGACCGAACCGGGGCCTGTACGGCAGCGCCACCGTGCCCGTGACCCTGCCGTGGGGCCTCGACCACCGGCTCTGGGCCGCCACCGCCGCGGGCTTCGACACCGCCGCGAACCCCACGCCCAGCTACATCGGCGGCGGTCTGGTGAGCCAGGGGGTGCTGCCGGGCCGTCCCCTCGATCTGCTGATCCTCGGCGTGGCCCGCACCGGCTTCAGTCCGATCAGCCAGCCCGGTCTGAGCCACGAAGGGGTGGTGGAGCTGGGGTATCAGATCCGTTTCAACCAGTCGTTCAACATCCAGCCCAGCCTCCAGTGGATCCTCAATCCCGGTGGGGCCGGCCGCGTGCCGGGCCTGTTCGCGGCGGGCCTGCAGCTGGGTTTCAGCTTCTAGGAGCCGGGGAGGCCGATGTCGAGCAAACTGGGCGCCGGATGGGGGGAACGGGAGGCCATGGGGGGCAGCGGAACGGGGCGGCCCCTGGCCAGCAGGATCCTCGCCGGGATGGTGCCTGGGGTCGTGCTGAGTCTCGGCCTTGGATCGGGGCCTGTCGCGGGCCAACCCCTGCCGGCGGCCAGCGCCGGCGACGTGCGACGTCTCGAGCGCCGCTGGAACGAGCTGGATCGCCAGATCCGTGCCCTTGAGGAGCTGCTGCCCGCCGAGGCGGCCCCCCACCACGGTGACGGGTCCGCCGGGCCGGCGCTGCCGGAGGCGCTGCTGGGGCCTGCGGAATCCAGTGCGATTCCCGGGCCACCCCAGGGACCCGTTCCCCTGCCGCCCCTGGCGCTGCCGCAGGCCGGCGACCTCCGCCCCGGCCAGCTTCAGGCCCTGAGCCTGGAGCAGTCGCTGGCGATCGGCTTCGCCCACAGTCCGGGCCTGCAGGCGCGCCGCGACGCGGTGGCGGCGGCCCTGGCCGAGCTGCAGAGCCAGATGGGCACCTACTGGCCGCGGATCTCCGCCTATGCCAGCGGCGGCACCGACCAGGCGAGCACCAGCTTCTTCTCCCCGACCGGCACCGGGACCCTGTTCCCCCCCGCCAACCCCTTCTTCATCCCCCCCGGCGGCAGGGGGTCCCTGAACACCAACACCAACGGGGTCGCCGGCGGCCTGGAGCTGCGCTACGCGCTCCTGGATTTCGCCCGCACCCCGAAGGTGCGGGCCGCCCTGGCGCGGCTGCGCGGCAGCCGTCTCGACTACGCCGATGCCCTGCGGCGGCTGCAGTTGTCCCTGAGCGAGAGCTATTACCAGCTGCAGCGGGCCGACCAGCTGGTGCGCATCCGCGAGGCCGTCGTGCGCAACGACCTGCTGATCCTGCAGGACAGCCTGGACCTCAAGCAGGCCGGGCTGGTGCCCCGGCTCGACGTGCTGCGGCGGCAGGCGATCGAAGCGGATGGCCAGGAGCAGCTGATCGCGGCCCTGGCGGATCGGGCCGTCGCCCGCCGCCGGCTGGCGGCCCTGCTCAACCTGCCACCCCAGCTGACCCCCACCGCCAGCGACCCGATCCGCCTGCAGCCCCGCTGGCCCCTCGACCTGGAGGCGAGCCTGCTGGCCTCCTTCCGGGACAACCCGGAACTGGAAGCCCTCCTGGCCACCCGGGAGGCGCTGCTGCGCCAGAAGGACGCGGTCGCCGCCGAGCTGCTGCCGAAGCTGTCCCTCTTCGCCAGCGCCGGTGCCGGGGCCAGCAACGCCAACAACTGGAACGTGCGCGTGGCCGACGGCGGCTGCTGCGGCGCCACGGTGCCCACCTCCCTCAACACCTACGGCAGCGACTGGTCGGTGGGCCTGGCGGTGAGCTGGCTGCTCTTCGATGCCGGCACCACCCGCGGCCAGGCCCGGGCGCTGGAACGCCGGGGTGCGGCGGTGGCCCAGCAGTACGCCGCCCAGCGCAACGACATCCGGCTGCGGATCGAGCAGGCCTTCCTGGGGCACGAGGCCAGCCTGGCGCGGCTGGTGGCCGCCAGGCGGGGTGTGACGGCGAGCCTGGAGGCCTTCCGGGACGCCCGCCTGCGCTACCAGGCGGGGCTGAGCAGCGAGCTGGATCTCTCCAACACCCAGGAGAGGCTGATCGCCAGCCTGGTCCAGCGCCTGGAGGCCACCGTGAACGTCAACGTCACCTACGCCCAGCTGCTGCGCGAACTGCTGCCCATGCCCACGGACCCGGAGGCCGCGGTTCCGGCGCGCCTGCAATGGAGCCCATGACGATGCCCCCCGAAGCGATCGATGCCGCCGATGCCCGGCGAGACGGCAGTCTGCGCCCGGGGCAGGTGGTCGCCCTGCTGCTGGCGGCGCTGCCGCTGCTGCTGCTGCTGCAGCCCTACCAGTGGCTCTCGGCCCTCGGCTTCCGCCTGCAGCAGGCCTGGCCCCTGGGCGGGGCAGGGGGCATCCCGGGCGGCAGCCTGCTGCTGGTGTTCGCCGGCACGGCGCTGCTGACCCTGCTGGCGAACGGCCCCCTGAAGGGCGGCCGGGGCGGCGGACTGACCGGGGTGCTGGCCCTGCAGCTGGAACGGGTGCGCCAGGGTCCTTCACGGACGGCGGCGCTCGCCTCCCTGGATCTCCGGCGCCAGCTGGCCCGGCTGCCGCTGCTGCTGCTCACCCATGGCGCCGGCCTGACGGTGGGGCTGGAGTCCCCCTCCGCCTCCCTGGGGGCGAGCCTGCTGCTGGCCCTGCGGCAGTGGGTGGCCCCCCTCAGGCGTCTGCCCCTGCCGGTGCTGCTGGCGACCGGCGCCGGGGCGGGCCTGGGCATCGCCTTCAACTCCGTCCTGCTGGGGGTCACCTATGCCATCGAGGAGCTCTGCCGGCGGCGCTCGGCGGCCCTCATCAACGGCACGCTGCTGATCACGGGGGTGGGCGTGATGCTGGGGGTGGCCACCGGCCTCTGGGGCAGCACCCCCGACGCGGCCCCCGCCCACCAGGCCGGGGCATCCCTGCTGGTGGGGGGCGGCGTCCACCTGCTGGGTCCTGCCCTACTGCTGACCCTGGCCGCCGGCTGGCTGGGGGGCGTGTTCGCCGCCGCCACCGCCTGGATGGCGGGGTGCTGGGGCCGCTGGCTCGCCAGGCCGGCCGGAGCAGGGGGATCGGCCCTGGCCAGGCCCGTGATCTGGGCCCTGCTCGCCGCCCTGGTGATCAGCCTGGCGGCCGTCGCCAGCGGTGGCTGGAGCCTCAACGACGGCCAGCTGCTGATCCTGCGCATGGCCTACGGCGAGGATCGCCCGGGGCTTGCGATCCTTCCCTGGCGGCTGCTGGCCTCGGTGCTGAGCATCGCCATCGGCGCCCCCGGCGGTGTGATGCACGACGCCATGTCACTGGGGGCGCTGTTGGCCGGTCCCCTGATCGCCGACCTGCCGCCCCTGGAACGGCAGCTGCTGGTGTGGACCGGGGCGACGGCCCTGTTCAGCGGGGCCTGCCGCACGCCCCTGTTCTGCGCGCTGTTCGTGATGCAGATCGCGGGAACCATGGCGCTGCTGCCCTGGTTGCTGTTGGTGGCCGCTCTGGCGGCACCGATCGGCCGCTGGGTGTGGGCAGACACGTGGAACGAGGTGCAACTGGAACGCTGGCTTGAGATTCACGGAGCCAAGGAGACAGAAGAGATGAAAGCAGCATGAAAAGGCCACCCCTGCCCCTTTCGCCACAGGCACCGCCCCGGAAGTGACGGCCGGGAAAGAGACCTGGGACGGACAAGCAGGAAAACGCTAAAGTTGACATCGGGGTTGCAGGTCTACGAACTGTTCCGCCACTGACCCGCCAACAGCTCTCACAACCAGATGTGTTTCCCCGTCGGCCGGCCATGTATCGAAGAGGGATCCATTGAAACCGCCTGAGACCCCTGACGACGAACCGCTTCGCCTGGCCAAGCTTCGATCCCTGGGGCTCCTCGACACAGGACAGGACTCCCGTTTCGATCGGCTCACCAGGTTGGCCCAGAGGATCTTCAGGGTTCCGATCGCGATGGTCAGCCTTGTCGATGAACATCGGCAGTGGTCGAAATCCTCCTCCGGTCCCCATGGCTCGGAAGCCTCCAGAAGCGTTTCGTTCTGTGGTCATGCCATTCTCGGCTCTGAGGTGTTCATCGTTCCCGACGCCTTGGAGGATGAGCGCTTCCATGACAATCCTCTGGTTCTGGGAGAGCCCCATGTTCGCTTTTATGCAGCTTGTCCCTTGACGGTTGACCACCGAAAGATCGGCACCCTCTGCATCGTCGATCAGTCGCCCCGAACCCTTGATGGGGAGCAGATCGAGATCCTGAAGGATCTGGCCAGTGTTGTGGAGCAGGAGGTGGCCTCCACCCTGCTGGCCACCAGGGACAAGCTCACCGGCCTGGAGAACAGACGCGGATTTCTTGCCCTTGCCCAGCAGAGCCTTCAGCTCTGCACGCGCCAGGCGATACCGGTTTCGCTCGTCTATCTCGATCTGAACGATTTCCAGCGCATCAACCACCTCCACGGGCGCCAGGCTGGCGATGAGGTCCTGATCACCCTGGCGGATCGGATCACAGAGGTCTGCCGAGACTCCGATGTGGTAGCCCGGCTCGGTGGGGATGCGTTCGTGGTCCTGCTGATCAACGCCACCCGGGAGCAGTCCGAGACCGTGGTCCATCGGATCGAGAAAGCCCTCGACCAGGACAACAGGCTCACGAACAAGGGGTATGCCATCTCGTTCTCCTATGGCATCACCGCCTATCAACCGGAACGGCATGAAACGATTGTCGAGCTGCTGGCCGATGGGGAGGCCTTGATGAAGGAGATCAAGCAGCTGCGATCCCTCCACCAGGAAGATGGCCTGACCCCTGGGCCCGCAGCATCCGAGGCCGACCACGCCCGGGCAGGCACCAGCAGCGTGTTGCGGAAGCGCAGCGGCTGAACTCCCTGCCGGCGCGGGGTCGGAGTGCTTGGCGATGGATGGAGGCGAAATCAAGGGGCCTGGGGCGATCCCCTCTCGCCAGCGGTCTCCAGGATCCGGCGCATGGTCTGGTCAAGCTCCTGGAGTTTCACCGGCTTGGCCAGGTACTCGTTGGCTCCGGCAGCCAGGCACTTCTCCCGGTCGCCTTTCATCGCCAACGCCGTCAGCACGATGATGGGCATCGCCGCCAGCTCTGGTCTGTCGCTGGAGCGGATCGTGCGCAGCACGGAGAAACCGTCCACCACCGGCATCGACATGTCCAGAATCAACAGGCTGGGAACACGGTCGTGCAGGAAGTCGATCGCCTCCTGGCCATTGACCACCTCATGCACCCGGTATCCCTTGGCATGGAGATAGCGTGCGTAGATCAGTCGGTTGACCCGGCTGTCCTCCGCCAGCAGGATCAATGAGCGCTCCGCTGGAACGCCGTCATCGGGGCCGGCCGAGGCCAGCGGCGCCGTAGCCGGCGCTGCATCCTCCGTGGACGCCCCAGGGTGGAGCGTGACGGGAAGCTGGACGCTGAAGCGGGTTCCCTGTCCTTGGGCGGATTGCAGGCTGATGTCCCCGCCATGGGCCAGGAGGATGCGTTTCACGATCGAGAGGCCAAGGCCGGAGCCCGTGAACTGGCGGTTCAAGCCACTGTCGATCTGCACGAAGGGCTCGAAGATCTTCTCCTGATCCTCCCGATCGATGCCGATGCCTGAATCGATCACACAGAGCCTGAGGGTGGCCTGACCAGCCGCCACCTCCGGGGGGGAGCTCAGCCCAACCTCAAGACGAACCGATCCTCCAGCGGGAGTGAACTTGACGGCATTGCTGAGCAGGTTGATGAGAACCTGACGCAGCAACCGCCCGTCCAGCAGGACAACGGGCAGGGCTGGGTTGATCTGTGAGGACAGGCGGATCGACCTGGCCTCCGCCATTCGCTCGATGGTCGCGATGCAGGCGTGGCAGAGAGCCGGGATCGAGACGGGATGGAGATGGACTTCAAGCTTGCCGGCTTCGATCTTGGTGATGTCAAGGATATCGTTGATCAACTCCAGCAGATGGTGTCCACTGCGATCAATCTCCTCCAAAGCCTTGCGCTGGATCGGGGACATCTCGCCATAGATGTTCTCCTGCAGGGATTCCGCCATCCCGAGAATGCCATTCAGTGGGGTTCGCAGTTCATGGCTCATGTTGGCCAAAAACTCATCCTTCAGGCGCGTGGAGCGAGCCAGCTGGTCATTGATCGAAGCCAATTCCTCATTCACGGTGATCAGACGTTCCTCAGCCAGCTTCTTCTCCTGGAGCTCATCCTCCAGTTTGGCGAACAGGTCAGCCTGCTGGATGGCGATACTGAGTTGGCTTGCGACATGATTGACAACCTGAAGATCCTCCTCGCTCCAGCGACGAGGCTGTTTGGAGTGATGCATGCAGAGCAGCCCCCATAGACGGGAACCGCAGATCAGAGGAACCACCAGGTTGGCCTGAATCTTGAGGCCAACAAGAAGCTCGCGATAACAGGGCTCCAGGTCGGCTGTCGCCACATCGTCAATGGCTTGATGTCCGCCCTTGAGATAACGAGAGACCAGCGCATCGTCGAAACAGGTATCTTCGATCGAAACGGCTAGCAACGACTCCGTATCTGGCTGAACAGCCTCCGCAATGAAGGTACCACGATGACACTGGCATGCCTGATCGAACTGGTAAATAGCCACCCGGTCCACCGCAAGGTAGGGAAGCATTTCATTGACCGCCACCTGAAAAATGCGCTTGAGCTCAAGAAACGTGAGAATCCGCTCCGTGATCTCCCGGAGAATCAGTTCACGTTGCACCTGTCGCTTCAGGTTGACAGCATTCTGCTCCATCTTCTCCGCCATCTGATCAAACGCCACGGAGATTCCAGCCAGCTCATCGGAGCCATCCAGTCCACTCCTTACCGCCAGATCGCCCTCACCCAATGCATGGCTGGCGGCGATCAGTTTTCTGATCCGGCTGGTCAGCGCATACTGAAAGAACAGCCAGACGCAGATACCAAGAAGCACCAGAAGAGCATTGAATGCCAGCGTCCGCCGGAGTGCTTCACGGAACGCGGTGCGCTTCGCCTCGGCAAGGCTGTAGTCAACATAAAAGATACCGACGCGAGATGGCTTCAGTTCGTCAGGCAGGGGCTTGAGCAGGATGGGATAAACGGCTGAAAGATGAAGGCGGTCCTTCGAGAGTCGGACCGTTCCCCGAAGCGAACGACGAGCCTGGGAAAAGAGGGAGGCCAACGGCGCAGCCTCCGTCACCCCGATGGGTTGGCCCTCGAGGCTGTAGTCACTGGCACGGAGGACGATGTTCCTGTCGTTGAAAAGAATCACACTCCGATAGCCCGCATTGGTTCCCAGCTGGCTGATCAAGGCAACGACTTGATCGCTCTGCTGATCAGTTCGGTAGAGATAGTCCACCATTCGCGCCGCCTGGGAGACCGAGGACTTCAGATAGATGGTGGCACTTTGCTCGGATCTGCGATTGGCATCTTGAATTTCCAGAGCGAACTGGATGGCACCAATCGAAAAACCACTCACGACAATCAGGGCAGGTATCGTGAAGCGAAGGGGTGGAGGGAATCTGGTCATGCTGCGATCCACCGCCTAACGACGCGCCAGCGCCCGTTCGACAAACTGAGCATCCAGAAGACTGGCGGGGTCCCTCGTTGTCGTGATCAGCCCATGGTCATGCATGACCCTGATCAGGTTGGTCATGGAGACCACCAGCGATGGGTCCCGCTGAGTCAGCAACGCCACATTCGTTTCCAGTGACGGCTGCTCCAGCAGATCGAAAGCCTCCAACAGCTCCTGCGGCTCCACCCGGGTGCGCCTGGCCATGCGCCGGGCGGCTTCGGCAGGATTGCTTTGGAAGTAATCCAGGGCCTTGAATCTCGCCTCCACGAGCGCCTGCAGATTCTCGGCGTTGTTGGCGATCGCGTCGCTGCTGGCGGCCAGGGTGTCCACGATCTCTCCCGGGATCCGGCGGCTGTCAAACAACGGGATGGCGCCCGCCTTCAGCAGGTTGATGCGCGGCGGACCAAAGGTCACCACCGCATCGACCCTTCCAGCCCTGTAGGCAGCTTCGTGATCCCCCAGTTCCAATGACACCACCGTGACGTCCTGGGGGGTCATGTCGTTGAGCTCCAGGGCTCGGCCGAGGAAAAAGGCCCCCAGGGCGGTGGCCTCCACGCCGATGCGCTTGCCCTTCAGCTCCGCCATTGTCCTCAGGCCAGGTCTGGCAAGGATCACGTCCCCTCCGTTGGAGAAGTCCATGATGGCGATGATCCGGATGTCCCCCTGGGTGGCGGCCAGGGTGATCACCTGATCGATCGACAGACCTGCTCCATCGATTTCATCGTTTCGGTAGGCCCTGACTTCCTCGGTCCCGGAAGGAAAATCAATCAGTCGGATGGGCTTGTCCTTGAGCTCACCCAGGTCTCTGGCCAGGTAGAGAGTTTCATAACCGGTCCAGAGGTTGGCGCCGATCCGCAGGGGTAACGACGCTGGCCGGAAGCAACTGAACAGCACCGCCAGCGTGGCCACGACGGCCAGACCGATCAGAACCCATCGCGGACGGTACGGAATCTTCGCTATTCTCTGCCACACCCTGGAGCCTGCATCCATGGGCGGAATTATCAGCCTCACAGGACACGACAACTGAGCGAGGGAACAAAACGTTGATGCACGGAGTCCTGCGACGTAGCGATCATTCGGGCCGTGACGAATACCAGCGCTCGATCCTGTAGCCCAGGATCACCAGCAGCACCACCAGCCAGAACCACAATTCCGGTGGGTTGGCGTTGCACAGCACCACCAGGAGCACCACCTCACTGACCAGCCAGGGGAGCTCCTGGCGCAGCAGGGGATTGCGGATCTGCCACCACCGGCGGTCAGCCATGGCGCTGCTCACTCATGGCGGGGTTCCACCCTGGCGGAGGGAAGGCCGATCCCAGAGCCGATCGATGCGCAGGCTGCGGTAACCGCCCGTCAGGGAACGCAGGCCCGGAATCACGTAGGTGATCGGTGTGCGCCACTCCACGTAGGCATGGGCAGCGATCGTCAGGCCCTCTCGCACAGGAAACACCCCGCTGCCGCCGGAGAGGGTCCAGCGGTAGCCGTCCCGGCTGCCGGGGTCCCGCTCCAGGGCGATCTCCGTCCGCATCACCGGTCCGTGCTTGAGCAGGTCCCGGGCCAGCTGGGGGTTGCCGATGGTGGTGGAGATGTCCTCCTCCGTGGCCGGCAGCGCCAGCACCTGGACCACCTTGCCGACGATGCCCCCGAACCGGCCCCGCTGGTCCCAGAGGGGCACCACCTCCACCGGCAGGCCGGCCGGCAGGCGGCGGGCATCGGCCGGGGCGAAGAAGGCCACCGCCTGCAGCCGCGGCCCCCCGGCACCGCCGGCGCCGGCCCGGCCCAGGGTGCCGAGGCGCTGGCCGGTGGCCACCGTCTGGCCCTGGATCACCTGCAGGTCCAGCACGGTGCCGTCCCGGTCGGCCAGCACCTGGCCGTCGAAGGCCAGGCGGGCCTCGGTGACCCGGATCTGACGGCGCATGTCGTCGATCTGGTAGCG
Source organism: Cyanobium sp. Copco_Reservoir_LC18 (assembly GCF_009834675.1). Lineage (NCBI taxonomy): Bacteria > Bacillati > Cyanobacteriota > Cyanophyceae > Synechococcales > Prochlorococcaceae > Cyanobium > Cyanobium sp. Copco_Reservoir_LC18. The sequence goes on from NZ_ASAC01000022.1 coordinate 99,819, forward strand.
GCGTCGCAGGGCCTGGGTCTGGATGTCCAGCCGGACCTGCTCATAGCGGGTGAGCAGCTCCTTCTCCTGGATCCTGACCGCATCGAGATTGACGCTGGTGCTGGTCAGGCCCTGCTCCGCCGCCACCACTTCCGAGGCCAGGGGCGCCACCACCTCCCGCTTGCTCAGCCAGCGCAGGTTGCGCACCTTCTCCGCATAGGTGGCCGCCAGCTCCTCATAACGGCGCCGGTCCTGGGCCAGCTTGGCCAGGGCGGTGTCGACGCTGAGCCGCTCGCTGGAGAGCCGCAGGGCATCGCGCCGGTCGAGGTCGCGGTTATCGCGCTCCAGCTGGGCCAGGTTGCCGCGCTGCTGCTGCAGCTGGCGGTCGAGCACCGGCAGGTACAGCTCCATCAGCACCTGCCCCTTGCGCACCTCCTGCCCGACCGCCACCGGCAGCCGTCGCACCTGGCCGCCGGCGCGGGCATCCAGCAGACCGGCGGTGTCGGGGTAGATCAGCACCCCCTGCCCCATCACCTCCGTGGGCACGGGCCAGAACAGCACCCAGAGGCCGAGGGCCCCGCCCATCGCCACCAGGCAGGCCCCCACCTGGCCCCGGTCGCTGAGGCCACTCCAACGGCGGCGCAGGGTCGCCACCGGCCGGCGAGGCGGGGCTGCACCGGTCGGGGGGGCGGACGTGGCCATCGCCGCCAGCATGCTGGATGGAAGGCCGCCTGTCAGCCCGGCAGGACGCCGAATCCCGCCAGAACCTTCGGATCGGCCAGCCCGGCGATCACATCGGCCAGCACCGGAGCCAGCACCGGCACCTGGGCGAAGGCGCCGCCGAAGCCGCTGAACACCCACAGACCCGCCGCGTCGCCCAGGGGCCCCACCAGGGGAAGCCCGCCGCTGCAGAACGCCACCGGCACCTGGCGGTAGGGGCCCGGCAGGGCGGCCAGCACCGGATCGAGCCCGGCCAGGGCGGCCCGCAGGCGGCGTTCCATCACGGCCACCGCGGGCGGGTCTCCGGGATCCAGGCCCGGCCGCACCAGGCTGATCTGCCCCAGCAGCAGTCCCTCCCCCTGGGGGGCGATGCCGGCATCGACGATCCAGCGCTCCTCCGCCAGCTCCGGGGCCCGGGCCTCCAGGGACGGCCGCTGCCAGTGGCGCGGCTGCACGATGCGACGCGCAGCCGCATGGCGCTGCCAGGAGCTGGACGAGGCGGAGGGCAGGCAAGGGCGTGCCGGCAGGGCCAGCACCCCGGCCCAGCTGGCGCGATGGCGCTGCGGCAGAGCGGGGGCCAGGGCGCGGCAACCGGCCCCGGCCGCCAGCACCACCTGATCCGCCGCGAGGCTGCCGCCGGGCTCCAGCTCCAGGTGCCAGCCGGGGGCCACCGGCCGCGGCGGCGCCAACACCCTCCCCCGCCGATGCTCGACCCCGGCCGCCGCCAGCACCCCGGGCAGGGCCGCCATCAGCGCGGCGCTGTCCACCTGGGCGAAGGGGGGACGCAGCAGCGGAGTGGTCCAGCCGCCGCCATGGAGGCGCAGGCCGCAGCCCCGCCAGCCCAGCGGCCCATGGCGCGCCTGCAGCCGTCGCCAGCGGGTGGGGGCCTGGCGCAGCAGCCGGCCCAGGGGCCCCGGAGCCCCGGCCCACCAGGCCACCCCGCCGTAGCTGAGGGCCGTGGCCGTCGCCTCACCCCCATCCACCAGGGTCACCGCCAGGCCCCGCTCCGCCAGCTCAAGGGCCAGCAGGCTGCCGGCCAGCCCGCCGCCGATGACGGTCAGCCGGCCGGGGGCGACCACGCTCAGATCTGCAGGGTGAAGGAGCCGATCACGACGGCGAACAGGTCCTTCACCTTGTTCCAGCGGGCCTCGTTGGTGCTGGCGGCGAAGGTGTACAGCCGGCCGCGGTCGACCACCACCGTGGCGAGTTCGTGGCGATCCCGGTCGGCGAGATGGACCGTGTACTCCAGGTCGTAGTAAGTGCGGCCGCCCTGCTCCCGCTCGTGGGCCTCCACCAGCTCGGCGTCGCGGCCGCTGCCCACCGGGGAGATGACGCTGCGCCGCAGGGTCTCGCCCACCTCGACGGCACTGCCGAGCTGGCTGAGATCCCGGTCGGGGGTGACCTCGGACACCACCAGGCTGAGGGTCTCGTCGCTGTTGATCAGGTCGTGGAAGACGACCTGGGGACCATTGCTGACCTGCACCCGGGTCCAGCCGGTGGGGTAGAGGAAGGCATAGCGGCCATCCGGGCTCTGGAAGGAGTTCAGGCCCGCAGCGGCGGCGCTGCAGCCCACCAGCATCAGGGTCAGCAGCAGGGCCGCCAGCAGGGAGCCGCCCCGGGCGCGCCAGGGGACGGTGGCCGCGGGGACCGCGGCAACGGTGGCAACGGGCTGGTGGGTGGCGGGGAAACCCATGGCGCGGGGCGGGGCAGGGGAGCTGGCGGGAGCCGGGGCCATCCTCACCCGGCGCCGTCACCCGGCGTGAGCGGGCCGCCTAGATTCCTATCCACCTGCAGCCGGTTCGCTGAGCGGTTTCACCCGACCCCTGGCCCGGCTGATCGACCAGTTCGAACGACTCCCCGGCATCGGGCCCCGCACGGCCCAGCGCCTGGCCCTGCACCTGCTGCGCCAGCCCGAGGAGCAGATCCGCAGCTTCGCCGATGCCCTGCTGGCGGCCCGCAGCCAGGTGGGCCAGTGCCGGCAGTGTTTCCACCTCTCGGCCGAGGAGCTCTGCGAGATCTGTCGCAACGAGGAGCGCCACAACGGGCAGATCTGTGTGGTGGCCGACTCCCGCGACCTGCTGGCGATGGAACGCAGCCGCGAATTCCACGGCCAGTACCACGTGCTGGGCGGACTGATCTCGCCGATGGATGGGGTGGGTCCGGAACTGCTGCAGATCCAGCCCCTGGTGGAGCGGGTCGACCGGGAGGGGACGACCGAGGTGATCCTGGCCCTCACCCCCAGCGTGGAGGGGGACACCACCAGCCTCTACCTGGCCCGCCTGCTCAAACCGTTCACCAGCGTCACCCGCATCGCCTACGGCCTGCCGGTGGGGGGGGAGCTGGAGTATGCCGACGAAGTCACCCTGGCCCGGGCGTTCGAAGGACGCCGGCGCATGGAATGAACCCCACCGCGACCCCATGACCGCCACCAGCCGCTACAGCGCCATCCCCCCCGCCGAGCGGCTGCCGGAGTGGATCCGGCGTCCCCTGGGGGAGGCCTCGGCCACCGAACGGGTGCAGGGGGTGGTCAAGGCGCAGCGGCTGCATACCATCTGCGAGGAGGGCCGCTGTCCCAACCGGGGGGAGTGCTACGCCGCCGGGACGGCCACCTTCCTGCTGGGGGGGCCGATCTGCACCCGCAGCTGCGCCTTCTGCCAGGTGGACAAGGGCCGGGCCCCGGTGCCCCTGGACGGGGCCGAGGCGGAGCGGGTGGCGGAGGCGGTGCAGGTGCTCGGTCTGCGTTACGTGGTGCTCACCGCCGTGGCCCGCGACGACCTGCCCGACCATGGTGCCGGGCTGTTCACCACCACCATCGCGGCGATCCGCCACCGGGATCCCCAGGTGCTGATCGAGGTGCTGACGCCCGATTTCTGGGGCGGACACCCCGACCCCGAAGCGGGCCGCCGGGCCCAGCGGCAACGGCTGGCCGCGGTGCTGGCGGCGGCCCCGGTGTGCTTCAACCACAACCTGGAAACGGTGGAGCGGCTGCAGGGGGAGGTGCGGCGCGGCGCCACCTACCGCCGCTCCCTCGACCTGCTGGCCATGGCCCGGGAGCTGGCGCCGGGGATTCCCACCAAATCCGGCCTGATGCTGGGCCTCGGTGAGACCGCCGCCGAGGTGGTCGCCACCCTGGAGCACCTGCGGGCCGTCGGCTGCCAGCGGCTCACCCTGGGGCAGTACCTGCGCCCCTCCCTCGCCCACATCCCCGTGGCCCGCTACTGGCGGCCGGAGGAGTTCGAGGAGCTGGGCGCCATCGCCCGCGCCATGGGTTTCGCCCAGGTGCGCAGCGGCCCCCTGGTGCGCAGCAGCTACCACGCCGAGGCCACCGACGCCGACAGCTAAACCAACCGGGGCGCCCTCAGAGCCGCAGCAGGAAGGCGTCCCGGCGGTGGAAATCGGGCTCGGCCCCCGGATGGGCCAGGGCCCAGTAGCTCAGCTGGCCGCGGCCATCCTCGATCACGGCGGCGATCGCCACCTGCAGCGGGGCATCGGGGGGAATCGCGGCCGGCAGTGGCAGATCCAGCTCCACCGACAGGACATCGGCCCCCTGGCTGACCCGGTGCAGGGGCCGGTCGTAGCCGGGCTCCGGCCGCAGCTCCTGCCGGTAGTCCTCCAGTCGGTACAGGTTCCAGTGGCCGGCGGGGGACAGGTTCAGCTCCCAGTAGGGCCGCTCTCCCGCGATGGCCCAGAAGCACTCGAGGCAGGTCGCCGTCCAGAGATGGTCCCGTCGCTCGGGCGAGGCCACCGGTGGTGGCACCTGCACCGTCTCGATCGCGCCCCCCAGCCGATAGCGGAGCCTCAGCCGGGCACCCTCCCGGCTGACCTCCCCCTCCAGCCGCAGGCCCGGGGAGGGGCACGCACCACCGAAGGGGCGGAGGTCGAAGCCATGGCGGAGGGGAGCCGTCATCAGGGGGCGCCGGCGCCGCGTGCCCGGAGCTCGTTGATCACCGCTTGGATCGGCCGCTCCTGGGCCTCGATGCTGGCCGTCAGCCGGAACTGCACGAGGGCCCGCTGCAGGTTGTGGCCGGGCCGCTCCGTCCGGAAGTAGAGGTTTCCCGCCAGGTGATCGGTGAAGAAGCGCAGGCCGAGCTCGAAGCTGATCAGGCGGATCGCGGTGTAGAGGTGGTCGTAGTCGGCCTCGATGAGAAAGCCTGAGGCGGCGGACAGGTAGCCGCCCAGCACAGAGCGGCAGAGATCCACATCGAAGCGGACGGCCGCCAGATCCGCCGTCTCCTCGCCGAGGGGGTTGCAGCAGGAGCGCAGGCAGTCGCCGATGTCGTAGTGGATCAGCCCGGGCTTCACCGTGTCGAGGTCCACCAGGGCCACGGCCCGGCCGGAGCCGGTCTCCAGCATCACGTTGCTGACCTTGGGGTCCCCGTGGATGGGGCGCAGCCGCAGCTGGCCGCTGGCCCTGGCGTCCTCCAGCACCGGCGCGAAGTCCCGGCGCTCCTCCACGAAGGCGCGGCAGTGGCTGACGTCGCTCCCGGCTGCGGCCGGCGCGCTGGCCAGCACGGCGTCGTACTGCTCCAGATACCGGGGGGTGACGTGGAAGCCCTCCAGGGTGTCCGCCAGCCGCTCCGGAGCCAGATCACTGATCAGGTGGTGGAACAGCCCCAGACCGACGCCCACTTCCCGGGCCTGGTCGGCGCTGGTCACCAGATCGAAGCTCCGGGAGGACTCGATGAAGGTGATCAGGCGCCAGAAGCCGTCCTCCCGCTCCACCCAGGGCCGCTGGTCGGCGCGGCAGCGCACCACCCGGGGGACCTCCCAGCGCCGCTCCCCCAGGGGGGAGACGCCCTGGGCCAGGCGCCCATCGACGTGCTCCCCGAGGGCGAGGATGTTGGCCATCACCAGATCGGGCCGGGGAAACACCCGGCGGTTCAGCCGCTGCAGGACGAACCGCTGCACGGGCGGGCCATCGCAGACGACGACGAAGCTCTCATTGACGTTGCCACTGCCGAGGGGCTCCAAGCCGCGGACCCGGCCGGGGAGATCGAACGCCTCGGCGATGGACACCAGGACGCCATCGGTTTGCCCCAGGGTCATGGGCCGCTCAGCGGTGGCGCAGGTGCGGATGATCGCATGCCTGCCGGGCGCCCTCCAGGAGAGCGAGCACCTGATGGTCGCTGAGCTGCTCGAACTGCTCATACCACAACCCCACGGCCTGCAGGTCGCCGACGACGGCCAGGGCCACCATGCGGTCCACCAGTCGGCCCAGTTCGCCGGCGACCTCCCGATCCACCACCGGCACCGCCAGGGCCAGGGAGGCCGGACGCACCCGGCGCAGGGACAGCAGCGCCGCCTTCACCGTCATGCCGGTGGCGATGCCGTCGTCCACCACGATCAGATGCCGGCCGCCCAGCTGGTCGCCGGGTGGGTCCCCGAACAGGCGCTGCCGCCGTTGCCGTTCCAGCTCCTGGTCCCGCAGCCAGCCGTGCGCCGTCGCCGAGGTGGCCCGCTGCCGGCCCCCAGCCCCGTGGCGCCAGACCACCACTCCGCCGGCGGCGACGGCCCCGATCGCCAGCTCGGGCCAGCGGGGGTCGGCGACCTTGCGCACCGACCAGGTCACCAGGGGCAGCCCCAGAATCGACGCCATCGCGGCCGCCACCGCCACCCCGCCCCTGGGCAGGGCCACCAGGGTGGTGTCGCCGCCATGGCCCCGACAGTCGACGAAGGCCTCAGCCAGGGCGAGACCCGCCTGGCGACGGCTGGTCCAGAGGGGAGCGCGGGGCACCATGGCGGCAGGGACGGCGGAACGGATCAGGCGAGGGCACCGGGGCCACGGGCCGTCCCCACGCCCCCCTGCTTTCCTTGTGCTATCCATCGCCGCCGGCGGCGGATGCAGCAAAGGCGCGGCTCCCTCAGGGGACGCTCTGGAGAGACCCCCTCTGGGTCTTCACCTTGGCCCAGACGGCCTCATTGCCAGCCGTCATCGGCCTGGAGCGGAGTGCGTGGATCCGCAGGACCTGCCCCCTGGGGATGATGCCGAGGGACGAACCTGAGCGGATCGTGCCCTGGGAGCGCAGATACACCGATGTGATGGTGGTGACATCGGCATTGGGTGAGGGTTTCCTGGCGACGTTGATGGTGCGGTCGTCGAGCAGGGCGCCGGAGGGATCCGCCTTGCCGATGTAGATCCATCCCTGCAGGTCGGATGCGGCGATCTTGGCCGTCGTGATCTCCTCGAGGGCCTGGGCCACGGGCGAAGGTTGCACCTGAACATTCACCACCGCCTCCTGCAGGCGCGCCCCCGGGGAATCGCCGATCAGCTTGTCTTCCTTGCGGATCTGGCGCTGCACGATCACATCTTCCGTGCGCGCCAGCATCTCGAGGGCGTTCTTGCAGGTTGACTGCTGCGGAAGTTCCTTGCATTCCTGCCGCAGCAGGAAGGCCGCAGCATCCCGGAGACTGTTCTTTCCGCTCTGGAGGGCGATGTTGGCAATGTTCATCTTGTCTTTATCATTGGCCGCAATGATGTAGAGGCCGATCAGGGCAACCTTGCCCTTGGTTTCATTCTCGCCCGTGAGATTGTCCATCTGATCGAGGATCTGTCTGGAGAAGGCCTGGGTTCGCCTGGCCTCCTCGAGAGAATGGGTGATCTGCATCGAGCTCCAGGCCTGGAAAGCCCCGGAGAGGGACACCACCGATGCCGTGAAGATGCTGAGATTCCTGATCAGAGAGGAGGTCTCATCGGAAGGAGAGGGACCCATGCTTCCTCGGACCGCACCGCCGTCCTCAGGCTATGGGCGGCCAGCCCTGGTGGCCCTCCGCTGCAGGCAACGTCACATGACCCACCGGGCAGCGGCCATCGGCACCGGCCTGCGCTCGCCTCCGCGGATCGTGACGCCTGATGGTTCACCCTCAGCGTTGAGCCTCAGCGTTGACCATCTCCATCGGCATGCTAAATCAGTGGGGTCCGCCGGTGAGGCGGGCGCCATCTCAGGGATTCTGAGGTTCACCATGCATCACGACGTCGCCGTCCTCATCGGACGGTTCCAGCCCTTCCATGAGGGGCATTTCGGGTTGGTCGAGGCGGCTCTGCAGAGGGCCGATCGGTTGATCCTGCTGCTCGGCAGCCACCGCTGCGCCCCGGACACCCGCAACCCCTGGAGCAGCGAAGAACGGGAGACCATGATCCGGGCCGCCCTTCCGGCCGCATGGCAGCGGCGGCTGGAGGTGATCCCGATCCGTGATCACCTCTACTCCGACAATCTCTGGCTGGCGGAGGTGCAGCAGAAAGTGCTCGCCGTCACGGCCGAGGACGAGCGGGTGCTGCTCATCGGTCACCGGAAGGATCGCAGCAGTGACTACCTCGATCTGTTTCCCCAGTGGGACTTCCAGGATGTGCCGCTGAAGAGTGATGTCCACGCCACGGCCATCCGCCAGGCCTACTTCTCCGATGCCGAGGCAACGGAGTGGGCCGCCCACGTTCCGGAGGCGGTGCGGGCCTTCCTCACGGACTACCGGGCCACGGGCCGCTACCGCTGGCTGCGCCAGGAGGCGGACTACATCGACGGCTACCGCCGGCTGTGGTCGGTGGCGCCCTATCCGCCCACCTTCGTCACCACCGACGCGGTGGTTGTCCAGTCGGGCCATGTGCTGGTGGTGCGCCGCCGGGTGCGGCCCGGCCAGGGGCTGATCGCCCTGCCGGGGGGCTACCTCAACCAGCAGGAGCCGGTGCTCGAGGGAATGCTGCGGGAGCTGCGCGAGGAGACGGGCCTGAAGGTGCCCAGGCCTGTGCTGGAGGGCTCGATCGCGGATCGCCACGTCTTCGATGCGCCGGGACGCTCCCAGCGGGGCCGGGTGATCACCCACGCCTTCCTGATCCAGCTCAAGGGCGGGGCCCTGCCCGCCGTCCGCGGCGGCGATGACGCCGAGAAGGCCTTCTGGATGCCCCTGGCCGACATCTACGCCCACGAAGACAGCTTCTTCGAGGACCACGTCCAGATCATCCAGCACTTCATCTCCCGCCTCTGAGCGCCGTCGCCGACGGCCCTCCCATCAACGCCTGCGGCCCGGGGAGACCGGGCCGGGGCCAGCCATCCACACCGTGCGGAGCGCACCCATGGACTTCAATCTTCTGCTGGACACCGACAGCTACAAGGGCAGCCACTGGCTCCAGTACCCCCCCGATCTGACCGCCATGGGGGCCTACCTGGAAAGCCGCGGCGGCGAGAACCCCGACACCCTGTTCTTCGGACTGCAGATGCTGCTGCAGGACACCCTGGAGCGGCCGGTCACCCGGGGCGATGCGGAGGAGGCCGCCGACCTCTGGAGCGCCCACGGCCTGCCGTTCCACCGTGAAGGCTGGCAGCGCCTGCTCAGCGTCCACGGCGGCCGGCTGCCCCTGCGCATCCGGGCCGTCCCCGAGGGCAGCCGGGTACCCACCGGCAACGTGCTGATGACGGTGGAGTCCACCGATCCGGCCCTGGCCTGGCTGGTCACCTGGGTGGAGACCCTGCTGCTGCGCCTCTGGTATCCCACCACCGTGGCCACCCGCAGCTGGCACTTCCGGGAGCTCCTGCGCTCAGCCCTGGAGCGCTCCGCCGACGACCCGGCCGCCGAACTCCCCTTCCGCCTGCACGACTTCGGCTCCCGTGGCGTCTCCAGCCACGAGAGCGCCGCCATCGGCGGCCTGGCCCACCTGGTGGCCTTCCGGGCACCGACACCGTCGCCGCCCTGGTGGCGGGCCGGCGCCATTACGACTGCCCGATGACCGGCTTCTCGATTCCCGCCGCCGAGCACTCGACGATCCTGGCCTGGGGGCAGGAGCACGAGCTGGAGGCCTACCGCACCATGCTCGACCGCTTCGCCAGGCCCGGTGCCGTGCTGGCGGTGGTCTCCGATGCCTACGACCTCTGGAACGCCGTCGACCATCTCTGGGGCGAGCAGCTGCGGGAGCAGGTGATCGCCTCGGGCGCCACCCTGGTGATCCGGCCCGACTCGGGCGATCCGGTGTCCATCGTGCCCGAGCTGCTGCGGCGCCTTGAGGCCCGTTTCGGCAGCCGGCTCAACGGCAAGGGCTACCGGGTGCTGGAGCACGTGCGGGTGATCCAGGGGGATGGCATCACCGCCACCAGCCTGCCCCTGGTGATCGAGGCGACCCTGGCGGCGGGCTTCAGCGTCGAGAACGTCGCCTTCGGCATGGGGGGTGGCCTGCTGCAGCAGGTGAAACGGGACAGCCAACGCTTCGCCTACAAGGTGTCGTGGGTGGAGCGGGCCGGCCGGATCCGGCCGGTGCACAAGTGCCCGATCACCGATCCCGCCAAGACCAGCAAGGCCGGCGTGCTCGACCTGATCCGCGACGATCGGGGCTACCGGACGGTGGTGCTGGAGCGACCGGAGCCCCATCCGGCCAGCTGCCTGCAGACCGTCTTCGAGAACGGAACGCTGCGGCGGCGCTGCAGCCTCGAGGAGGTGCGCTCCCGGGCGATGCAAGGCTGAGGTGCCGCCTTCCCCGTCCCCCTGACGCCATGCCCGGCCACCGGTTGCCGTCGCTGCTGCTCCTCCTGGCCCTGCTGCCGGCCGGGCCCGCGGCAGCGGCGCCGGCCTTCCAGGCCACCGTGCTCTCGGTCGGTGATGGCGACACCCTGCGGGTGCGCCGCGGCCAGCAGCGGATCACCATCCGCCTGGCCTGCATCGATGCCCCCGAGACGGCCCAGAGCCCCTGGGGCCAGCAGGCGCGCCAGGCCCTGCTGATGCGCCTGGCCGTCGGGCGGCCGGTGACGATCCAACCCCACGACACCGACCGCTTCGGGCGCACGGTGGCCGAGGTGATCCGTGACACCAATATCAACCTGGCCCTGGTGGAGGACGGCCTGGCCTTCGCCTACCGGCGCTATCTGGCCGGCTGCGACGGTGCGGCCTACCTGGAGGCCGAGGAACGGGCCCGCCGCCGGGGGCTCGGCGTCTGGCGGGTGCCGGGTGGGATCACCCGGCCCTGGGACTTCCGGCGCGGCCGCCGCTCCGCCCGGATCCCCGATGGCACCACCCCCGACGGGCGCCGCCACGTCTGCAGCCAGATCGGCTCCCATGCCAGGGCCCAGGAGCTGCTGCGCCAGGGCCACGGCTACCTGGATTCGGATGGCGACGGGGAGGCCTGCGAAAGCCTGCGCTCCTAGGGTTCAGGGGCCACCGGATGGCTGGCCATGATCCCTGAGGCCACGGACTGGCAGGCCCTTTCCGGGCCGGATTGTCTGCGCCGGCTTGGGGTCGGCCCGGAGGGGCTGGGCGGGGCCGCCGCGGCCGAACGCCTGGCTGCCACTGGCCCCAACCGGCTCGTCCTGCCGCCGGGACCGGGCCGCTGGCGGATCCTGCTGGACCAGTTCAGCAACGTGATGCTGCTCCTGCTCCTGGCGGTGGCGGCAGTGTCGGCCGCTCTGGCCGTGGGGGATCACGCCCTCCCCAAGGATGCGATCGCGATCCTGCTGATCGTGGGGCTCACCGCCCTGCTCGGCTACCTGCAGGAGAGTCGGGCGCTGCTGGCCCTGCGCAGCCTGCTGGACCTCGCCCAGCCCCTGGCGCGCGTCCGCCGCGACGGGCGCTGGCAGCGCCTCCCCGGTGACCAGCTGGTGCCGGGGGACCTGATCCGCCTCGAGAGCGGCGATCGGGTGCCCGCGGACGCCCGGCTGCTGGAGAGCAGCGACCTGGGGCTGCAGGAGTCGGCTCTCACGGGCGAGGCCGACCTGGTCAGCAAGCGCCCCGAACCACCACTCGCCGCGGACACGCCGCTGGTGGAGCGCAGCAACTGCCTCTTTCTCGGCACCGTCGTGGGGCGGGGACGGGGGCTGGCGGTGGTGACCGCCACGGGCATGGCCACCGTGCTCGGCGGCATCGCCACGCTGATCCACACCGCCCGTCCGGAGCCGACGCCCCTCCAGCAACGGCTGGCGGACCTGTCCCGCCGGCTGGTGGCCTGGGCCCTGGGTCTGGTGGCGGCGGTGGTGCTGGGGGGCTGGCTGCTCGGCGGCGCCCCCCTGGAGCTATTGGAGCTGGCCCTGTCCACCGCCGTGGCGATCGTGCCGGAGGGGCTGCCGGCGGTGATCACGGTGAGCCTCGCCATCGGCACCCAGCGGATGGTGCGTCGCGCCGCCCTGATCCGCCACCTGCCGGCGGTGGAGGCGCTGGGCGCCATCACCGTGATCTGCACCGACAAGACCGGCACCCTGACCCAGAACCGGCAGGTGGTGACGGAGCTCCGCTGCGGCACCCTGGCCCTGCGCCCCGGCGAGGAGCACCAGGGCGGCCGGGGGGCCGACGACAGCGGCCATGGCTTCCTGACCACCGAGCTTGCGCCACCGCCGGGGGCCGTGGCCGGGCTCATTCCCGGCCACCTCGACCTGCTGCTGCAGGCCGGGGTGCTGTGCAACGACGCCGAGCCCCGGCAACGGGGGGGCATGGGCGATCCCACCGAGGTGGCGCTGCTGGAGATCGCCGCCCGGGCGGGCCTGGAGGCCGCCAGCCTGCGGGCGCAGCACGGCCGAGCCGCCGAGATGCCCTTCTGCGCCGAACGCCGGCTGATGGCGGTATGGCTCAGCGACCCCGACGGCCGCCTGAGGGCACCGCTGGGTCCCCCGGCCATGGGCCACCCGGCTGCTGGCACGAGCGCCGCAGCGGCCATGCTGCTGCTGATCGCCAAGGGAGCTCCCGAGGCGATCCTGCCCCGCTGCGATCGCTGGCTGGATGGCGCCGGGGTGCGGCCCCTCAGCGAGGCCCAGCGGGGCTGGTGGCTGGCCCAGGCCCGGGGCCTGGCCGCCTCGGGGCTGCGGCTGCTGGCCTTCGCCGCCGCCCCCCGGCATGGGGGCCCGCAGGCCGGGCTGGAGACCCTGGTGCTGCTCGGCCTGATGGCCCAGCGCGATCCGCCCCGACCGGAGGTGCCCGCCGCCGTGGCCCGCTGCCGTGGGGCCGGCATCCGGCCGGTGATGGTCACCGGCGATCACCCCCTCACGGCCCGCTCGATCGGCGAGGCCATTGGCCTGGCGGACCCGGGCAGCCCGGTCGTTCAGGGTCCGGAGCTGGAGGGCCTCGACGCGGCGGCGCTCGAAGCGCTGGTGCGACGGACCAGCCTCTTCGCCCGGGTGGTGCCGGAGCAGAAGCTCCGCATCGTGCGGGCGCTCCAGGCCACGGGTGCGGTGGTGGCCATGACCGGGGACGGGGTCAACGACGCCCCGGCCCTGCGCCAGGCCCACGTCGGTGTGGCCATGGGCATCAGCGGCTCGGACGTGAGCCGGGAGGCGGCCGACATGGTGCTGCTCGACGACAACTTCGCCTCGATCGTCAACGCCGTGGAGGAGGGCCGGCAGGTGTACGCCAACATCCGCCGCTTCGTGCGCTTCATCCTCGGCTGCAACCTGGGCGAACTGATCACCATCGGCTCGGCGCCCCTGCTGGGGCTGGCGCTCAGCCCCCTGCAGATCCTCTGGATCAACCTGGTGACCGACGGACTGCCGGCGCTGGCCCTCGCCCTGGGACCGCCGGCGGAGGATCTGATGGCCCAGCCGCCGATCGAACCCGGCGAATCGATCTTCGCCCGGGGCCTGGGCAGCGCCATCCTGCGCATCGGAGTGGTGTTCGGTGCCCTGGTGGTGGCGCTGATGGTGGTGGCCGCCCGACTGGGACGGCCCTGGCAGACGATGGCCTTCACCACCCTCTGCCTGGCCCAGCTGGGCCATGCCCTCTCCGCCGGCAGCGACCGTCCCCTCTGGCGCACCCCCCCCCTGGCCAATCCCTGGCTGCTGGGGGCGGTGCTGGCCAGCGCCGCCCTGCAGCTGATGCTCCTCTACGGGGCGCCGCTGGCCCATTTCTTCGGTGTCACCCCACTGACGGCCAGCGAGCTGGGGGCCTGCGGAGGCGTCAGCCTGGTGTTCGTCGCCTACCTGGAACTGGAGAAGCTGTGGAGCCGTCAGCGGCCTGCGCCATGCTGGAGCTCCACGCCATCCCCGCCGGCATGAGCCTCGATCAGGCCCGCTCCTTCCTGGCCCGCATGCAGGACGACCAAGGCCTGCGCGCCGAGGTGCTGGCCGCCGCCACCGCCGACGACGTCGCCCAGATCGCCGCCGGCAGGGGCTTCGACTTCTCGGGCGATGAGTTGCTGCGCCTTTCGGGCAAGAAGGTCGGTCGGGTCACGGTGACCAAGCAGGACATCCCCGGGGAATACAACTGACCGGGCCGGTCGGCGCCGGCGCTCAGGCGACTGACAGCCGGTGCCACTGGCTGCGGAACCGGGCCGGCACCGGATGGGGTTCGTAATCCCGCGGGTGGCTGGGTCCGTGGCGGAGCATGGCATTGACCAGCAGGGCGGGGATCCGGCCCCGGTTGATGGCGCCATGGGGCACCCCGGGGGGAATACAGACCCAGGTGGCCTCGTCCTCCCGCAGGGAGATGCGGCGCAGCTGGCGGTTCTGCAGCACCACCAGGTCGATCGCCCCGCGCAGCACCAGCAGCTGATCGGTCTGGAAGCGGTGGCAGAAGAGCTCGAAGGCGTCGCCCCGGGCGATCTCGGCGATGAGGGTCTCGTCGCTGGTGCGGGGCGCGGAGAACAGGGCATCACCGTGGAGCGTCCGCTGCACAGGCACAAGCTCAACGGTCCGGGACAGGGCGGTTCGGGACGGGGCCATGCTGATCACGGCAATTTCGTTAACTTTCGCGACCGTTTTCCCGGGAAGTCGTCGTATCAGCTACCGACAACTGCCGCTGTCAGGATTCACTCGCGGTTGTTGTTGTGCCGCCAACCCCGCCGCCAGCGGCGAAGCGCCGGCTCACCTCGTTCCAGTTCACCAGCGGCCACCAGGCGGCGACGTAGTCCGGCCGGCGGTTCTGGTAGTCGAGGTAGTAGGCGTGCTCCCACACATCCAGACCCAGCAGGGGCACACCCCGCTCGATCTCCGGCAGATCCATCAGCGGGTTGTCCTGGTTGGCGGTGCTGGTGATCGCCAGGGACCCATCGGGTCGGCGGATCAGCCAGGCCCAACCCGAACCGAAGCGGTCGGCCGCTGCCCGGGCGAAGCGCTGCTGCAGGGCTTCGGGCGAGCCGAAGGCCGAGGTGATTGCCGCAGCCAGCTCCGCGGAAGGGGCACCGCCCTGCCCCGGAGGGGCCATCACCCGCCAGAACAGGGAATGGTTGTAGTGGCCACCGCCGTTGTTGCGCACGGCGGCCGGGTAGCGGGAGATCCGGCCCTGCAGGTCCTCCAGGGCCATCCCCTCCAGCTCGGGGTGGTCGACGATCCGGGCGTTGAGGTTGGCCACATAGGCGCCGTGGTGGCGGTCGTGGTGGATTGTCATGGTGGTGGGCGCGATCGCCGGAGCCAGGGCATCGGCCGGGTAGGGCAGCGGCGGCAGCACAAAGCTGGCCAGCGCCGGGCCCGGCCCGGCCACGCCCACCGCCAGCGCCACCAGGGCGGCCAGGCCGCAGGCCCTCAGAACCCGGAACATCGGTGGCAGGTTCATGGGCCGGACAGGCAGCATCGGCGTCGGTTCTAACCGCTCCATCGGCCAGCGGCAGCCGCTCAGGCGGAACGCCAGTCCAGCCAGGGCAGCCCGGGAAGGATCGCGGCCGTCGCCTGGCGGTAGGCGGCGTAATCCGGATGGAGCAGCACCAGGCGGGCCTCCTCCCGGCGCGCCTTGAAGCCGAGCACGACCACCAGCCCCAGCAGCAGCCCGAGATGCAGCAGGCTGCCCAGGGCCACCGTCACCCCCAGGGAGCAGAGGATCAGGGACTGGTAGAGCGGGTGGCGGCAGCGGCCGTAGGCCCCAGTGGTCACCAGGGGGGCGTCCGCCATGGGTTCGGGGAGGGGGCTGAGGCTGGCGCCCAGGTTGAGGGCCCCCTGGCCGGCCAGCACCAGCCCCAGGCTGAACAGGGCCAGCCCCCCGAGGCGCAGCGGCAGCGGCCAGGCCAGACCCAGGGAAGTGGGGGAGGGGGTGGCCGGCAGCAGATGGGCCACGATCAGGGCCATCTGGGCGATCAGCCACCACTCGCCGCGGCGGTTGTCCCGCAGACCCGCCCAGGAGAACCCCCAGGCGGTGAGCCTTGCGGCCAGGGCGTTCGGCATCGTGACCTCGCGGATCGGCGTCCACCCCCATGCTGGGCCCGGAAACGGCTCAGGGGCGCAGCAGATCCGCCACCAGGGGATCGAGGGCCGCCGGGTGGCGCAGCAGTTGCTGGTGGGTCCAGACCGGCAGCATCCGCTGCGGACCGATCGGCAGCACCGCCCGCCAGCCCGGCACCACCATCAGATCGAAGACCGTGGCGTAGCTGCGGCAGTCGATGCCCTGCAGCAGGGTGAGGTCGGCGTTGAGTTGCCGCAGCAAGGGGCTGCCCACCTTGAGATCGGCGATGCCGGCCAGGAGCCGGCGGGGCCAGGGCTGGGCCGTCAGGGTCCCCTGCTGGGGGCTGCCGAGGCTGATGAAGCGGCGGGTGCGGGCATGGCCGCCCAGCCGCTGGATCCAGGTGCGGGCGATGACGCCGCCCATGGAGAAGCCCAGGATGTCGAGTGGCTCCCCGGTCCCGAAGGCCGCCTCAATGGCGGCGGCGAGACGCTGGGCCGAGATCTCGATGGCGGCGGCATCCAGGGGGAGCGGCAGGGCCGGCTTCAGCAGGCGCTGGCGCCGGCCGGCCAGCTGCCGATCGAGCCGGTCGAAGACCCGGGGCGTGTCGAACAGGCCATGGACCAGGACCAGCGGCGGAGGCGTCTCAAGGCCGTCAGCCATGGCAGCGGAGAGCGGGTTCTGACCATCCTGCGGCGCGCCCAGGCGCCGGTGTCGGACGAGGTCGCCTGCGGGGAGGGGCGTTCAGGGGACCGGCTTCGGGTCTCGCGGCTGAACGTTGGCTCGCTGGATCAGGGACCGGGGATTGGCGAGGATCCGCTGTGGAAGGCGTGATTGAGCGGAGCGGGCGACCGGAGCGGCCTGGGGCTGTTCAAGGGCTGGCCTGGAGAGGCGTGCCGGAGGATCGCTGGGGGAAGGATTACTTGGTCAGGGAGGTGGGGGAAGCATCAAGCGTGCGGAAGACGCCGTCGCTCGTCTGGGAGGTGGCGCTGATACCGGCCGAGGAATCGGCCTTCGACTCGGGGAAGGGGATCACCACCATCGAAATCAGGAAGGCGGCGCCGCTGATGGCGGCCACTGCCAGCTGGGCTATAGGGCTAACAGGATCCATGGCCTTTGTCTCACTGCCCCTTAAGAATACACCAAGTCATCGCTCACGGCCATGTTCGGCTCTGCGGTCCTGCAGCAAGCCTGCCGCGATCGGGCTGAATGGCCGAGAAAGCTATCGCCGACCGACATTTCAGAGCGTGAGCGGCCCCTGGATCGACCCTTCCCCGTCGCGGCGGAGCCGTCCGCTGGCCCGCCGGCTGGGCGCCGATAAACTGAAAAACTCAGGAGAGCATCGGTGACTGGCCCCACGGGACCCACCCCCCAGGACCCGCCCAGGATGAGCCGCTACGAGGCCCTGGCGGAGCGCTGGCGGCTGCAGAGCCACCGGACCGACGAGCTCCACGAGACCCTCCGCACCCATTCCTACCTGCTGCTCACCGAGCTGGCGACGGAGCTGGGCGTGGAGGCGAGGACCTGGAAGGAGCAGAGGAACCCCTTCCATCGTCGCTACGTCGAGTACCGGCTCTCACCGTTTGCCGGATCGGAGGGGGAGACCCGGATCGATCGCTACACCGCCAGGGGCGAACTGGAATTCGCCATCGTCCTCACCTTCGATCACGGGGAGGACCGGTTCCCCAAGACCCGGTTCCTCGTGCCCCTGGCCACCCGCATGTACCGGCAGCACCCCCAGTTCTGCCTGTGGGATCCGGTCGCGGCCGCACCCCTGGAGGGTTTCCTCTGGGTGGCCACCCGCCCTGCCGTGATCCAGGACATCCTGACGGTGCTGGATCGGGAGCTGGCCATCGACCCGTTCGAGGGGCCGCCCACCCCACCGCGGCTTGGTTGTCTCTGAGGGTTCCCGGCACACCGGGCCCCTCACGCCAGCACCGGAAAGCAGCCCCTGAGGCCACTGACGAGCATCTGGACGGCAATGGCGCTCAGCAGCAGCCCCATCAGGCGGCTGATCACCTTCTCCTGCAGTTCCCCCAGGGCCTGACGCAGGGGCATCGAAGCGATCAGCAACAGGTAGATCAGGATGGCCAGCAGGCCGATCACCGCGCTGAGGGCCAGCCTGCCCTGCCAGGCGGCGGGGGCATCGGCCACCACCAGGGAGATGGCGCCGGGGCCCGCCAGCAGCGGCAGGCCGATCGGCACCACACCGGCACTGTCCTCGGTGCCATCCAGGGAACCGTGGCTCACCTCCCGCCCATCGATCAGGCGCAGGCCGATCGGCAGCAGGATCAGCCCCCCGGCCACCCGGAAGGCCTCGAGGGTGATGCCGAACAGGTCGAGCAGGCCCTGCCCCCACCAGCAGGCGGCGATCAGGGCACAGAGAAAGGTGAGCACCGCCAGGCGGCTGATCCGGCGGATCCGCACGGGGTTGCCCCCACCGGCCTCCACCACCACCGGCAGCAGACCGATCGGTGAGCTGATCGCCAGCAGACCGACGGCCGTGTTGATCAGGGACATGGGGGCCCCGGGGACACCGGCAGAGCGACGACCATCATCGGAGCCCCGGGCCCGGCCCCACGCCAGGGGCACCAGTCACATCCGGTCATCACCCCGGGGGACCCTCCCCATTGCACCCCTGGCCTCCGGCGATTGACTGGGCTCCCTTCGCCCTCGACCCATGGTCTCCGCATCGGCCCGGCTCCGGATCCGGGCGGCCCTGATCACGCCGGTCCTGCTGGGCCTGCTGCTTCCCGCCCCGGCCTCAGCCGCCACCTACCAGGCCCTCTGCGGCAACAACCCCTGCACCATCAACCTCGACGCCAACGGCATCGGTGACAGGAAGAGCTTCATCCCCATCGGCAGAGTCGCCCGCTGGATCGCGGGCGGAGCGGAGACCTACGACACCACCAACGGCACCGTGGGGGCGGTGGGTGGCGGCACCGCCGGAGCCATCGCCGGTGGCCTCCTGCTCGGCCCGATCGGCCTGGTGGGGGGCATGGTGGGCGGTGCCTTCGCCGGATCCAAGGCCGGCAGGACGGCGGATCTCTACTTCACGGTGGTGGGCTACGACAGCGCCGGCGACAAGACCACCCTCAACTTCCGCTTCGTGAATCCCAGGCCCGCCAACCAGATGAAGCAGGAACTGGCGGTGCTGACCGGTCTGGCGATGGGGGAAACGCGCTCCCTGGCGGAACTGCAGCGCCGGGTCGATCCCCTGCCGCAGCGGCTCGGCAACGGCAGCGGACCCCAGTCGATTCCCTCCCAGTCCTACGTGGCTCCTTCCCGTTACCGCTGAGCCTCGGCCGCCAGCCGGTCGAGGGCGTCCTGCATCGTGGCCGTCACCCGGCGGTAGCAGGCCTGCACATAGGCCCGGTCGCGGCTGGCGGCATGGCCGCTGCGCTCCAGGCGGATCGGCGGACACACCCGCGTGTGGATCCGCACCGGCAGGGGCAGGTTGAGCAGCGGCCCCAGGGCCAGGCCCCAGGGGAGGCCCAGGTAGAGGGGCATCACCTCGGGATCGATGCCGAACAGCCAGGGCATCCCCCGCTCGTGCAGCGCCCGGAACTGGGGGTAGAAGTCCTCCAGCACCACCAGGGTGTCGTGGGCCCCCCAGGAGATCACCGGGACGATCGGCAGGTCGTGCCAGATCGCCAGGCGCAGGAAGCCGGTGCGGCCGGCGAAGTGGATGCGGCCCCGGTCCCGATGGGGGCGGAAGGTGTCCTGCCCGCCGCCGGGATACACCAGCAGACTGTTCCCCTCCTCCAGGGCCGCCAGGGCCAGGCGCGGATGGTATGGAATGGCGCCCGTGCGGGCGGCCAGATCGGCCAGGGGCGGATAGCCCAGCCAGACCTTCGGGTGCGCCAGCCCCAGCACGGGGCGCTCCAGGCCGAAGCGGCGGAACCAGTCGTACATGACCATGTGCATGTCGGGCGCCGCCAGCCCGCCGTTGTGGGTGCCCACGAACAGCAGGGGATCGGCGTCGGGGATGTGCTCCCACCCATCGGAGACGACCCGGAAGTAGTGCTGATACAGCCAGCCCCAGAACGGCATCACCCGGCGGATCAGGGCCGGGTCCCGGCGTTGCCAGCGGTGCAGCGCGGCCTGGCGGCGGACGGGCATGGGGGAGAGGGAAGGGGGCTGGAGTCTGGCCACCGGATGGCTGCCACCGGTGCAGCGGCAGCCCTTTCTAGGCTCATCCGGCGTCCGGTGCCCCAGGCGCCCCCGTCGTCGCCCACCACCCCCATGGCCGAGCTCACCCTGCTGTTCGATGGCGGCTGCCCCCTGTGCCTGCGGGAGGTGAACGCCCTGCGCCGCCGCGACCGGGGGGTGGGCCGGCTGGCCTTCGTCGACGTGGACGACCCCGCCTATGACCCGGCCCGCCACGGTGGCATCACCTACGCCGAGGCCATGGGCCGTATGCACGCCCTGCGCGCCGACGGCGGCGTGATCCGGGATGTGGAGGTGTTCCGCCAGGCCTATGGCCTGGTGAATCTGGGCTGGCTCTACGCCCCCACCCGCTGGCCCCTGCTGCGCCCCCTGGTGGATGCCCTCTACGGGCTGTGGGCCCGCTGGCGCCTGGCCATCACCGGCCGGCCGCCATTGGAGGTGCTCTGCCGGAATCGGTGCCCGGTCAGCTCCATCCCGACCACCCAGGCGGTCGGCGGTTGAGCACCGCGACAGCGGCACCGCGCTCCTCCGTTTGGGGCCCCATGACCTACCGAAGAATCAAGCAATGCAGGGCCAGAAAAATTCCGGTGGAACCTCTGGCGAGGCCCACCGGAACGGGATTCCAGGAGAACTTGAAGCCTAAAAGTTCCCTCCTTCACGAGCAGAAAACCGCATACGTGCACCGGTAGCTGCAGCGACCGGACCTCAGAGAGGAACACCACTGCGACGCTGGGGAACGGCGGTGGTGCCGTCGGCATCGAGCACCCCGCCGGAGAGCACCTCGGCCACCAGCAGCCAGTGGTCACCGCAGGCCACCCGCTGGCTGACACGCGCCTCCAGCCAGGCCAGGGCGTCCGCCAGCAGGGGCTGACCCTGGGGGCCGGCCTTCGGTGCCAGATCGGCCATGGCGGCCGGCGCCGGAGGGATGGGCCGCAGGAACGGCTTGGCGAGGCGGTTCTCGCTGCCGGCCTGCAGCATGTTCAGGGCGAAGGTCTCCCCCACCGGGAGCGTCTCGGCCAGCGGCAGGTCCTGGCCCACCGACAGGCTGATGGCGGGTGGATGGAAGCCGGCCTGGCTCACCCAGCTCACCAGCTGGGCCCCTTCGAGCGCCCCAGACCCGGAGCCGCGGCGGACGGTGAGCACGCACAGGGAACCCACCACCCGCCCGAGGGCGCGCTGGGCCGGCAGGCTGCGGCTCTCCTTCACGCCGCCGCCACTGGCGGAGCGACGGATCCTCCCCGATCGCCCCAGCACCAGGCGGGCCATGGCCGCTCCCTGCTCCTCCAGCCGGGCGAACATCGCCGCATCCGGGCTGAACCTCACCCGGATGGGATCGAAGGCCAGGTGGAACCCGCCGTCGCGCAGCTTGCCGGCCAGCAGGTCGATCGCCTCGCCGCTCCAGCCGAAGCTGCCGAACACCCCCACCGGTCTCGTCCGGTCCCCCTCGGCCAGCACCGTGCCCAGGGCCGAGACGATCGGGGTGGGGGCATGCCCCCCCAGCGTCGGCGAACCGATCAGCAGGCCATCGCAGGAGCGGATCGCCTGGAGCACCTGATCGGGCCCGGCGAACTCGCAGTTGAGGCTCTCCACCCGCACACCACTGCCGGTGAGGCCGCGGGCCAGGGCATCGGCGATGGCGGCGGTGTTGCCGTAGGCGCTGGCATACAGGAGGGCCACCGAGGCGGTGGCCTGCTCCTGGCGACGGCCCCAGCGGCGGTAGTCGGCCACCAGGCTGCGCCAGCTCTGGTCCACGGCCGGCCCGTGGGCCGGGGCGATCGTGCGGATCGGCAGGGTCTCGATGCGATCGAGCACCATCTCCACCTGGCGGGCCATCGGCGCCATCAGGCAGTCGTGGAAGAAACGGCGGTCCGCCTCGGTGTCATGGCGGGTGGGTTCAGCGAAGCTCTCCACACAGACGTGGGCGGAGAAGAACTTGCTGCTCATCAGCAGCCCGCTGGTCTCCTCGAAGGCGATCAACCCGCCCGGCCAACGGGGCGTGGGGGCGGGAATCAGGCGGAGCCGCAGTCCATGGCCCATCTCCCTGGTGTGCTCGCCCCTGATCACCTCGATCGGCGGCAGGGGGAGACCTGGTGCATCGTCGTCAGCGTCGCCGGAGGCCGGAGCCTGCCGATCCCAGAGGTCCTGCACCACCAAGGCACCGGCGTTGGAAGCGATCAGCCGCAGCCCGGGCCAGCGCCGGGCCAGCCGACGCAGCAGCAGCACGCGATTGGGATTGACGACCCCCACCACGACGTCCAGCGGAGCGGCCGGGTCCAGCAGCCGGCCCAGGCAGTCGAGGAAGGGCGTGGTGAAGGTGGCGCCGGGGGGATGCACCAGGAGGGCGGGCACCGGCTCACCGGAGGCGGTGGTGCCGGCGTCGAAGAGGTAGCTGTTGGCGCAGGTGCCCCGCTCGCGGCCGTACTCGACCTCGAAGCGCAGGCGACGGGGGCTGAGCCCCCGCAGACAGGTGAGTCCAGGCTCCAGGGGCAGGCTGACCAGGCGGCGTCCATCGATGGGGGGCGCCGCCTGAGGCGGGAGACACGGCGAGGGGGCCGCAGGGGGGCTGGGCGTGGCGGTCATGGCGGAGTCCGGTTCAGTAGTGGTTGCCGAATTTGCGGTGGTGGACAGCCGTGGCGGCCTCGGTGTCGGACACGCTGCCCTCCTCCACCGCCGCAACGACGATCCAGTGATCGGCGGTCTCAAGCCGCTGGGTCACCCGGCAGCCCAGGTAGGCCAGCGCATCCCCGAGCACCGGGCCGCCGGCGGCCACGTCCTCCAGCACGGTCACCCCCTCGAAGCGGTCAGCGCCAGGGGCGAAGCGGCGCAGGAAATGCCGGAGCAAGGGCTGGTGGTTGTCCTGACGCAGCACGTTGAGGACGAACCGGTCTCCCACCTGCATCAGGGCCTCGATGGCCCGCTCCCGGGCGACGGCGACCGTGAGCATGGGTGGCTCGTAACTGGCCTGGCTCACCCAGCTGGCCACCATGGCGCCACTGCGTTCCTGCTGGGCGGCGGTGACCACATAGAGACCGCCGCTGAGGCGGCCGAGGGCCCGGTCGAGGTCACCGTCGAGGGCCTTCATGGCCGCGATGGTGCGCTCCCGGGTGAGCAGCAGGCCCAGGTCGGTGCCCGCCTCCTCGCAGCGCTGCACGTCGGCGGCCGCCGGCACCCGTGAGAGCCGGAGGGGGGCGAAACCTTCCGGCTGACCCAGGGAACGCAGGCGGGTGGCCAACGCATACAGCGGTTCATCCTCCCGGCCCAGCGCGTCGTAGCAGCCCACCCACTGCGACGGCCGCAGGGCCGCCAGCAGGGTGCCGATGGACCCCTGCAGATCTCCGTCCGGCGCCGCGGGCCAGGTGGGCACCACCACCGCCGCCGCTTCGCCCACCAGGGCCGCCAGCTCATGGGCATCGGTGGAGCGGAGATCCACCAACTGGACCGCAGCGCCGGATTTGCCGATGCCCCGGGCGATGGCCTGGCTGATCCGGTCGCAGAAGCCGTACTGGCTGAGGTAACAGACGGCGGCGTAGGCCTCGCTGCCGCTGCGCGCCTGGCTCCAGTCGCGGTAGTCCCCCAGCCAGTGGGGGATGTGATGGCGCAGCAGCGGGCCATGGCCCGTGGCGATGGTGCGGATCGCCGGCAGGGCCTCCAGCCGCTTCAGCGCCTGCAGGACACTGCGGGCATTCGGGCCCATCAGGCAGTCGTAGTAGAAGCGGAAGTCCGGAGCGATCGCGCCGGGGTCGACATCAAAGAGGTCGTCCGAGCAATGGTGCAGACCGAAGGCATCGCAGGTGAACAGGGTGCCGGTGCCATGGTCGAAGCTGAAGATCGTGTCCGGCCAGTGGAGATTCGGGGCACTGATGAATTCCAGTTCGTGCTCGACGCCCGAGTCCGGATTCCTGCCCAGGTTCAGCCTCTCGCCGGTCTTCACCACCCGGCGCCGAAAGGGTCGATGCAGCTGGTGCTCGAGGAACTGAATCGCCACCTTGGAGCCGATGATCTCGATATCGGGATGGCGATCGAGCACGTCGCCAATCAGGCCGGAATGGTCGGGCTCGGTGTGGGAAACGACCAGATGGTCGATGGGAGCAGGGTCGCTGCAGGACGCCAGGCATTCGAGCCAGATCCCACGGAACTTCGCATGGCTGGTATCCACCAGCACCCGTCGCTCCCCAGCCACCAGGAAGGCGTTGTAGGTGGTGCCGTTGCGCAGGCCGAACTCGATGTCGAAGCGACTGCGATCCCAGTCGAGGGACCGCAGCGCCGTGGTATCGGCGGCAACCGGCTCGCACTGCAGCGTCAGCCGTCCGGCAGGGGCTTGCGTGGATGGGGGAAGGGATGAGAAACGCTGCTTTTCCGCCTGGTGAAGCAGACTCTCAACCGCCAGAGATCCAGGTGTGGCCGTTGTCATCATTGGAATGAATCTCCCAAGCCAAGGTGTGGAAATTGACCCTAGGGAGCACGCTGGATGGCTGGGTCACGGCACCGATAGGTGTTGTTGATCGCGGCCATAACCATCCGAGGGATTGGCATCAGGGATTGCAACGGGGGCAGTCACCGGGGTCGGCGGTGGGTCGGCGATCCGGTCGCGGCCGCTCCTGGCGGTGGTCGCAGACGGCACATCCCAGAATCTCGACGCGGGTTCTTGCGGTGGGGCCGCCGCACCAGGCGCAGGGGAGCCCCGGCAGCGATTCGACCAGGCCCCAGCCGGGGGAGCCGCAGGCGGGGCAGCGGCTGGCGATGCGCCGCACCAGGCGGAAGGCCAGGGTCCGGATCACCCGCAGCCGCGTCGGGTTCCGGTGCGCCCGCATGTCGGTCTCCAGGAGCACCAGGCCCTCACGGGAAGCGGCGGCGCAGCGATGCAGGGCCGTGGCCAGGGCCGCGGGATCACCGATCCCCTTGAAGAGCAGGCCACTGGCGGCCGCGGCGGTGGAATCGAATCCCATGGGGCGGGCGATCAGGCCATGGGAGGGAAAGCCCACCTGAGCCAGCCAGGCGTCGATGCCCTCGGAGGGTGCCACCACCCGCTGATCGAAATTGGTGCGCGGCGCCATCAGGGCCTCGGTGATCACCAGCCCCGTCCGGCGGTCGACGAAGGTGAGCCACTCGGTGTTCACGGCCAGCCAGGGGAGGGCGGGATGGGGCCCGACGCTGCCCTCGCTGGCCAGCCCCAGATCCAGACCGGTGTGCGCCATGCCGGCTTCCGCCTTGCGCCGACAGGTTTCCGGGGCATCGGCGGGGCGGGGCCGCTCGCCACTGAAGGTGCCCAGCCGGTCGGTGTCGAACCCACGGGCAACGACAACGGTGAGGCCAAGGGCGCGGTGGAACGGCCTGGCCAGGACACGTTCCTTGCCGTGGCAGGTGGCCAGGCTGACCCGACGGCCGGCGTAGGGGAGGTGGGCGGCAGGGGGAAGGGGACCGGTCACGGCCAAGAACGGCAGAGAAGATGGGCGGACAATCCGATCACCGGGGCTTATCGCCAGGATTGGCAATCCTGCGTTCCGTTATCACCCATCCTGCAGAAATGGTCAGTAATGTTCCCGGACTCCGACAGGACCTCGTTCAGGAGGCGCCCGGCGGCACTGCCATCGATCACCGCTTACCCATTCTTCCTCACCCGCCACCGCCACCCCTTCTGCAGCGCCATGTACCTCACCATGAACGCCCAACCCCTGCACCTGAAGCTCCGGGCCGATGATCACGTGCCTGCGGATCTGGGCTGGCGCATCGACGATGGCTACATCCGAGCCAACACCTGGAACGAGGAGGGCGAATCCATCACCCTCGGCATCTGGGGACCGGGCGAAGTGATCACTCCTACCGGTTGCGGGATGACCCCCTACGAGCTGATCTCCCTCACCCGGGTGGAAGTTGTCGCCTGGGATCCCAGTGAAGCCGAAAATCTGGACTTCATGCGTGATCTGTTCACTCAGACCACCCAACTACTGCGGATCCATCGGGTCCGACCGGCCGATACACGGCTGCTGCACCTGCTGCACTGGATCGGTGGCCGTTTCGGGCGGGTCTGCAGCCGCGGCACGACCCTCTCGCTGGAGGACATGAACCTGACCCATCGTCATCTGGCCGACATCGCCGGCATGACCAGGGTCACCGTCACCAAGGCCCTGACCCGGTTTCGGACCATGGGTCAGGTCGTCAAGCTCAGCGAGACCGATCTGCTGCTGCCCCGCGCCGCCTGCCTGAGTGCCCTTCCCGGCATTTCCGCGCCTCTCTCCCCATCGCCCCTGCCCTTCCCGAGAACCCTTCGCGATGAACCACCAGCCCACCAGAAAGCCGGTTTTTGAGCCGCAGGACACCATCCCCTGGCATCAGCAACTGCGACGCACCCAGATCGTTCTGGCCCTCGAGGCCATCCAGGATCTGATTGCGATCTCCCTCTGCCTCGGTCTGTTCGGCGTCATGGTGCTGCAGCTGAAGCGCACGTTTTCCACCCTGATCACGTCGTCAGCCTTTCACGAAATCACCGCCGATTTCCTGTTCATCCTGATTCTGGTCGAACTGTTCCGGCTGCTGATCATCTATCTGCAGGAACAGCGGGTTTCGATCGGTGTCGCCGTTGAGATCGCCATCGTCTCGGTGCTGCGTGAAGTCATTGTCAACGGCGTCCTCGAGACCGACTGGCAGCAGATTCTGGCCGTCTGCCTGTTTCTGGCCACCATGGCCCTGCTGATGGTGGTCCGGGTCTGGTTACCACCAACCTTCGCGGGCGTCGATCCGGAAGCCCAGGTCTCCGCGCGGATGCGCCAGGCCCAGGAGCAGATCGCTGCGGGCCATAGCGGGAACGGAATCCCACGCCTTGAACAGTCCCTTGCCGGAGGGGATCTCCGCAACGAAGTGGACGGGACAGTCTCCCCCAGAGAAACGGTCTCGCTGGGAAGCACTGCCATGGGCGACGGCTGAGGCCTCCACCCAGCTCGTGGGATCAGGGACTAAGTGCTTGGGAAACAGCCAATGTCATTGATTCACTTCGGGGGCGTCTGCCCCCTTTCTTCTGCCTTGAACTCAGGATGCTCCACCGAACATGATGTGTTCGCAAATACACGCATCCTGGACTTCATCGGTGTCAGACGCTGGCACCAAGGGAAGATCGGCAATCGATAAGTTCGATTAATACCGGCTATCCACAAGACTACTTGAACTGAACCCACGAAGATGCCAGGCAGCCTGTAATCTTTCCGGACCCCAGAAATGGGACCCACCAAACACCATCTTTCGCCCCGTTCTGAAGTCACTTGCTTCACAGCTGCTGCCACGGCATCAGCACAACTTCAACCATCTGCCTTAGCTCGTGGGACTGTTGATTCAACAGCCCCTTCTTTTCTGCCAAACAGCACCTTCCCATCCTTTGCCGACCCTTCACACCATGATTCGCCGCCGCCGTTTCCTCGCCCTCGTCGGGGCCGCCATGACGTCCACTATCGTGCTCACCGGTTGCCTCGGAAATCCTCCCAGCAATACAGATAGTGGAGGTGGGAGCACCACGACCCCGGCTCCAACGTCCACCAACACCGACTTGGAGGTCAAGACCATCAGCCTTGGCTTCATTCCCATCCTTGAGGCAGCCCCCCTGGTCATCGGCGTCGAGAAGGGCTTTTTCGCCAAGCACGGCCTTGAAGTGAATCTGACCAAGCAGGCCAGCTGGCCTGCCGCACGAGACAATGTTGTACTCGGCACCGCAGGCGGCGGCATCGAGGGCGGCCAGTGGCAACTGCCGATGCCCCAGATGATCACCGAGGGCGCCATCACCGATGGCAAGAAAGTGCCGATGTATATCCTGGCGATGCTGATGAGCCAGGGGAACGGTATCGCCGCCTCCAACAGTGTGAAGGACGCCAACCTCAGCACCGACCTCAAGCCCGCGGCCCCGTTCTTCAAGAGCTTCTCCCAAAAGGAGGGGCGCAAATTCCGGGCCGCCTACACCTTCCCGAAGGCGAATCAGGACATCTGGATCCGCTACTGGCTTGCCGCCGGTGGTATCGACCCCGACAAGGAAGTCGAACTGCTGACCGTGCCCGCCACCGAGACGGTTCAGGGTCTGCGCAACGGCACCATGGAGCTGTTCAGCACAGGCGACCCATGGCCCACCCGCGTGGTCGAGGACAAGATCGGCTACCTGGCCACCACCACCGCCTCCATCTGGCCGGTACACCCCGAAGAGTTCCTGGCGGTCCGCGCCGACTGGGTGGACAAGCATCCCAAAGCCACCATCGCCCTGATCAAGGGAGTGATCGAGGCCCAGCAGTGGCTGGACAAGCCCGAGAACAAAGCCGAGGCCGCCAAGATCCTCTCCTCACGAAAGTGGTACAACATCCCCCAGCCCGTTCTTGAACTCGCCCTCAAGGGTGGCTACAAGCCTGGCACCACGCCAACACCGGAAACTGATCCCAAGAAAGGACCGCTGTACTGGAGCAGTGATCGGGGTGTCATTTCCTATCCCTACAAGAGCCTGACGCTGTGGTTCCTGCTGGAGTCGATGCGTTGGAAGTTCTATCCCGGCACTGTCGACACCATCGAGCAGGCCAAGGCGATCAATGACAAGGTCACACGGGAAGACCTCTGGCGTCAGGCAGCCCAGGAACTGGGCCTCCCAGCCAGCGAGATTCCCACCACGTCCAGCCGCGGCAAGGAGACCTTCTTCGACGGTGTCGTCTATGACCCTGAGAATCCCAAGGCCTACCTCGACAGCGTGAAGATCAAGCGCTGATCTTCAGGACTAACCCCTAGATGGTGTGCGTGGTGAGTTGGGCCGACGCACACCATTCCTGGTCCATGCACCGAATCCATCGTTCCCATCTTCCATTCCCTTCCAGGAGAACATTGTCATGGTTACCGGCTCCACCGACGGACGTCCGTCCACCCGCAGCAAGAACACCGTCAACCACCCCAGGTGGTTGATGAGCAACCGAGGCAACTGGTTGCCGCCCGTGCTGGGCATCGGCGGCTTCCTGCTGATCTGGCAGCTCACCTCCGCCTTCGGGCTCACCCGGCTGCCCTCGCCCTCCAGCCTGTTCACCGAAGAGCGCACCCGCAACCTGATCTTCTATCCCTTCTTCGACAATGGGGGCCTCGACAAGGGGCTCTTCTGGCAGACGGTCGCCAGCCTGGGGCGGGTGGCCCAGGGCTACACGATCGCTGCCCTGGTGGGCATCGGCGTGGGTATCACGGTGGGGCTCAAGCCCTCGATCAACCGTGCCTTCGATCCCCTGTTCCAGTTCCTGCGCATGGTGGCTCCCCTGGCCTGGGTGCCGATCGCGTTGGTGGTCTTCCAGAAGAACCAGCCGGCCGCCATCTTCGTGATCTTCATCACCGCCGTCTGGCCGATTCTGATCAACACGGCTGAAGGGGTGCGCCAGATCCCGCAGGACTACCGCAACGTGGCCCTGGTGCTGCAGATGTCCAAGGGGCGTTTCTTCTCCAAGGTTCTGATCCCGTCCGCCCTTCCCTACATCTTCACGGGCTTGCGCATCTCCATCGGTCTGGCCTGGCTGGCGATCATTGCGGCGGAGATCGTCATGCCTGGAACCGTGGGCATCGGTTTCTTCATCTGGGATGCCTATCAGCAGAACTATGTGGGTGAGATCGTGCTGGGCGTCATCTGGATCGGTGCCATCGGTCTGATCCTTGACCGCCTCATGGTCTGGCTCCAGTCCCGCATCGCTTCCGGTCAGTGAACGAGCTGAATCCATGATGTTTCTTCCCGCCACCAAAGCCTACGGGACCCTCGAAGCCTGGATGAACGACAAGCGGAACGTGATTCGATTCCTGCTGGCTCGCGTCCTGCTGATGACGGTCATGGTCCTGGCCTTCAGCTACTTCTATCTCACCCAACCGTGATCCGACATGACAGCTCTCGTTGATGTCCAGAACATCGAAAAGAACTTTCCCCTCTCCGGTGGGGGCAACTACTTGGCCCTCAAGGGCATCGATCTGGAAATTCGCAAAGGCGAATTCATCTCCCTGATCGGCCACTCCGGCTGCGGCAAGTCCACCCTGCTCAACATGATCGCCGGTCTGGATCTGCCCACCGGCGGCACCGTTCTGCTCGAGGGGGAAACGGTGAAGCGTCCCGGACCCGACAAGATGGTCGTGTTCCAGAACTATTCTCTGCTGCCCTGGCTCACCGTGCGCCAGAACATCGCCCTCGCGGTCGATGAGGTCATGCCCGACATGGGACGCGCCGAGCGGGATGCCGTGATCGAGGAACACCTGGAGATGGTCGGACTCACCCCGGCCTCCGGCAAGCTGCCCGGCCAGCTCTCCGGTGGCATGCGCCAGCGTGTGTCCATCGCCCGGGCCCTCGCCATCAAGCCCAAGCTGCTGCTTCTGGATGAACCCTTCGGCGCCCTCGATGCCCTGACGCGGGGCAATCTGCAGGAGAAGCTGATGCAGATCTGCAACGAGCACGAGCTCACCGCGGTGATGGTCACCCACGACGTGGATGAGGCGGTGCTGCTCTCCGACCGGATCGTGATGCTCACCAACGGCCCCGGCTCGAAGATCGGCGGCATTCTCGAGGTGGACATCCCCCGGCCCCGGCAGCGGCTCACGGTGGTGCACCACCCCAGCTATTACAGCCTGCGCTCGGAGATCATCTATTTCCTCAACCGCCAGAAGCGCGTGAAGCAATGGCAGGCCCGGCCCCACAAGGTGCTGGCCCGCCATGGGCTCGAGAAGGTCAACCTGGATCTGGGCTTCATTCCCCTGGCCGCCTGCGCCCCCCTGGCGGTGGCCGAGGCCAAGGGCTTCTTCACCAAGCACGGACTCGATGACGTGCACCTGGTGCGGGAAACCAGCTGGCGCGGTGTGGTCGACGGCCTCGTGGACAACACCCTCGACGCCGCGATGATGCCGTCCGGCATGCCCACCTGGATGACGGCCGGCGGCCATGGCGCTGATCCGCTGCCGATCGTCTCGGCCCTCACCATCAGCCGCAACGGCAACGAGGTGACCCTGGCCAAGCGATTGGCGGAGCAGGGGGTGAACACCGTGGAGGACTACCGGGCTTGGCTGGGCAGCCACGAGCGGGAACCCCACCGCATCGGCATCGTCCACCCCGCCTCGATGCACAACCTGCTGCTGCGCTACTGGCTGGCCGCCAACGGCATCGACCCGGACAAGGACGTCCATCTGCAGACCCTGCCGCCGGCCCAGATGCTGGCCGACCTCAAGGACGGCTCCATCGACGGCTACTGCATCGGCGAACCCTGGAACTTCCGGGCCGCCAGCAGCGGTCACGGCGTCCCGATCGTGGGGGATCTGGAGATCTGGTCGGGGCACCCCGGCAAGGTGCTCGGCGCCCGCGAGGACTGGGCCCTGGCCTATCCCAACACCCACATCGCCCTCACCAAGGCGCTGCTGGAGGCCTGCCGCTATTGCGCCGATCCCGCCCACTGGCCGGAGATGAGCGAACTGCTCAGCGACCGGCGCTATCTCGGCATGAAGGCGGATCTGATCCGTTTCAGCGGCCAGCCTGGCGAAAGCGATCCCTTCGCGCCCCACGGCGAGCCCCACCACCTGTTCTTCGGTGCTGGGCTCAACCGTCCCAGTCGCACCGAGCACCTCTGGATCCTCACCCAGCTGGCCCGCTGGGCCGAGATCCCCTTCCCGCGCAACTATGTGGAGATCCTGGAGCGGATCTGCGCCGTCGGCGTGTTCAGCACGGCCGCCCGGGAGCTGGGGCTGGAGGACGTGAGCTATCAGCGCCAGGGAATCGAGCTGTTCGATGGGCGCCCCTTCAACCCCGAAGACCCGATCGGTTACCTCAACGAGGTCTCCCTGCACCGCGATTTCAGCATCGCCGAAATCCCCATCGGCCAGCCCCGGCTGCTCAGCGCCTGACCCCCCCGACCTGTCTGTCCCCACCCCTCCCATGACGATCACCGCCACCCAACCTCTGCTGCGCTTCGACGCGCTGGGCAAGGTCTATCCCACACCCACCGGCCCCTACCCGGTGCTGGACAACATCAACCTCGAGGTGCAGCAGGGGGAATTCCTCTGCGTCATCGGCCATTCCGGCTGCGGCAAGTCCACCCTGCTGAACATGGTCTCGGGATTCGCCCAGCCCAGCTCCGGCCGGGTGCTGCTCAACGGGGTGCCGATCCAGAAGCCAGGCCCCGATCGCATGGTGGTCTTCCAGGGCTACGCCCTGCTGCCCTGGATGACGGCCTACGAGAACGTCTACCTGGCCATCGATTCGGTCAAGCCGACGCTCGCCAGTCGCGAGAAGCGCGACATCGCCATGGAGCACCTGGCGATGGTGGGTCTGGACAAGGCGGCCGAGAAACGCATCACCCAGCTCTCCGGTGGCATGAAGCAGCGGGTGGCCATCGCCCGGGCCCTGGCCATCCGCCCCGAGGTGCTGATCCTCGATGAACCCTTCGGGGCCCTCGATGCGATCACCAAGGAGGAGCTGCAGGAGGAGCTGCTGCAGATCTGGAACACCCAGAAATGCACCGTGCTGATGATCACCCACGACATCGACGAGGCCCTGTTCCTGGCCGATCGGCTGGTGATGATGACCAACGGTCCGGCCGCCTCGATCGGCGAGGTGATGCCGATCGACTTCCCCCGGCCCCGCAACCGGGAGGACATCATGGAAGATCCGAAGTACTACGAGCTGCGCAACACCGCCCTCGACTTCCTCTACAACCGCTTCGCCCACGACGACGTGGAATGAGGCCCACGGGTCGGGCCGGGGCCGTTCGTTTCTGCGAGGATGCGGCCCCGACGGCGGGGTGGCTCTCTTGATGCGGACGTCTCCGTTCCTGGCCGGCCTGGGCCTGGCGCTGGCCGCGACGATGGCAGGGGCGTCGCCGGCCCGGGCCCTGGAGACGATCGAGCTGAAGCTGCCGCTGGTGGAGACCACGTTCTCGATCCGGCTGGCGGAACTGAGCGATCCCAGGGCCCTGCTCGCCGGCAACAGCGACCTGGCCGAACTCGACCAGGCCACCCGGGGCGGCATCGGCCGCTCCCTGGTGGATCTTTTCAACGCCCCCCTGCCCCTGCAGGCCCTGGATGTGGCCCGCCAGGTGGTGCCCTCACCCCTGGCCCAGCAGGCCCTGCTGCTGCTCTCCTCCCTCGGGGGGGTCGACGGTCTGCCGGCCGACATCTCCAGCGACACGGTGCTGAAGGTGCTGGACCGGGCCGCCGGCCGAGGCCACCTGACCATGCTGGGGGTGCTGCAGGCCGTGCCGGGCCGGACCGCCAGCGTGGATGTGGGCAAGGGCCTGTTCCTGCTGCAGCGGATGAACGCCCAGCTGCTGTCGGCCAACCGTCTGCTGGAGGGGGAGCCGCCAGAGACTCCGGCCCCCTCCCTGCGGGATCCGGGTCCCCTGCCGGTGCGGCGCGACACCCTGACCCTGCCGGTGGCCTACCGACCCCAGCCCCTGGAGGTGGTGGTCATCCGCCCGACGCAGCAGGCCTCCGGCCGGCTGGTGGCCATCTCCCATGGCCTCTGGGATGGGCCCGAGAGCTTCGAGGGCTGGGGGCGGCATCTGGCCAGCCACGGCTACACCGTGCTGCTGCCCCGCCACCCCGGCAGTGACCGCACCCAGCAGCAGGCCATGCTCTCCGGCAAGGTGCCACCCCCCGGTCCGGCGGAGCTGCGCCTGCGCCCCCTCGACATCTCCGCCCTGCTCGATGCGGTGGCCGCCGGGACCCTGGGGCTGCCGAGCGGACTGGACACCGGTTCGGTGGTGGTGCTGGGCCAGTCCTGGGGGGCCACCACGGCCCTGCAACTGGCGGGCGCCAGCCCCACCTCCCAGGAACTGGAGGCACGCTGCAGCGATCTTCAGGACCCCCAGCGCAACCTGAGCTGGGTGCTGCAGTGCAGCTTCCTGGGGGGGACCGACCAGGCGGCCCTCACCGACCCGCGGGTGAAGGCCGTCGTGGCGGTGAGTCCGCCGATGTCCCTGCTGTTCGACACCGGAGCCGCCCCGGCCTTCCGGGGCCGGGTGCTGGTGGTGAGCGGCAGCCGCGACTGGGTGGTGCCCCCCGGTCCCGAAGCCATCGCTCCGATGGCCCGGGTCGCCCGCCTGGGGAAGGCCGGCCACCGGCTGGTTCTTGCGGGGGGCGGTGATCACTTCAACATGGGCTCCCCCTACGACCGGGGCGGCGGCCCCCTGCGGGGCCTGCTGCTGGCCTGGGTGAACGGGGCCTTCGCCGCCGGTCCCGCCGTCGCCCCCGGGCCGGGTGCCCCGGCCCTGCTGCCCAGCGGTGGCTGGGGGGATGGGAGCCTTTCCCTGATCGACGTGACCGACCGGCTGGCGAGTTGGAACCCCTGAGGCGCCCGCGCCCGATGTCTGATCCACACTTGATCCGGCGCCCCTGGATCCGGCCTCCCGATCAATGCTCCCCCTGTCCTCCCTCCCGTCCACAGCCCGCGTCTGGGGCGGCGCCGGGCTGGCCACCCTGCTGATCCTGGCCGGGCCGGCGGCCAGGGCGGCCGAGCAGGTGGTCTTCGTCAGTGGGGCGTTTCGCCGCTCGATCCCCGTCGCCGACCTGGAACGGCTGGCCCGGACCGGGGAGGCCGTGGGCCTGCTCGGGGATGCCCTGCGGCTGGGCGGCAAGGACCCCGCCGAGGTCGGCAAGCTGCTCAACCACCGGGTGCCGCTGCCGCTGGTGCAGACCAGCAGGCTGTTGAGCACCCGCTTCGGCGAGAGTGCCCTGGAGCGGCTGTCCGGGATCCTCTATCCCCTCAAGGCGCCGCCGGTGGGCATGGTGGCCCTGCGTTCGGCCACGATCCTGGGGATCGAGGCCGGCTCGGGAACCCTCTCGGCGGTGGGATTCCTGCGGGCCTACCCCAACGAGGAGGTGGCCATCAACCTGCCGGCCCTGCAGTCGGCCCTGGCGGGGTTGAGCGGCATGGGCCACGTGGTGAAGGAGTTTCTCGAATCCGACCTCGGCTCCAACCTGGAGCGGATGCAGGAGCCCGGTTCGCAGGCCACCCCCTGACGCCACGCTCCGGGTCCCATGGCCGGAGCGGCACCGGGGCGAGCAGCCGGGGACCCTCAAGCCCGTCCAGCAGGGCAGTTGCCGGCCCAGCCCGGACGCCGACCATGGCATCACGGTGCCGTCAGCTGAGCCCCCTGGCCTCCGTCCGCCTCCTCGAGCAGCCACAGGGCGAGGCCACCGCCACGGCCGCGGGCGGCCAGCCAGAGCGGCCGTTCGGCGGCGATCAGGGCGAAGAAGGGTCGGCGCAGCGGATCGGGCCGGGGCAGGGCCCGCTCGATCAGCACCCGCCCGCCCAGCAGCAGCAGCAGGCGCTCGAAGCTGAACACCAGCAGCGGGCGGCGGCCCTCCAGACGTGCCGCACCCTCGAAGCGCAGCTCCAGGGCACCGATCCGCACGCTGTTGGCCAGCCGCAGCTCCCCATCCTCCGAACCCGCCCCAGCCGCGGACAGCCGCAACCGGGCCGCCAGCCCCCGCAGCAGGACGGCGGCCGCCGAGGCGGGCTGGCGGCTCCCCTTGTTCCAGATCCGCTCGAGCCGCCAGCAGCCGAGCAGATCCGCGGTGGTCAGGCCACTGCCGTCGCGGCGGCAGCGCCGTTCACGGTCGAGCAGCCACGGGGCATCGGGGATCACGGCAGCGCCTCTGGAAGCAGCTCCCGACGCTAGGGACCGCTGGGCGATCGGGCCGGGCGATAGGGGGCCCGCCCCGCTTCGCAATCACCAGCTGCTATTGAGAATCGCTTGCAAAAGTGACGGTGGGTCCTCTAGGTTGAGAGCCGTTCGCAGTAAGGCCTCTCCCTTCGCCCGATGCGTTACCGCTTCCTTCCCGACGATCCCGCCAGTGCCGTGCGCATGCCCGCCGGCCAGACGGTCCTGCTTGACCCCACCCCCCGTCCCGGCGGTTCCTGCCTCGAGGTTCTCGACGGCATCGCCCGCGTCTACTGCCCCTGTGAGGAGACCGAGGGCATGACCCTGGCCTTCCTCCAGTCCGGCGACCAGCTGCGCACCGACCGTCTCTGCAGCGAGGGCGTCTGCGTCGAGGCCCTCACCCCCCTCTGCTTCCGCAGCGACGCCGAGCCCCTCGAAGGCCATGGCTTCGATCCGGTCAACGAGTGGACCCTGCAGCTCCTGCGCATCCGCCACCTCGGCAGCGCCGAGCAGCGCCTCCATGCCCTGCTCTCCCTGCTGGTGCGCCGGCTGGGGCGCCGCTGCGGCCCCTGGTGCGATCTCCCCTTCCGCCTCACCCATGAGCGCATCGGCGAGCTGATCGGCACCACCCGCGTCACCACCACCCGGCTGATCTCCCGCATCCGGGCCGCCGACCTGCTCGAGGCCCCCAGCGGCGAGACCGGCCTGCGCCTGGCACCGGCCCTGGTGGACGGCGCTCCCCTGGCGGCCTGAACCGGCATGACCGTCCTGATCCGCTACGGCGACAGCCTCATCGGCAGTCTCTGCCGCGACATGGCCGCGGTGCGCCAGCACTGGCGGCGGCTGAAGGAGCAGGGGGCCACCTGCCGCGACGACCACCTCCGCCTGCGGCTTGGCCGTGAAATCCGTCGTTTGGAGCAGCGCCGCCTGGAACTCCAGCGCCAGGCCCGGGCGCTGATGCGCCTGCCCCTGCGCGATCCCCTCGGGGCCGCCTTCCTGCTGGAGCTCACCAGCCGGCCCCTGGCCGCCTGACCCACCCGGGAAGGGGTGCCGTTGACCGGGGGTCAGACCGGGGGAGCCGCCGCCGCCTGGGCCGCCGCCAGTTCCCCATCGATCAGCAGCATGGCGGCGGCCTCCTGGCGCCCGAAGCGCACCCGGCCGAGGAGGTGGGCCGCACCGTTCTCAGCGGCGATCTGGCCCTGGATCATCGGGTCGAGGAAGACGGTGGTGCGCACGTCGCCGGCGCGTTCCGCCATGGAATAGAGGAGCTGCAGAGAGGTGGTGACATCGGCCTCCAGGCGGAAGGCATCCGCCAGCGCCGACTCCGCGTCGCTCCACTGCTGGCAGGGGGCGGGCAGTTCACCGAGATCCACCGTCTGGCCGCGGGCGATCAGGTAGTCGGCCAGCAGGCTTGCATGCTGCTGCTCGCCCCGGGACTCGGCCATCAGGTGGGCGGCGAATCCGCGCAGCTCCCGCTCGGCGAACCAGAGGGCCATGGCCCAGTAGGCGGCGCTGGCCTTGCGCTCCAGGCCCAGGTGGTCCTGCAGACCCTCGAGCAGCCCGGCCTCCATGGGCTGGGCCATGGCTCTCCCGGCGGGGCCGGTGGCCACCGCGGTCTTGGGCAGGGAGGAGGTCGAAGAGGTCATCACGAGCGGCCTGGGGGGAAAGGACCCATTCACCGTCCGCCCAATTTACGGAGCCCGGCAACGAAGCGAGCCATCACGAACCGCTCCAGTCCGCACGCGGCGTGGGAGGAAACGGCCAGACTCAGGGGGCTCAGGACCGTTCCCATGGCCGGCGCCGTCGACCACGCCCTGCGGCTGCGCAGCCTCTGGATCGCCTGGCTGCTGGCGATGCTGTTCCATGTGGAGCTGGGCCTGATGCCCCTGTTCCACGGGATCTCCCCGGAGATCCACGGCCATGTGGCGGCCGCCCGGCTGCCGCTGCTGTTCGGCGCCATGCTGGGCTACTTCCTGGTGCCCCTGGGCGCGGT
This sequence comes from Cyanobium sp. Copco_Reservoir_LC18, assembly GCF_009834675.1. NCBI lineage: Bacteria > Bacillati > Cyanobacteriota > Cyanophyceae > Synechococcales > Prochlorococcaceae > Cyanobium > Cyanobium sp. Copco_Reservoir_LC18. The sequence continues at coordinate 137,340 of NZ_ASAC01000022.1, forward strand.
CGTGCTGAACGCCTACGCCGCCAGTGATCCGGGCCAGCCGCGCCGCTGGCGCCACTGGCGGGCCGGCCATTTCTGGCTGAGCCTCGCCTACACCCTCACCAACCTGCCCCACCTGGCCGCCGACATCCTGGTGCCGGACGCCCGGGCTGACCAGATCGTGCTGATGCTGGCGATGGTGCTGATCGGCCTGCTGATCAACCGCGAGGCCTGGTTCTGGTGGCGAGCTCAATGCGGCCCGATGTCCCCCAGCAGGCAGGCCACGTGGGCGGCGCTGGCGGATGCCAGGCCCTCGAGGTCGTAGCCGCCCTCCAGGGCGGACACCAGACGGCCCTGGGCATGGTCCGTCGCGATGCTGAGCATCAACCGGGTCAGGGCCGCGAAATCCCTGTCCTGGAGGCGTAAATCCCCGAGGGGATCGCCGGCCCTGGAATCGAAACCCGCCGAGATCAGCACGAAGTCCGGGGCGAAGGTCTCGGCCAGCGGCAGCAGCTCCTCCCGCCAGGCGGCCACCAGCTCGGGGCCGGACGTCCCCGCCGGCAGGGGACAGTTGCGGGTGTAGCCGGACCCGGGCCCCTCGCCCCGCTCCCGGCGGGAGCCCGTCCCCGGGTAGAGCGGCGCCTGGTGGCTGCCGAAGACCAGCACCGAGGGGTCGCTCCAGAAGATGTCCTGGGTGCCGTTGCCATGGTGCACATCCCAGTCGACGACCAGGATCCTTTCGAGACCATGGACCGCCTGCAGGTGGCGGGCGGCGACGGCCACGTTGTTGTAGAGGCAGAAGCCCATGCCCCGGGCCGCACTGGCGTGGTGCCCCGGGGGCCTGACCACCGCATAGGCCCGCTGCACCCGGTGATCCATGACGGCCTCCACCGCCGCCAGCACTCCCCCCGCCGCCAGCCGCGCCGTTCGCTCCGAGTGGGGACTGATGGTGGTGTCTCCGGTGGACAGCTGCTCTCGGCCGGCCTGGATATCCTCCCGGACCTGCCGCAGATACCCCGGCGTGTGACAGCGCAGCAGTTCCGCATCCGTGGCGGGACGGGGCGGGAGAATCCGGCAGCGGGCCAGCAGACCGGCCCGCTCCAGGCCCTGGATCACGGCATCGACCCGGGCGGGGCACTCCGGGTGCCAGGGTCCGGTGAGGTGGTCGCGGTAGCTGGCGCTGCAGACGATGCCGGTGGTCGGGACCGACGTCAGTGGGGCAGCAGGCAGACCGAGCTGGCGTTGCCTCTCACCCCCACCGCTCGGTTGGGAACCTGGGGCAGCCATTCCGGACGGGGCGACACCTCACTTTGCTGCATCGCCAGGGCATCGGCGGGAAGCTGTTCGGTGAGGACGACGCCCATCGAATCCCGTGCCCAGATCTCCACGTCCGTGGCGGGCGGGCAATGGAAGGTGAGCACCTCAAAGGGGAAGACAACCCGCTCAAGGAAGAAATCCTCGGGACCACAGCAGCGGATGATCCGCATGCGTTCCGAACAGTTGCGGTAGCTACAAAGTAAGACGTCCATGGTGCCCTCCGACCAGACTGAGACCTGACCATGGCATCAACACACGCTCCCCCGGCCATGTCCGTTGCCGATGCGACGAACAATCCGGCATGAGTGTTTCTACCGCTTAAGGATGACTCAACTGCGCCTGAGCCAATTCGGAGCTCCGCTGAACCAGTCACCCAGATCGTCCCTACCGGGGTCGAATCCGCCGCTGTCACAGGGGTCGCCCAGGTCCAGCGAGCCCGTGAGGCGATCGAGTTCCGATTCGGGCTCCCCCCGTTGCTGGGTGCGCTGGGCCCGCCGCAGCCAGCTCCAGACACTGGCATCCCGATCAGCGAACTTCTGAACATAGATGCGCTCATGGAGACTGACAGGGCGGGAATCGGCAATCCTGCCGATGATCTCCTGGAGCCTCAGACGGGTGGTGGGTGTGAGCATCTTTCCAGTCATCCATTGGCAGAGGATCTAACCGTTCTCAGAAATCGAACGGTGCCCAGAATCACAGAATCCAGTCACCTGTCAGGACTTGGTGAAATCGATCCATCTGCGCCGATGCGAGGCCCTGTCGCGATCTGCGGCCGCCGGCGGCAGAATTGGATCCTGTGATCACGCTCCGGAAGTCGCGGCCCCCCGCCCTTGATCCCCCCTGCAGCGATGGGCGCCCCCCCTTCCCCAAACCCCGATCCGGCCCCGCAGCCCCCGGGGGTCACCCCCCCGCAGCCCCTCCAGCTCGTCTACGACGGAGGTTGCCCCTTCTGTCGTCATTTCGCCCTGAGCAGCGAACTGCGCGGCGGGATTCCCCACCTGCAGATCGTCGACGGGCGGGCCGACGCGGCCCTGCGCAGCGCCCTCCTGGCGCGGGGCCTGCCGCTGGCGCAGGGGGCCGTCCTGCTCCAGGGCGAGCGGGCCTGGCACGGGGCGGAGGCGGTGCGGCAGCTGTGCACCCTGATGCGGCCCAGTGATCCCCTGCTGCAGCTGCTGGTTCCGCTGTTCGATGCGCCCTCCCGGAGCCGCCGGCTGTACCCCCTGCTGCTGGCTGCGCGGCGCCTGGCCCTGGCCCTGAAGGGCCTGCCGCTGGATCCGGACCGCCCCTGACGGCGATCCCCGCGGCACCCGGCTCAGGGCAGCGGCGGCAAGGGCGCCCGGCCCGCCACCGAAGGACCCGTGCCGATCGGCTGCAGCAGCGGGGAGGGGTCCACCGCCACCAGTCGCCCCTGGCGCAGCTGGCGCCACTCGAAGTGCAGATGGGCCGTGGTGGCCGAGCCGCTGCTGCCGACCCGGCCGATGGCCTGCCCCGCCACCAGGTTCTCCCCGGGAAGAACCGATACATCCAGCAGATGGGCGTACAGGCTCTGCCAGCCCAGGCCGTGGTCGATGACCACCAGCAGGCCGTAGCCACCCACGTCATCCACCAGCCGCACCGTGCCGGGCAGCACGGCGAACACCGGCGTTCCCTCCGGAGCGATCAGATCCAGGCCGGTGTGCAGGCGCCAGGCGTTGCGCGCATCGGCCAGCCGCCAGCCGAACGGGGCCTGCTCGCTGGGCTGGAGGGGGAGGGGATAGCCCAGGGCCCCGGCCTGATGCACGGGAAACACCCCCACCGGGGCCGGCCGGTAGCGGGACCGCAACGGTTCCGGCAGACGGTCGTTCTGGCCCAGGTCTCCCACCGGCACCTCCAGGGGTATCTCCGTCGGCCGGGGCGGCGGCTCCCCCATCGCCAGAAGGGGACGGGGCCCCAGGGTCAGGGGCAGCAGCCAGGGCAGGACCAGCACCGTCAGAAACCGTCGGAAGCGGGACTCCATCCGCCTGCTGCAAGGGACCGTGCAGGCCTTGGTAACGCCCCCGGCCGCCGCTGCCAAGACGGGGATGGCGGGACGCAAATGCCCGTGGCTCCCGGGACGGTCAGGACCCGGTGGCCGGTTCCTCGCTTTGGGGCAGGACCGCCATGGCGCTGGCGATGGCGGTGTCCATCACGATGCGCAGGGCCAGGCAGGGATCGATCACCTCCCGCCCCATCGTGATCGCCTTCTGGGCCACCAGGCCGAACAGGATCGGCCACTCCACCGGCTCGGGGCAGAACCGCCGGGCCAGCGGCAGCAGGGCGGGCCAGAGGCTCGGCAGCGACTGCAGGGAGTCCGGCGACGGCTGATGGGCTTCGGGCACCTGGGGCACGCCGAAGTCCCCCTGGCCGAGGTGCTCGAGGCCATGGCGCCACAGCAGCGCCGGGTCCGGCAGGGCCGTGCAGCCCGCCTGCTGGGCGGCGCCGGCGGCCAGCCCCCAGGTGGAGTAGGGCTCATGGAAGAGGGCCTGGACCAGCCCTTCCCCCACCAGGCAGGAGCCCCCGTCCGCGGTGCCGACCACATGCAGCCCCGAGAGCTCCGCCCGGCCCGCCGCCCGGGAGCGGGCCCGCACGCCGGCCTGGCAGGCCTGGCCCGCCAGGGCACCGCACACCGCCAGGAGCGATTCGACGTGCACACCCCGCTCGGACGCCATGGCCTTGAGAAGCCGGCGGCTGATCTCCTCGGCACCGAGGCGGGCCCCCACGAGGGGGTCCTGGGCCCGGCGGGCGGCGATGGCCTCATCCAGGGGATCGCGGGAGGGAGCTGTCATGGCCGCAGGGAACAGGGGTCAGGGGGGTCCAGCCCCAGCGTTCCCGGCCCCGGTCGCGCGACGGGGCACATGGATCACCACCGTGCCGGCCAGCTTGTCGTGCCAGCCCTGGCGGCGGGGATCCCAGGCCGCCCAGAAGAAACCCAGCAGCAGGGGCAGCGTGGAAAGGAGATAGCCGATGTAGCGCAGGCACCACTGGCGCAGGCCGGGTTCGCCGCCGGTTGCGGCATCGACGATTCTCAGCCGCAGCATCAGCTTGCCGGGCGTGCCCTGCTTCCAGCGCCAGAACAGGATCACCACGAGGGCCGACACCACCGTGCTGACGACCAGCACCGCCGTCTCGTCAGGCACGGCATAGAGAAGGAGTGGCAGGGGGGCCGTGATGATCAGCATCAGCACCGAATCGATCAGCGAGGCCGCCGTGCGGACCCGGAATCCCGCGTAGGCGATGGCCGGGGCGGGGGGGGATGCGCTGCGCTCCATGGGGCCATCTTCTCCTCCCGGCAGCGTCAGGGGCGGAGCGGTGTTAGGACTGTGCAGATTCTCTCCATCGTCCATGCGAGCCCTTTCCTTTCTGTTCGCCCTGATGGTGGGTCTGGCCATGGCCTTTCTGGCACCGGCGATGGCCGGCGGCCACAACCAGGCCCCCGCAGCGATGGTGGCTCCGGAGATGGCCGCGATGGCGGACGAGCCCGCCGCTGACCAGCTGGTCAGCGACCTGCTCACCGACCTGAGCATCGATCCGGCCCCCGTCCTCGACGTCGCGGCCTGAGTCCCCACCACCTCACGCAACACAACGGTCGGGCTGGCACCTGAACCCATGGCTCGCACCCTGCTCGACCCCCGTCTGACCCTGGTCTCCCTGCGGCCGGATCAGCCCCGGAGTGCCCCCGCGGACAGCTCCGAGGCGCCCCGCGGCAAGGGCTTCTCCGGATCGCCCTCCCGCGGCCAGGGCAAGGCCTCGGGCACCAGGGGCCGCCGCAAGAAAGGCACGGGTCTCTCCGCCGCCGACCACGGTCCCCTGGGCCGCAGCCCCAGCCTGGAAGCCATCGAGGCCAGGGCCCGTCTCGGCCTGGCCCTGGCGGGCCGGCTGCGGGAATCCGATGTGAACCTGGCATGGAAGAAAGCCGCCGCCGAGCATCACCCGGACCGCGGCGGGCGCCACGCCACCATGCAGGCCGTCAACGCCGCCAGGGACGTCCTGCTGGGCCGGGGCCTGGGCTGAGGCCAGTGCTCCGTGTCCTGCTGCCCTTGATCGGCCTTGCCTGATCGGCCGCGCTAGATGAGCCCCGGCAGCAGCCACCAGCTGCTCCGGCGATAGGCCTCGAAACCGGGATAGCGCTCCGCCATGGACGCTTCCTTGCTGACCATGCGGGGCAGGTAGAGCGCCAGCACGGAGACGGGAAGCAGCCAGGCCCACGGCGAGCCGGCGATCACCGCGAAGCTGCTGTAGCGGAGCAGGTCGCCGAGGTAGTTGACATGGCGGACGCGGCGCCAGGCCCCGTCCGCCACCAGGGTGGCCCCCAGCACCTTGGCGGTGCCCTTCTGGACATCGGCCGCCGTGTTCAGCAGCGATCCGAAGATGTAGAGGCTGAGCCCGAGGGCGATGGTCACCGGGCCGATGGGCACCGGGTTGGCCATGGCCAGCCAGCCGGGGAGGGCGTAGAACACCCCGACGTAGAGCACGACCGCGACGGCCTGTGGCGGGCCCACCACCTCGGTGAAGAGCTGGGTGGTGCGCCAGGGGAACAGCACCTCCTCCAGCAGCCACCAGAGGCAGTAGCTGATGTGGAGGGCGAGGTAGATCGCGACCCGTTCCGACTCCAGCCCCAGCACCAGCGCAGGCACCAGCAGGGCCACGATGGTGGTCACCTTGGCGATGTTGATCGCTTGCAGCTGGGTCATCGGCAGCTGGGCCATCCGGAGCCCGACGGGGTTCCATGCTGGCAGGCGTCTCAGCGTCCCGGAGGGGCCGACGCGGGGAAGCGCTCCAGGTAGGTGGCGACCGCCAGGGGGCGGCTCTGGCTGTAGCCCACCGGCAGCCAGAGGTCGCCGGCTGAGGACGCGTAATGGATCTCCCAGTGGTACAGGCCCGTGAAGGCCGCCGGATCCATGCGCAGTAGCTCGGCGTAGAGCAGCACGGCCCGGACGTAATGCCGGCTGTTGTTGTAGCCCCACAGCCCCCGGCGAATGTCCCGCAGGCCTCCGCGCCGCACCAGGTAGCGGGCCGCCGCATGGATCGCGTCCTCGGGATCGCGGATGTCTCCCTTGCCGATGCCGGGCTCGGCCCAGGTGGTGGGGAGGAACTGCATCGGGCCCCGGGCGTCGGCGACGGAGACGCCGTCGATGCGGCCCATGCCCGTTTCAACCAGGTTGATGGCGGCCAGGACTTCCCAGGGAATGCCGGTGGCGGCGGAGGCCTCCCGGTAGTACCGCAGCAGGTCGGCGGCAGGCTCCGGAGGGATGATCCGCCAGGCGGGCACGACGGCCGGACGCCGCCCCCCCCGGTGCATGGCCAGAAACTCCCGACGGGCGGCCACATGGCGGTCCATCACCCCCTGCCAGCGGACGGGCAGGAAGCTCCGCACCCGGGCGGCCAGGGCCGGATCGGCGGCGAGCCGGCGATAGGTGACCTGCTGGCGATGCCCCAGCTCGCCCAGGAGCCCGGTCGGGGTGTCGGCGGACCGCAGGGCGGCCTCCGCGGCGGCCAGCTGGGAGGCGATGGCGGCGGGGTCGGCCGGCAGCCGGGGGTAGGCCCGCGGGGCCGGCTGGGGCGGCGCCGGCTCCGTCGGCGGGGCTGGTGGCGACGCTGACGTCGCATCCGGGGGAGAGGCGGCAGCGGGGCTGGCGGTGGGGTGGCCGGTGGGCGCTTGCGGCACCGACACGGTGACCGCCAGTGCCGCCGAGGCCAGCAGCAGGGCCAGCAGCACGGGGGTGACGACGCGCATGGGCAGGGGAAGCGTCGGGCGGGGGGGGAATCGGGCGCTCAGGTCTTGGTCAGCCAGCAGAACTGGTAAGCCTGCAGCACGATGCGGCTGCCGGACTGGGACGGCCGACGGCCCGAGTGAAGATCCACCAGTCCATCGTGACTGCTGAAGACCGACGGCACCAGGCTGTCGAGATCGAAGAACCGGGGCTGGTCGTTGAAGTTGGCCACCACCAGGACCAGCTCGGATGGCCGCAGGGGGTTGGTCCGCACGAACGCCAGCAGGTGGTCATTCTCCAGGGGCAGGATCTGACGATTGTTGAAATCGGCGAAGGCTGAAATCTCCTTGCGAATCGTGATCATCTTCTTGATCGCCGAGAAGATGGTGTGTTCCACGGTTCCCTGTTTCCGCCTGAGCTCCGCCCTGGCCCAGTCGATCTTCGGGCGATGCACCCACCGGGTGTCATTGCACTTGCTGGGGTCATCGTAGAAGCTGTAGTCATTCAAGACGCCCAGGGCATCGCCGTTGTAGATGAGCGGGATGCCACCGAACGACAGAATGACCCCGTGCATCAGCAGGATGCGGCTGATGGCCGTGGCGATCAGGGCCTGATCCTTCGACTCAAGGGCCGACTCCAGACCGACCAGGGAGGCCAGGGACCCGCAGATGCGGGCATCGCCCGTGGTGTCGTTGGGCATGAAGGTGAGTCCGCGGGGGATCGCATCGAAATCCCCCTTGAAGTAGTCGATCAGGAAGCGCCGGTGGGCGCGGGGGTCGTAGCCGACCTGCTCGATGTCACGGTCATCGAAACCGAAGCCGATATCGTCATGGCAGCGGACATAATTGAGCCAGGTGGCCCGCTCCAGCTTGTTGGGCAGGCTCTTGAGGCCCTGGCAGAGGAGCCGGGTGTTGCGGGTGGCCACCGCGTCCCACAGCAGCGCCATCAGGGTGGCGTTGTAGGCAATCTCACATTCCTTGGCAACGATGGCATCTTCGCCGAAGTATTTGGTGATTTCGGTGGGGGCGACGATGGCCTCAGCGATGAACAGGACCCCCGGTGCGGTCACCTGACAGCAGTCCTTCATGAGCTGCAGGATGAGGTGGGCCTTGCGCTCGTTCTGGCAGGTGGTACCCAGCTTCTTCCAGAGGAAGGCAACGGCATCAAGCCGCAGAACATCGACGCCCTGGTTGGCCCAGAACAGCAGCACATCGAGCATCTCGATGAACACCGCAGGGTTGGCGTAGTTGAGGTCCCACTGGTACTCGTGGAAGACCGTCATCACCCACTTTCCCATCTCCCCATTCCAGGTGAAATTGCCAGGATCGCTCTCAGGGAAGACTTCCGGCATCGTTTGCTCAAAGACATCCGGGATGTCCCTGTCGTCGAATACGTGGTAGTAATCCTGGTAATGCCTCTCCCCAGCCATCGCACGCCTGGCCCACTCGTGCTCATCCGATGTGTGATTCAGGACGATATCCAGAACCAACAGGATGTCGCGCTTCCTGAACTCGTCGGCGATCCTGCGCAGATCATCAAGCGTGCCGACCCTGTCATCAATTTTGCGAAAATCGCTGATCGCATAGCCCCCATCGCTCTTGCCGGATGGGCACATCAGAATCGGCAGGATGTGCACCATGTTGATGCCCAGCTCCTGGAAGTAGCTGATCTTGCTGGCCAGATCCGGCAGGTTCTCCGCGAAGCCATTGGAGTAGACGGCCATCCCGACCCACTTCTGGGAGAGGAACCAGTTGTGGTCATCCTCCCTCTCAATATCGAGGGATTCAAGATCAGGCGAGCGGTCGATATAGCCTCTCGCCATGGTTTCGACCAGACACAGAAGCTGCAGCTTGAAGTCGTCACGATGACCATAGAGGGTGACGAACAACGAATGAATGGCGTAGAAGTTGGCACCGAGCCTGGTGTAGAAATGGCGCAGGTCCTGGCGCCGGATCTCCGGTCGCAGGTCGTCCAGAATCGCGTTCAACAGGGAGTGGGAGATCTGCTCGTACATCGGCTCAGCCGACCCCCCAGGCACTCAGAAACCGGGCGTAGAGCGATGGGTCATCGATGGTGGCACCGCGCCGTGACACCAGGGCCGCCGCGAAGTCCCCGGCACGGCCGAGGCTCTCGGCCCATGGCCACTGCTGGCTGAGCCCCAGCAGAAGCACGGCGGCGAACCCATCCCCCGCCCCCACCGTGTCGACCACCGGGCCGGCGGCGGCAGGGGCCACGGCAAGGATCTCGCCGTCACACCAGAGCAGGGCACCGAGGGCGCCGCGGGTGACCACCAGCGTCTCCAGCCGGTGACGCCCGGCAAAACGGTGCATGGAGGCGGCCAGGTCGTCCCGATCGTCCCCGGGAGGGGCGTCCGGGCTCAGCAGGGCCAGCTCTGCGGCATTCAGCTTCACGTGGTGGGCCCCATCCACGAGGGGCAGAACCGTCTCCAGCGACCACCAGGGTGGGCGCAGGTTCACATCCAGGACGATCGGGCCCTGATGGCGCGACGTCAGGCTGGCCAGCGCCGCCGCCGACGCCGCATGGCGAAGGGCCAGGGTGCCGTGATACAGGATCCCCGTGGCTGGAACCTGGCCAGGCCCGGGCGATTCGATGAAATCGTAGGCACAGCCCGACACGATCTCATAGGTGGGCTCGCCATCCACCAGGCTGACGCTCACCCGACCGGTGCCGTGGATCGGATCGGTCTGCAGAGCGGAGCCGTCCAGGCCCCAGTGCCCCATGGCGGAGAGAATGCGCTCACCCCTGGCGTCCCTGCCGACCCGGCTGACGAGGCGGGGAGACTGGCCGAACCCCCTGAGGTGCCAGGCCACGTTGAAGGGGGCCCCGCCGAGGACCTCGGTGCCATCGGGGAAACAATCCAACAGGACTTCGCCGAAGACGGTGATCGCACAGGGTGCCTGCATCCGGTCACTCCAGCTCCCGCACGGCATCGGCATGAAAGTGGCCGATTCCTTCCAGGATGCCCGAACTGTAGTTGCCGTTCATCCCCAGGAAGCCACCCCTGGCCAGATACAGACGATCCTCGGTGCCCAGGCGCGTGGATTCCGCCAGGGCCTGCGCCTTCACATCGGGGTGGGCATTGGCGACCAGCACGGCTGGCACGGAACTGGTGAGTACGGACAGGTCATTGCCACTGTCGCCGGCAAAGATCGTCTGCTGGCATGACAGTCCCTGCTCGCGCATCAGAAACTCGATCGCCTGAAGTTTGCCCGCCCGCCGGGGAAGGATATCCAGCAGGCCGATGGCAGCGGCTTCATCAACACTGTGAACAAGACAGACGGCGACATCGCGTTCCTGCAGGCGGGCAAGGATCTCCCGGTTCAGGGCCGGAAGATCGGCCTCCCGTGGAACGAAGAAACTGAGCTTGTGGGAGTTCTGTCGGCTTTCCGGCTGCAGCGTCAAACCGGACACCTCGGAGAGCACCAGCGCCAGATCGGACCAGCGATCACCTTGCCAGTCCTCCGAGATGTGCCTGGACCACGCTTCCAGAGGGGACCAGCCATGGTTCCGCCTGGCGTAGATGGAACTGCCCACATCGGCGACGATCCAGTCGGGCTCAGGCAGTCCGTAGTCGTAGATCGCCTCCTCCACTAGGGCCAGATGGCGGCCACTGACGTAGGCCAGTCGCGTCTGCGGCCGGGAGACCAGCTGGGCGAAGGCCGGCCGGGCACCCACCGATTCGGTGGCCTCGCCGTTGGGCAGAAGGGTCCGGTCCAGGTCGGTGCAGATCAGGAGAGGGGGCATCAACGGGTGGCGACGAGCTGCGACATCAACGGAAAAAACCATAGTGATCGATCGCTTCGAGGATGCCGGCTGCATGCGATCCCTCGGAGAAGTACACCCGCTCGGTATCGTTGAGCTGGTCGAGCTCATCGCGATGGGGGCTGTCCACGACCACCCCCAGCGTGTTGCCCCGGAGCATGTCCTCATCACCCCGGGAGCCTCCGTTCACCAGCACCTTCCCGAGAGGAATGTTCCAGCGGTTGGCCACGTACCGGAGGGCCTGTCCCTTGGAAGCGCGGGCGGGGACGAAGTCGAGGAACTGCCCGAAGGAAAGACTGGTGTGGGCGGACAGCTCATGCTGACGCAGGAGCGTGAGAATCTCCTCGAGGGGAGGCGCCTGGTGTTCATCGTAGTAATAGGAGAGCTTGAAACGGCTCTGGTGCTCCTTCTCCTGCAGGGTCAGGCCAGGCAGCGATTCCATGAGGCGATGCAGGACCTGGGGGGTCCAGAGATGGTCGATGTGGTGGGTCCAGGCGATGTCCGTGGTCAATTGGGGTGGGGTGTAGATCTCCGTGCCGAGGCTGGTGATCAGGACATCGGGCATCGGGATCCCATGCACCTTCAGGAGCTTGAGCACCGAGTTCAGCCGTCGTCCGGTCGCAATGCCGAACAGAACCCTGCGATGGTGCTGCCGGATCAGCTTCACAAACTGAGCGAGAGCCCCAGGATCGCCCAGCAGGGTGTTGTCGATGGCCGTGAAGATCGCGCGGGTGCGGGTCTGCACTGCCGGGGCCTTCGACAGAGGGGCCGGCCGGGTCTTTTCGCGAGCCTGGAGGACCAGACCTCCCAACCGTTCGAGATAGTTCCTGGCGTGGGCTTCCCACGAATAAAATCTGGCGACATTCGCCAAGCCATTGCGGCAGAATGTGGACCACAATTCCCCATCCTCAAGAATCTGCAGCAGCGCCCTGGTGATGGAGGTCTCGTCAAGGGGATCAATCAGCAGACCGTTTCTGCAGTTCCCGATGATGTCGACCGGCCCGCCCACCTCCGTGGCCACCAGAGGCAGCCCGCTGGCTGCTGCCTCCAGAAGCGTGAGCCCGAAGGGTTCGGTGAGGGCGGGGTTGACGAACACACCCTTCGAAGCGGCCGCTAACCGATAGATGTCGGCCACATCGCTTGGGGAATGGTGCTTGGGCAGGGCCACCAGCCCATTGAGCTCATGGCAGTCGATGACCAGGAGCAATTCCGTGAGGACGTTCTGGGCACCTTCCTGGAGTTCACGGATGTCATTACGATTGCCGGCAATGATGACAAGATTCGCAAGCTCCTTGAGGCGTTCCGAGGTCCCATAGGCTTCCAGAAGGGAAACGATGTTCTTGCGTTTATCTGGCCTTGAGAGGGCCAGGATCATGGGCTTTTCGGGTTCCCGGAGATACTTGCCAAGGGTGCTGGCAAAGGGGACGGGGCCATCCTCGGGGTCGGGAGGATGGAACTGATTCAGGTCGGTCCCCGGTGGAATGACCGACATCTTCTCCGGGGTGTAGCAATCGTAGAGCTCATATTGGTCTTCAATCTCATTATGCGTACTCGTGATCACAAGGTTGGCACTGTTCAGCACATCCTCTTCGGCACTGATCCTTTCCGCCATCCGGTAGCGCTGCTGAATCTCTTCCACCGGCAATCCCAGGGCCAGGAGCCTCCGCAGCTTGTCCCGACCCAGGGAGTGGCCCGTATGGACAAGGGGGAGGCCGGTGAGGTGGGAGAGGCGGACACCGACATAGCCGGCATCGGCATAATGGCTGTGCAGCACATCGGGTCGACGCGGCTGGCGATGGAGCCAGGAGTGCAGCTCATCTGTGAAAGCATCGAGATGGCCCCAGAGCTCTTCCTTTGGGAGGTAGAGATCCGGTCCGGCAGCGATGCGAATGATGCGAGCCTTCCTCTCAAGAGGCTCAACGGGCCTGGCATAGTCCGCAGACACCTCGGGATCCCGGATGCAGCGGGTGACCAGATCCACCTGGGCAACGCCCGGTTGCTGGGCCAGGGCCCTGGTGAGCTCCACCACATACTTCGTCTGTCCTCCGGTATCGGCATCACGACCCAATTCCAGATTCTCCCCGCGGATCAGGCCATGGATGCTGATCATCAGGATGTAAAGAGAATGGTCGCGGCTATCCATCGGCATTGTTTCGGCGTCAGACAACCCTGGAGGCACTTCAAAAAATCACCCGATCCGTCCCGTGCTCGCCGCATCGACCCCTCGTTGTCGGCTGCCCGCCGGGACCCGCTCCCGTGCCGCCGATCGGGCCATGGGCCTGACGTACGGACTCAGCCCAGCAGCCAGCGCAGCATCAGGGCCAGCTGACCGACAATCCCCCTGCCGGTGAACGCCTCGCCGATCAGGGCCGCCAGGAATCCGATCATCGCCACCCGCCCGTTGAGTCGCTCGACCCCGGCCAGGGCGGAGCGATTCCAGGGGCGGGAGGTGGTGAGGCCCTCTCCGAACCGCTCCAGGGGCTCGTACAGAAACGGCGATCCGACCGCGTCCGGACTGGGTTGCTGCCTGCTGCCTTCGTCCACGGATGACCCCCTCGGATGCATCCAGCCTATGGGCCACCGCCGGACCGGTGGCGCACCCGCAGGATCCGGGTACAGTACAGTTGTACCAGAGGCCCGCCATGGCACCCGGCCAGATCGATCCTGCGGTGGCCCCACTGCGGCAGGCCAACCCCCAGCGTTTCCGGGAGGCTCGAGCCGGTCACCTGGCCGTCGTCGCCATGGCCGGCAGACCATGGTTCATCGGCCGGATCTGCGAGCTCAGCGGCCCCACACCGGCGGATTTCGCCCGGGTGCTCAACATCGACACCGGCGACATCGAGAGAATCCCGGCACCCTGGATCGTCGAACTCATGGGCGACGGCGGCCTTCTCAACGAGCGCCATCCTCGCCAGCGGATGATCAGTTCTCGAGCAGGTTGATGCGGTACAGCACCTCCTCGAGGGCATCTGCAGCGGAGATGGCGCTGTAACGCTGCGGCTGATCCGGGCCGCAGCAGGAGGGCACCGGCGCCAGGACCGTCCAGGGCCGGGCATGGCAGAACTGCACGACGCTGTGGCGCTCACCGGTGGCCCCCGGCGGCGCCACCACCCGATGCCAGCCGGTGGGGATGCGGCCGTTGGACAGACGCTCCAGCATCAGCCCCGTGTTGATGATCACCCGCCCCTCCGGCGGGGCCGCCTCCAGCCATTGCCCGGCCACGCGCACCTGCAGCCCCGGCCCGGTGGCCCTGGGCAGGGCGGTGATCAGATTGATGTCCCCATGGGCCGCCGCCCACACATGGCCCTGCGCCGGAGCCTGGGCCATGGGGGGATAGCGCAGGGCCCGGGTGAGGGTGGGGGCCTCACGCACCATCTCCTCGAAGAAGCCCTCGGCGCAGCCCATGCCCACGGCGATCACCCGCAGAAAGCGGCGCTGGAGATCGGCGATCGCCCGGTGGAACTCCCCCAGCACGGCGGTGATGCCGGGAACGGCTGTCTCCGGCAGGACCTGCTCCGGGTAGAAGGACGGGAACCGGAGCCGCAGGGGATGCCCGGGCGGCAGCGGCTCCGACCAGTTCAGCATCTCCTTCCAGTCCGGCCGGTCGCTGCCCGCGGCCGTCTCCACCAGCACCTCCGTGTAACCGGTCTGGCCGCTGGCGCCGGGGGCCCGGAAGCGCCGCTTGGTGTCGGCCTCCAGGGCGAAGAAGCGCTGCAGGAGCCCGTAGGCGGTGTCCAGCAGGTCGACGGGCAAATCGCTGCTGGTGTAGACGAAGCCGCTGGCCAGGCTGCGCCTCACCCCATCGACCACGGCGTCCCGAGCCCTCCCGTCGCCCCGCTCGAAGGCCAGCAGATCCACATCGAGAATCCCCTCGTCCATCGGGCGTCCTTCTCAGCGGCGGCCATTGACGATCACCGGGCTGCCGCCGCCCCCGGCCGCCCCCGGCAGAGCCGGCACCACCGAGGTCTGGCCGTCCCACTTGTCGAGGAACAGCTTGTAGAGCACCTGGTCGTCGAGGCTGGAGTTGAGGGTCTGGTAGCGCTTGGCCTCCTGCTCGGCGATCAGCACCTCCGTCTGGGCCCGCAGCAGCTGCTGCTCGGCGATCTGCTTCTGCTCGATGGCGGCGCGGTACTCCTCGGCGATCTGCAGACCCGTCAGATCCAGACCCTGCACGGTCACGTAGTCGAACTTGCGCAGCTCCTCGGCCACCTTCTCCTGCACCAGTTCGGAGATGGAGTTCCACTCGGTGGCGATGGTCACCAGTTCGTACTGGGAGAACACCGACTTGAGGGCCTTCAACAGGGACGGCTGAATCACCCGCGGGTAGATCTGCTGGTCGTCGGTGGCGATGGTTTCGTAGATGCGGCCCGCCTCGGCCGGCTTCATGGCGTACTTCACCGTGGCCGTGGCCTGGATCACCTGCAGGTCCTTGGTGAGGGTGGAGAACTGCTCCGGCCGCACCTGGGTGCGCACATCGAAGAGGGAGGTGTTCTGGGCCAGGGGGATCTTGAGGTTGGCCCCGGGCTGCCGCGGCGCGCCGGTGACCTTGCCGAGGGTGGTGACCACCGCCACGCTGCCCGCCGGCACGATGAACACCGTCTGGGTGAGCAGCACCAGGCCGGCGAGCGCGGCGGCGAAGAGCAGTTGCCAGAGGCCGCCGAAGCCGTTGTCGGCCCCGGAGCGCATGGGGGATTGCATCGGAGACCTGGGCACCTGGGGAAGCGACGACCCTAGGCAGCGCCGCAGACCGGGGGCCGCCATGGTGGGGGCGCCCGATGGCCTGGGGAGGGCTGGTGCTGCGGTTCCTGCTCGAACTGGTCCCGCCCCTGGGTGTCGGCCTGCTGCTGGGGATGCGGTTCCCCGGGCTGCCCGGACGGCTCGCCCCGCCGTTGATCCACTGGGGCATCCCCATCAGCCTGGTGGCCCTGCTGCTGCGGGCGGGCTTCCGGGCCGAACTGCTGACGGCGGCCCTGATGGCGGCGGTCGCCTCGGGCCTGGGCCTGCTGCTGATGCGCCTGCCGGCCCTGGGCCGGCGCATCCCCGAGGGCAGCCTGCAGCTGGGCTGCATCGTGGGCAACACGGGCTACTGGGGGCTGCCCGTGGCCCTGGCCCTGCTGCCGGCCGAGGCCATCGGCTTCACGATCGCCTTCGATCTGATGGCCACCCTGATCACCTGGAGCCTCGGTCCGCTGCTGGTGGACCGGCGGGCCGGCGGCGTCCGCCGCCAGCTGCTGGGGCTGGCCACCAGCCCGGCCATGCGGGGGCTGGCGCTGGCCGTGCTGCTGCAGCAGACCCCCTGGAGGGCAGCGCTGGCCGCGTGGCTGTGGTGGCCGGCCCGGCTGGTGGTGCTGGTGGCCCTGGCCCTGGTGGGGATGCGGCTGGGCCTGATGCTGCGGCGCCGCCCGGCCGGCCTGGTCGGGGGAGGCCTCCTGGTGGCGCCCCTGGTGGGCAAGCTCCTGGTGCTGCCGGCGGCCATGCTGCTGCTGACCGGCCTGCTGGGGCTGCCCTCCGCCCTGCGGGACGCGGTGGTGCTGCAGGCGGCGGCCCCCACGGCCCTCTCGGTGCTGCTGCTCACGGAAGCGGCCGGCGCCGGGCAGCGGCCGGCCCCCGAAGCCGGGGGGCGGCAGGCGGTCGAGGCGGTGGCGACGCTGGTGCTCTGGAGCACCGCCCTGGCCCTGGTCTCGGTTCCGCTGTGGTGGTGGCTGCTGAGCGGTCCGCTGGGGAGCTAGGACAGGCCGACACGCACTGCCCGTCCGCCTGCGGCCATGGCCGGTTCCCTTGCCCAGCGGCTCGACCGCAGCCTGTCCCGTCTCAAGGGCATGGCCGTGCTGCCGGTCCTGATCCTGGCGGTGCCCTGGGCCCAGGAGATCATCGACCAGGTCTTCTTCGGGGGCCGCTGGAACCTGCCGATGGTGCCGGGGGGCCCCTTCCTCGGGGTGCTCACCGCCCCCTTCAGCCACGGAGGCTTCGGCCACCTGATCAGCAACAGCCTCTGGTTCCTGCCCCTGTCCTGGCTGGTGCTGGCCAAGAGCCGGGGCGACTACCTGGCGGTATGGCTGGGGGTCTACGCCACCGCCATCCCGGTGTGGCTGTTCTGGCACCAGGCCAGCCATGGCCTCTCCGGGGTCATCTACGGACTGCTGGGCTACCTGCTGCTGATCGGCTGGCTGGAGCGCCGCCCCCTCTCGATCCTGCTGTCGCTCACCGCGCTGGTCGCCTATGGGGGGGCGCTGCCCAGCCTGCTGCCGTTCCTGAGCCCCCCGGGGGTGAGCTGGATCGGCCATGCCTCCGGTTTCGTCGGCGGCGTGCTCGCGGCCCTGGCGATCCACCGGGAAAGCGGCGGTTAGCACCCATGGCGCCGCCCCCTGTCGAGCCCGGGCGGCCCCGCCCCGACCGCCGCCGCCGGCTGGCGCTTCTGGCGGCCGCCTTGGCGATGGTGCTGCTGGTTCTGCCCCTGGCCCGGGGTGCCCTGGGGGCCACGTCCCCCCCACCGCCCACCAGCTACGACCTGGCCTGGCGCGCCCCCTTCAACCGCCCGGAGCACTATCCACTGGCGCGGCGGCCGGATCCGGCCTTTTACCGCCCCCACGGCGACTGGTTCGGTCGCCTGATCCTTCCGGCAGCGGCCGAGATGGCCACCGGCGACGGTGACTGGGTATGGCTGGAGCTGGAGCAGGCCCCGGCGGGCCACGACGGCCTCGTCGGCCAGCGCCTGCGGCTGGGCTGGCGCGACGAGCCGATGCTGCGGGCCCTGGTGGGCAAGGTGAGCACGCCGGTGCGGCTTGGCGACCAGGCCGCTCTGGCGGCGCGGCAGGGCAATGTGGTGCCCACCCGCCTCGACGGCCGCAACGACGTGGGGCCGCTGCAGACCCTGGCGGGGGCCCATCCCCACGACGACATCACCGTGGCGCTGGAGGAGGTAAGCGTCGAGCGGCAGGACGGGGACACCGTGCTCCGGATCGGTCGTCCGCCCCTGCAGAGCACGGGGCGCTGGGTGGCTCTGGTCCGGCTGCTCTCCCGCGACCCCGCCGACCCGGAGCGCTTCCGGGTGCAGCACTATGACCGGGGCCGCAGGGACTTCGGCAGCGCGATCGAGACGGTGCGACTGCCCCGCCAGCCCCCCGATCGCCATGGCCGGCGCTTCTTCGACCCCCAGGGACTGCTGGAGTCCCCCGTGGGACGCGACGGCTGGTACCTCTACGGCGCCCCGGACAGGCAAGGGACCTTCACCGCCCAGGCCCTGGAACCGCGCCTCCTCACCCGTCTGGAGAGCGACCGGGTTCTGCGGGGCACCGCGGCCGGCCTCAACGCCATCAGCCGGGTCAACTGGAGTGACAGCGAGACCCGGCGCGGCCGCTTCAGCCGGGTGGGCCTGGTTCCCGATGGGGAGCAGGCCCCCTGGCAACCCGGTGACCGCTCCCTGGTGATCCACAACTTCGGCGGCATCGGCGGGCCCGATGGCGAGCCGATCAGCGGCTTCACCGTGACGGGCCACTTCGCCTTCGGCGCCGCCCGGGTCGTGCTCGATCCCTTCACCGGGGAGCCCCGCTTCGACGTGCGCTACCACCAGATCTACGCCAACAATCCCAACGGCATCGTCTCGGGCAGCCAGGACTGGAGCGCCTACACCGGCAACCTGCAGCGGGGCTGGCTCGGAACGCGACCGATCTCGGACGTGCTGGTGCGCACCGACCCCCTGCTGCTGGAGGAACTGGCCCTCCAGGCGGAGGTGCTGATGGCCCGCTACCGCAGCGGCGACGGCGGCGGTGTCTCGCTGGTGTCCCCGGCCATCTCCTGCGTGCAGGATTCCAGCCAGGCCCTGTGGATCGCCATCGACCAGCTGCGCCGCCGCCGCCGTGCCCTCGACGGCACCGAGCTGCCCCGGCTTGCCTCCCTGGCCCGCTCCCTCGATGCCCTGCTCACCCCGTTCGGCATGGTCCGCGCCGACTGGCGCCACAACGCCGCGCTGATGGACCGCCCGGGCGATGCACCGGACCGCTTCCGGGCCAGCCCCAGCCTCTGGGATGGGCTGCTCAGCTGGCGCTCCATGCTGCCCCGTCGCGCCCACGACGAGATGGCCCGGGTGTTCCTGCGCCACGGGGACCCGCTCCATGTCCTGCGCACCAACCAGCTCCCCGGCGCCGACCGGCGCCTGGCTCCCCTGGCGCCGACCCAGCTGCTCGGCCAGCTGCCCGTGGTGGGGCTGGCCCTGCCCCGGCTGATGGATGCGTTCTTCACGCCCCTGAGCCCAGCCGGCCTGGCCCTGACGGCCCTGCTGCTGGGGGCCTACGCCGCCATCGCCCTGCCCCTGGGGCGCCGCTGCGGCTTCCTGCCAGCGACGGCTTCAGCGGTGCGGCCGTGGCTGCTGCTGCGCCGGGCCCCGGCCCTGCTGCTGTCCCCGGCGCTGGTGGAGGAGACCCTGTTCCGGGGCGCCCTGCTGCCCCACCCCCTGGAGGGACTGGGCAGGGCGGACACCGTCGCCTGGGGGGCGTTGAGCGTGGGGCTCTTCGTCGCCTGGCATCCGCTGGCGGGCCGGCTCTGGTACCGCCAGGGCCGGAGGCTGTTCGACGACGGCCGCTTCCTGCTCATGGCCGGCCTGCTGGGGGTCGCGTGCGTGGTCGCTTACCAGGTCACCGGGTCCATCTGGGCGCCGGTGCTGATCCACTGGCTGGTGGTGCTGATCTGGCTGGAGCCGCTCGGGGGCCGCCGCTGGCTGGACGCGGGGATTCAGGGGTAGGCGTTGGGCACGAAGAACTGCTCGTTCATCGGCGGACGCTGGTAATCGGACCCGCTCTTGCGGGGGGGCAGTTCGATCGCCTTGGGTGTCATGTCCTCATAGGGGACCTTGCTGAGCAGATGGCGGATGCAGTTGAGCCTGGCCCGGCGCTTGTCATTGGCCTCGACGGTGAACCAGGGGGCCTCCGGGATGTTGGTATGGGCGAACATCTCGTCCTTGGCCCGGGAGAACTCCACCCAGCGATCCCGGGATTCCAGATCCATCGGGCTCAGCTTCCAGCGGCGGGCCGGATCCTCCAGGCGGGAGCGGAACCGGGCCTCCTGCTCGTCGTCGCTGACGGAGAACCAGTACTTGATCAGGGTGATGCCGCTGCGCACCAGCATGCGCTCGAACTCCGGACAGGAGAGCATGAACTCCTCCACCTGCTCGGGCGTGCAGAAGCCCATCACCTTCTCGACGCCGGCGCGGTTGTACCAGCTGCGGTCGAACAGGACGATTTCACCGGCGGAGGGGAAGTTCTCCACATAGCGCTGGAAGTACCACTGGGTCTTCTGCTGGTCGGAGGGGGTGCCGAGGGCCACCACGTTGCAGCCCCGCGGGTTGAGCGGCTCGGTGATGCGCTTGATGGTGCCGCCCTTGCCGGCCGCATCCCGACCCTCGAACAGCAGGATCATGCGGTAACCCACATGCTTGACCCAGTACTGCATCTTCACCAGCTCCACCTGGAGCCGGGCCAGTTCCTTTTCGTAGAACTTGCGATCCAGCTTGGGGGGGCGTCCCTCGGAATGGTGGGAGAGGTCGTCGAGAATCGGCGAGGGCCTGTAGAGATCCGACTCACTCACACCGGAGGAGGCGAGACCGTTGCCATGGGCGCTGTCCGAGCGGTGTTTGCCTGCGGCGTCCTTCTTCTTCGGCGACTTGATCTTCAGGGTCTTGATCTTGAGACCACCTTTGTCCTTCTTGCCCATACCTTTGCTCTTCCTGCTGACAGTGGTGTGCTGTCTACGGAATAGCGGGTCGAAGGGAGCCCGAGAGCAGCAAGGGACACCCGGCGGCAAAGCGAGGGATTTTCTTCATGTTGGCGCCGGTGCCGGCGCGCCGCCCGTGGGAGCGAAGAGAGGGGTCGGCAGGTCGGAGGCGGCCACCCACTGGGCGATCAGCTGCTCCTGCCGCACCAGGCGGTAACGGTTCCGCTCGCTGGGATGCTGCCGGTACTGTTCCCTCAGGCTCTCAAGCCTGGCCATGAGGGAGTGGTAGACGGGGTGGTTCTTGTTCATCACCTCACGCGGGAGGCATCAACAGGGGATGAGGGCTCAGCCGGCGACGCTGACACCGGGGGCCCACTGGGCGATCAGCTGCTCCTGGCGCACGACGCGGTACCGGTTGAGCTCGTTGGGGAGGTGGCTGTACTGGTCGTTGAGGGAGCGGAGCTGCTCCAGCAGCGCGTTCATGACGGGATGGTCCTTGTACATGCCGGGCATTCCTCTGCTGACCAAACCTTAACTGAATCGGAAGGGGAGCCACCCCCCGGCGCCGGGCTGGTCAGGGAACCCCCATGGCGCTCGCCTCTGGCCGATCGGCGACCGGCGCGGGAATGTCCCCGGATGGGGGGCGCGCCCCGGCCACCGATGGACGACAGTGGACGGATCTCTGCGGGGCCTGCCCCGAAGGATGGCCGATGACCGCCCGATCGCTTCCAGCGTCCCTGCCGAAGGTCACGATCCCGAAAGTCACCATCGGTGAACTGGAGGCCAATTATTCGATGTATTGCAAGGCCCTGCGCCTGCTGGTCCGGGAAGGTCGGACCCTCAAGAAGATCCAGCGCACGGTCTGCTGGCACCGGCTCGAGCAGCTGCACCAGTGCCTGCCGAGCCAGTACAAGGATCCGGACTATCTCTTCCTGCTGCTGCGCCGCGAGACCAACCGCAAGGCGGCCGGTCTCCCCTGCCCCACCTGAGGCCAGCGCCCGAATCCCGTAGCAACCGTCACAACCCTCCCGCCCGGGGGCCTTCAGGATCGTTAGGCGGAAATTGCTTCTAGGGTTCCGGTCTCCCATTGCTGGCATTGCCATTCCTGGCACTGCCGGCAACCGGGGAGATGCCTGGTCCGAGAGAAGCGCACCCACCGGATCCGAGAACCCTGTTCTCACCGGTGCGTGGCACGGAGGGACAAAAGCCCGGGAGACCGCCCCACCCCCACCGTGCCCAGAGGTCCGAATGAACGATCCGTCCAGCGGCCGCCCGTCCGATGCGGCCGGCGCCTTCGACCGGGGCCCCCACCCGTCCGGCAGTGAAGGGGCCCGGGCCCTGGAGAAGGAAGCCTCCCTGCCCCTCACCGGCTGGCAACAGGAAGTCGACCAGGGACACCGCTACGGGCTGGAGGCCGCCGAGAGCATCGTCGACCGGCGCATCTCCACCTTCTCCCGCGGTGAACTGCCCCATTTCGCGGGCATCAACACCTTCATGAAGGCGCCCTACATCGAGGACGTGAACCGCGTCGGCGAATTCGACGTGGCGGTGGTGGGCGTTCCCCACGACAGCGGCACCACCTACCGGCCCGGCACCCGCTTCGGCCCCCAGGGCATCCGGCGCATCTCGGCCCTCTACACCCCCTACAACTACGAGATGGGGGTGGATCTGCGGGAGCAGATCACCCTCTGCGACGTGGGTGACATCTTCACCATCCCCGCCAACAACGAGAAGAGCTTCGATCAGATCTCCAAGGGCATCGCCCACGTGTTCGCCAGTGGCGCCTTCCCGATCATCCTGGGCGGCGACCACTCGATCGGCTTCCCCACCGTCCGGGGCGTCTGCCGCCACCTCGGCGACAAGAAGGTGGGCATCATCCACTTCGATCGCCACGTCGACACCCAGGAGAGCGACCTGGACGAGCGCATGCACACCACCCCGTGGTTCCATGCCACCAACATGGCCAACGCCCCGGCCGAGAACCTGGTGCAGCTGGGCATCGGCGGCTGGCAGGTGCCCCGGGAGGGGGTGAAGGTCTGCCGCGAGCGGGGCACCAACGTGCTCACCGTCACCGACATCTGCGACATGGGCCTGGAGGCGGCGGCCAAGTACGCCATCGAGCGCGCCACCGACGGCACCGACTGCGTCTACATCTCCTTCGACATCGACTGCATCGATGCCGGCTTCGTGCCGGGCACCGGCTGGCCCGAGCCCGGCGGCCTGCTGCCGCGCGAGGCCCTCAAGCTGCTGGAGCTGATCGTGCGCAACGTGCCGGTCTGCGGCCTGGAGGTGGTGGAGGTCTCCCCCCCCTACGACGTCAGCGACATGACCTCCCTGATGGCCACCCGGGTCATCTGCGACACCATGGCCCACCTGGTGGTGAGCGGCCAGCTGCCCCGCAAGTCAGCCCCCGCCTGGCTCTCCAGGGACTGCAACATGCAGGTCGACCGCGCCTGGAGGTAGGGGCGTGCACGAAGTCGACATGACCCGCTGCCTGCTGCTCTCCATGAACGCGTGGAAGCAGCAGCACGCCCCCCGGGTGCCGGCGGTGGATCGGGTCCACCTCGAGGTGGGCACCTTCACCTGCGTCGAACCCGACCAGCTGGTGGTCACCTGGGCCGATGCCGTCAAGGGGAGCTGGCTCGACGGCGCCGAGCTGGTGATCGAGTCGGTGCCCCTGGTGGGGCGCTGCATCCGCTGCCAGGCCACCTACAGCCCCGATCCCGCCGAGGGCTTCCGCTCCCCCTGCTGCCAGCACCCGATGGAGGAGATCGTCAGCGGCCGCGAGCTGCGGATCCGCTCCGTCGCCTACGGCTTCGAAACCGCCCCGCCCACCTCCGCACCGCCCACCGCTTCGCCCACCACCGCCGCCCGCTGATCCGCCATGCACATGCCCCTCGAAGACAGCCTCGGTCTCAATCTGCTGGCGGCCAACCAGCACCGGGCCGACCACAACCGCGAGCACTTCGACGCCTGGAACCTGCTCTGCCTCAACGTGATGAGCAGCCCCGGCGCCGGCAAGACCTCCCTGCTGGAGCGCAGCCTGGCCGCCCTCGCCGGCCGTTGGGCCATGGCCGTGCTCGAAGGCGACATGACCACCCTGCTCGATGCCGAGCGGCTGGAGGCCGTGGGGATTCCGGTGGTGCCGATCACCACCGGTCGCGCCTGCCACCTGGATGCCGCCATGGTCAGCGGCGGCCTGAAGCTGCTGCGCCAGCGGCTCGACCCCGCCACCCTCGACATCCTCTGGGTGGAGAACGTGGGCAACCTGGTCTGCCCGGCTGAGTTCGCCATCGGTGAGCACCGCAAGGTGGCGCTCCTGAGCGTCACCGAGGGGGACGACAAGCCGCTCAAGTACCCGGTCATGTTCCGGGAAGCCGACTGCGTGCTGATCACCAAGGTGGACCTGCTGCCCCACCTGCCGGTGGATGTGGAGCGGATCGAGGCCCACATCCGCCAGGTGAACCCCCGCACCGCCGTGTTCCGCCTCTCCGCGACCACCGGAGAGGGCTTCGAGGCCTGGCACGACTGGCTCGACGCCCAGCGCCAGGCCGTCCAGACCTCCCCCGCCCTGATGCACGCCTGATGAGTCACCAGCATCCCGCCTCCGACCCCACCACGGCCCTGCAGGCCGACCTGCGTTCCAAGGGGGTCCGCTATGCCCTGGCGAGCTTCGTGGATCTGCACGGGGTGAGCAAGGCCAAGGCCGTGCCCCTCGAGCACCTCGGCCAGATGATGGCCGGCTCCGAACTGTTCACCGGGGCGGCCCTCGACGGCGTCCCCCAGGAGGTGAGCGATGACGAGGTGGCCGCGGTCCCCGATCCCAGCAGCGTCACCGTGCTCCCCTGGCAGCCGGAGGTGGCCTGGTTCGCCAGTGATCTGCATCTGCACGGCCGTCCCTTCGAGGCCTGCAGCCGCCACATCCTCGGCCGGGTGCGCCAGGAAGCCGCCGCCATGGGCTTCCGCTTCAACCTCGGCATCGAGACCGAGTTCTTCGTCCTGAAGAAGGGGGCGGCGGGGGGCTGGGTCCCCTTCAGCGACCGCGACACCCTCGACAAGCCCGCCTACGACGTGCGCGGCCTGCTCGACAACCTGCCCTGGCTGGACGAGCTGGTGCAGGCGATGAACGGCCTGGGCTGGGGGGTCTACTCCTTCGACCACGAGGACGGCCCCGGCCAGTTCGAGACTGATTTCGACTACGCCGACGTGCTCACCATGGCCGACCGGCTCACCTTCTTCAAGCTGATGGCCAAGGAGATCGCCCATCGGCACGGTCTGCTGGCCACCTTCATGCCCAAGCCCTTCGGCGACCGCACCGGCAGCGGCGCCCACTACAACATGTCCCTGGCGGACGTTCAGACCGGGGCGAACCTGTTCGCCACGCCCGAGGCGACCCCCGGCAAGGTCACCCGGCTGGCGGAACACTTCATCGCCGGTGTGCTGCGCCACGCCCCCGCCATCTGCGCGGTGATCGCCCCGACGGTCAACAGCTACAAGCGCCTGGTGGCCCAGGGAAGCATGTCGGGGTTCACCTGGGCACCGGTGTTCGTCTGCTACGGCAACAACAACCGCACCAACATGTTGCGGATTCCCTCACCCGGTGGCCGGGTGGAATGCCGGGCTGCCGACATCTCCTGCAACCCCTATCTCGGCGCCGCCCTGATGCTGGCGGCCGGGTTGGAAGGGATCCGGGAAGAACTGGATCCCGGCGCCCCCAACCTGGTGAATGCCTACACACTCAGCGCCACGGAACGGGCCGAACGGGGCCTGAACATGCTGCCCCGAACGCTCGGTGAGGCGGTGGAGGCCTTCGCGGCCGATCCACTTGCCGAAAGCGTATTCGGTGATGCCATGTTCCAGGCGTTTGTCTCCTACAAACGTGAAGAGTGGGAGTCCTACCACTCGGCTGTTTCCGAATGGGAACAGCATCGATACCTGGAGTTCTTCTGAGCCTCTTCACGGGTAGCTCCCTTCACCCATCCACCCACGCAACCAGGTCCCGAACCCAGCCCACGATCCAGTTCACCATCGACTCGGAAACTCGCCGGAAACGCGCGACTTCCTCTCCGAGCAGCCACCGCCCCTCCCCCGATTTCCTGATGTTGAAAGCCACCCTTTTCCGTCGTCAACGCCGGGCCATCGCCCTCGCCCTGATGGCCGCCCTCGGGGGAGGATTGCTGGCCGGTTGCCAGCAGCCGGCCAGCCAGGAGACGCCCGTCAAGATCGGCTACAGCGCCTGGCCGGGCTGGTTCCCCTGGAAGGTCACCGAGGTCAAGGGGCTGTTCGACAAGCAGGGGGTGGCGGCCTCGATGCAGTGGTTCGACGGCTATCTGGATTCGATCAACGCCCTCAACGCCGGCCAGCTCGACTGCAACAGCCAGACCCTCAACGACACGATCAGTTCGGTGGCGGGGGGAGCCGATCTCCAGGTGGTGCTCCAGAACGATTTCTCCACGGGCAATGACCAGATCATCGCCGCGGCCGAGATCAAGTCGATCCCTGATCTGAAGGGCAAGAAGGTCGCCGCCGAGGAAGGCACCGTCGACCACTTCCTGCTGCTGAAGGTGCTCAAGGAGGCGGGTCTCTCCGCCAAGGACATCACCTTCGTTCCCCTCGAAACCGGCGCCGCCGCCGCCGCCTTCGCGGCGGGCAAGGTGGATGCGGCGGGCGTGTATGCGCCGTTCACCACCCAGGCCCTGAAGCGGCCGGGCAGCCGGGCCCTGGCCACCTCCAAGGATCACCCCGGGGCGATCAGCGATCTGCTGGTCTGCCGCACGGAATTCGTCGCCAAGAATCCCGAGAAGGTCCAGAAGATCGTCAACGCCTGGTTCGCCACGCTCGCCACGATCAAGGACGACCCCGCCGGCACCCTGCCGATCCTGGTGGAGCGCTCCGGTGTCAGCGAGGCCGAGTTCAAGGAGTACAACGCCGGCACCACCATCATGACCCTGGAAGAGAACCGGACCAACTTCAAGCCGGGCACCACGATGCTGTCGCTGCCCTATGCCGCCGAGCAGATCAGCGCCTTCCTGGTGGAGACGGGCCTGGCCAAGACCAAGCCCGACCTCACCAACCTGCTGAATTCCCAGTTCGTCGACAACGCCCGTTGAGCACCATGGCCCGGTCCCCCGCCCTGCGCCGCCTCCTCAGCCACCCCTGGGTTCTGGGGGTGCTCGGCATCCTCACCGTCTTCCTGATGTGGTGGCTGGTCACCGCCAGCGGCATGGTCGACAAGCTCTTCCTGCCGAGCCCCGGAGCGGTGTGGCTGGCGGGCAGCGACCAGTTCCAGCGCGGCATCCTGGTGGCGGATGCGGTGGCCAGCATCCAGCGGGTGTTCATCGGCTTCGCCATCTCGGCAGGGCTGGCCCTGCCGATCGGCATCGCCATGGGCACGAACCGCACCATCTGCCACTTTCTTGAGCCGCTGATGGCGCTGATCCGCTACATGCCGGCGCCCGCTTTCATCCCCCTGCTGATCATCTATTTCGGTCTCGAAGAGCTGCCGAAGGTGATGCTCATCTTCATCGGCACCTTCTTCTTCAATACCCTGATGATCATGGATGCGGTGAAGTTCGTTCCCTCCGAACTGGTGGAAACGGCCCTCACCCTGGGGGGCCGGGGCCTGCCGATCCTGACCCGGGTGGTGGCCCCCTACATCGCCCCCCAGGTCCTCGACACCTACCGGATCAACATGGCCTCGGCCTGGAACCTCGTGATCGTCGCCGAACTGGTCGCCGCCAACGAAGGACTGGGCAAACGCATCAGCCTGGCCCAGCGATTCCTGCGCACCGATGAGATCTTCGTCGGCCTGATCGTGATCGGCCTGATCGGCCTGATGATCGATCTGGGTTTCCGGTTTCTGATGCGACGGTCCTGTTCCTGGGCCAATTGAACCCCATGCATCTCCAGGTTTCCCAGGTCTCCAAGAGTTTCGGCGAGGGGCGGGATCGCAAGCTCGTTCTCGAGAACATCAGCTTCGAACTGGTCTCGGGTCAGTTCATGGCCCTGGTCGGCAGTTCCGGCTCCGGCAAGTCCACCGTGATGCGGCTGATCGCCGGTCTGGAGCGGCCCAGCGAAGGCACGATTCAGCTGGATGGCGTGCCGGTCCGGCGCCCCGGCTCCGACCGGGGCATGGTGTTCCAGAAGTACAGCCTCTACCCCTGGCTCACGGCGGCGCAGAACGTGGCCTTCGGCCTCTCGCTCCAGGGACGGGACAAGGCGGAGATCCGCGAGCGGACCGCCTACTTTCTCGATGTGGTCGGGCTGGCGGACGCGGCCCGGCTGCTGCCCCGGGAACTGTCAGGGGGCATGCAGCAACGGGTGGCCATCGCCAGGGCCCTGGCGACAGAGCCGAAGGTGCTGCTGCTGGACGAACCGTTCGGGGCGCTGGATCTGCAGATCCGCGAATCGATGCAGGACTTCCTCCACGATCTCTGGAAGCGCACCGGACTCACCGCCCTGCTGATCACCCACGACATCGAGGAGGCGCTGCTGCTCGCCACCACCGTTCACATCATGGCGCCGCGGCCCGGCCGGATCGTCCACAGCGTCGATGTCCGGCTGGATCGCTCCGACCTGCGCCACCTGCGCGTGTCCCAGCCCTTCCTGGAGCTGCGGGAGGAACTGGCCAGCCGCCTGCGCAGCCTGGATGGCTCCCTGCTCTGACTGTTCGTTCCATGGACACCGCCACCCGGGCCGCCTTTCTGCCGCCGGAGCTCTACGGCTCCCCGTCCGTCGCCGCCCTCGAGCGCGAGCACTACGCCACCCGCTTCTGGCACCCCGTCGCCGCCGCCGCCGATCTGCCGCCGGGGCATGTGCGGGCGCTGGAGCTGCTGGGGCTTCCCGTGCTGCTCTGCCGCAGCAGTGATGGCGTGGTACGGGCCTTCCGCAACCGCTGCCCCCACCGGGCCGTGGCCTTCCGCGAGCCGGCGGAGGGCAGCGTGGCGTGCCGCAGGCTGGTCTGCCCGTACCACGGCTGGACCTATGACCTGGGCGGAACGCTGCTGGCGGCTGCCCGGGAAGGGGAGTTCGTCGACCCGTTCGAGCGCGGCGCCTGGCCGCTGGAGGCCCTCGGCTGCCAGGTGCGGGCCTCCCTGATCTGGGTGGCCCTGGGGGCCGATCCGATCCCCCTCGACGACCAGCTCGATCTGCCGCTGCAGGAAGCCCCCGACGCCCTCGCCCCACCCCTGGTGCCCCTGGCCTTCCACGAACGGGGGCTCGCCTGCAACTGGAAGATCGCCCACGACAACACCCTCGACGACTATCACGTCGCCATCGCCCACCCCACCACCCTGCATCGGCTGCAGGGCCCGGTGCGCGACTACCGCCATCGCTTCGGCACCTGGGCCAACGTGCTGGCCACCCCCTCACCGGAGGGGGACGGTGCCTTTCTCACCTTCGGCCTGCCGCCGTGGAACCACCTCTTGCTGTGGCCAGATGGCCGGATGGCGATGATCCAGTTCCTGCCCGAGACATTGGACACCTGCCGCATGCAGGTCTGGCTGCTCGGACCCCCCTCACGCCAGGACGAAGGGGAGGCTCTGATGGCGGAGATGGTTCATTTCCTGGCCGAGGACCGAGCTCTGGTGGAATCGGCCCAGCGCGGTTACGGGGATGGCTTCCGCACCGGACCGCCCCACAGGCTGGAGGCCCGGATCCTGCACCAGCAGGCGATCTACGCGGCGCTGCTGGAGCCCTGGTACGCGTCGGGGCGGATGCCCAGGTAGGCGGCCTCCTTGAACAGGGCGCGCTTGGCATCGGCGTCCTGGCGCTGCTCGGCGATGGCGTAGCGGGCCCGCAGGGAAGCGACCAGGGCCGCCTGGCGGGGATCGGACCCTTCGCTGGAATGGCCGGCCGACGGGGTGGCGGTCGGGGCGTCGATCACGTTCATCATGGCGTCACTCTGTTCACTATGAACACAGCTTATCGCTGTTGCCGGTTACTGGCTGGCTGCGCAACCACTGCGCCATCGCCCTGTTGATCGTCAGCAGGTCGGCCACCGGACGGTCGGTGAAGGGCA
Organism: Cyanobium sp. Copco_Reservoir_LC18; assembly: GCF_009834675.1. Taxonomy (NCBI): domain Bacteria; kingdom Bacillati; phylum Cyanobacteriota; class Cyanophyceae; order Synechococcales; family Prochlorococcaceae; genus Cyanobium; species Cyanobium sp. Copco_Reservoir_LC18. Next base: position 166,869 of record NZ_ASAC01000022.1, read on the forward strand.
GGGTGGGCATGTAGCCGTCCGGTCCGAACTCGGGGGTGAAGCTGGGCGGCGCAGCACCACGCTGGAGCGCCCTCTCCGTGAACAGCCGCCAGCAGGCCCGGTGGGCGGCGAGTGCCTCCGCATGCTCGGGGGCGAAGGGATGGGACACCTGGGGACCCTGAGCATGGCCCACCCGGGCATGGATGTGGTCGACCCGATCGGCCATCGCCTGCACCGGCTCCAGATCCGGGGTCATCAGCCGTTCGGCCACGACGCACCAGTGGCTCAGGTCGGCCGTGAGCCGCAGAGCGGGCACGGCCTCCAGCAGCGGCACGATCGTCCAGGGCATCCCCAGGCAGCGGGAACGGTGGGTCTCGAAGCTCACCGCCAGGCCACTGGTCGCCGCCAGGGCCTGGGCCTCGGCCAGGAAGGCCTGTTGCCGCTCCAGGGGCCAGGCATCGCTGCCGGTGAGCACGGTCACCCGGTGGGGGCGGAAATCGGCGCAGCGCTGGAGCTGGTCGTCCAGTTCCGCCAGGTGCTGCTCCGGCGTGACGGCCAGCTCCGGCACGTAGCCGCCGCCGGTGACCACCTCCAGCACCAGGGGGCTGGCGGACCCCAGCAGGCGGGCGGGTCCGTCCGGATCGCCGACCAGGGAGGGATGGTGGATGTTGAGCTCCAGCCCGTCGAAGCCCCCGACCTCGGCCGTCTCCAGGGCCGTGGTGAGGGGACCCTCGAAGCCCCAGAGGGAGAAGAACAGCAGGGAGGGCACCGGACCGGCACAACGCAGGTACCACTCTTCCTTGCTGCTGGACAGCAGCGGGTAACCATCCCCACAGGGCGCCACACCCGATGCGAGTGTTCGTGACGAACGGTGTCCGGCGCACCCCAAGCGGGACAGTGGACTCACCACGTCTCCCTCCGCCGACCGACGGCGACCTTCGTGACCGCCTCCCCACCCTCCGCGCCACCGGCGGCCGGCCCGGGCGCCGCCGAGCCGCTGTTGTCCGCTCCGCTGCTGCAGCGCCTCAACGAGCGTCGCGACGGACCCGGCTGGCGCCGGCTGACCTTCCACCTCGCGGTGCTGGGGCTCGGGGCCCTGCTCTGGGGATGGCCCTGGCCGCAGGCCCTTCCCGCCGCTGGCTTCTGGGCCCTGCGTCTGACGGGCCTGCTGCTGCTGGGCTGGGGCCTGGCCTTCGGCTTCTGCGCCATGCACGAGTGCGGCCACCGCACCGCCTTCGCCGACAAGGGCCTCAATGACACCGTGGCCTGGTGGGCCGGTCTGCTGAGCTTCTACAACGCCGATTACTACCGCCGCTATCACCAGTGGCACCATCGCTTCACCCACCAGCCCGGGCTCGATCCGGAGCTGGAGGAAGCCCCCCCCAGCACCCTGGCCGGCTACCTGCTGGAGCTCAGCGGCATTCCCTGGTGGATCGGCAAGCTGCGGGGCCACACCGCCGGCCTGCGCGGTGACTTCGGCGGCAGGCCCTACATCCCCGCCGAGGCGGCCGCGGCCGTCACCCGCTCGATCCGGCTCCAGGTCGCCGTGTACGCCGCCCTGCTCGCCGCCTCCCTCTGGCAGGGCAACGGCGCCCTGTTCTGGTACTGGCTGCTGCCCCTGGCCGTCGGCCAGCCCCTGCTGCGCTTCGTGCTGATGGCCGAGCACGGGGGCTGCAGCACCGACAGCAACGGCCTCAGCAACACCCGCACCACCCAGACGCTGCCTCCCCTGCGCTGGCTGATGTGGGAGATGCCCTTCCACGTCGAGCACCACCTCTACCCCTCGGTGCCCTTCCACGCCCTCGCCGAGGCCCACCGCCATCTGGCCCCCCACGAGGTGCACACAGGCCAGGGCTATCTGTCGGTGCACCGCGACTTCCTGCGCGATCCCGCCCGACTCGCTCTCCCCTGAAACCCACTCCCTTGCTCGCCAGCCCAGCCCCCCCGCGCCGCTTCGCGCTCGGGGATCTTCCCCTCGCCGCCGGGGGCATCCTTCCCTCCGCCTGGCTCGATTACCGGGTCTACGGAACGCTGGCCAGTGACCGCTCCAATCTGGTGCTCTATCCGAGCTCCTACGGCGCCTGGCCCGAGGACATCGACTGGGTGGTGGGGCCGATCCTCGATCCACAGCGCTGGTGCGTGGTGCTGGTCAGCCAGTTCGGCAACGGCCGCTCCACCAGCCCCAGCAACGCCGGTCCAGGGCTCGTGGCGGGGCGCTGGCCCGTGGATCACCGTGACAACGTGGCCGCCCAGCGCCGGCTGCTGGAGGAGGTTTTCCAGGTGGCGAGCCCGGCCCTCATCTACGGCTGGTCGATGGGGGCCCAGCAGGCCTACCACTGGGCCGTGCTGGAGCCGGAGCGGACCCGGCGCATCTGCTGTGTCTGCGGCACCGCCCGCACCACCGCCCACAACCGGGTGTTCCTGCTCAGCCTGCGCCAGGCCCTCACCGCCGATCCCCACTGGGATGGGCTGCGGTTTCAGGGGGTGCCGGAGCAGGGGTTGCGCACCTTCGCCCTGATCTACGCCAGCTGGGCCGCCAGCCAGCCCTTCTATCGCCGCGGCGCCCATCGCCAGCTGGGCTACGCCAGCGTCGAGGCCTACGTGGAGCAGGCCTGGCTGCCCGCCTACCGCCGCCACGACCCCCATGACCTGCTGGCCATGCTCGACGTCTGGCTGGCGAACGACGTGGCCGCCGCCGCCGGCATCACCGCCGCGGGTGGCGATCGCAGTGGTGCTGGCGATGGCAGTGGCGATGGCGGTGGCGATGGCGGTGGCGATCCCGATGCCGACCTGGCCGCGGCCCTGGGCCGGATCCGGGCCCGCACCACCGTGATCGCCGGCCGCCACGACCTCTATTTCACCCCCGACGACTGCCGGGCGGAGGCCGCCCTGATCCACGGTGCCCACTTCGAGGTCCTGGAGTCCGACCTGGGCCACCGGGCCGGCAACCCCCGCGACTCCCCGGCCGAGCAGCGCCAGCTGCGGGCCGCCATCGACCGGCTCTGCGCCGACTGACGGCCCAGCGCCGACGGACCGCCTCCGGACCGCCCCCGGCCAGCCATCACCCTCGCCGGCCTGAACCCGCCCACCCCGCACTCCCCCGATGACCGATCTGGCCCGCTTCGCCGCCACCCATGGCATCCGCCACTTCCTCTTCTCCTTCTGTGACCTGTTCGGGGTGCAGCGGGCCAAGCTGGTGCCGGCGGCCGCGGCGGCGGAACTGGCCCGATCCGGCGCCGGCTTCGCCGGGTTCGCCGCCTGGCTGGACATGACCCCGGCCGATCCGGACGTGCTGGCGATCCCCGATCCCATCAGCCTGATGGTGCTCCCCTGGCAGCCGGACGTGGCCTGGGTGGCCACCGATCTGCAGGTGGAGGGCCAGGTGCTGGAGCAGTCGCCCCGCCGGGTGCTGCAGCGCCAGATCGCCCGGGCGGCGGCCCTGGGCCTGCAGTTCCGCAGCGGTGTGGAGGCGGAGTTCTTCCTGATGGACCCGGAACGGGACGCCATCGCCGATGGCCTCGACCGCCAGTCCAAACCCTGCTACGACCAGCTGGCCCTGATGCGCCACTACCCGCTGATCAGCGAACTGCTGGACGGCATGGAGAGCCTCGGCTGGGGCCCATACCAGGCCGATCACGAGGACGCCAACGGCCAGTTCGAGCTCAACTGGACCTATGCCGAATCCCTGCTGACCGCCGACCGCCATGCCTTCTTCCGGGTCATGGCGGCCGCCCTGGCGGAGCGCCATGGGGTGCGGGTGAGCTTCCAGCCCAAGCCGATTCCGGCCCTCACTGGCAACGGCGCCCACCTGCATGCCTCCCTCTGGGACGAGGGGGGGCGCAACGTGTTCCACGACCCGGCCGGGGAGAAGGGCCTGTCGGCGATCGCCTACCGCTTTCTGGCCGGTCTGCTGGCCCATGCGCCGGCCCTGTGCGCCCTGACCAATCCGGTGGCCGGCAGCTACCGGCGGCTGGCGCGGTCCGTCACCAGTTCCGGGGCCACCTGGTCCCCCTCCTGGATCAGCTACGGCGGCAACAACCGCACCCACATGGTCCGCATCCCCGACGACCAGCGGATCGAGCTGCGGCTCGGCGACGGCGCCGCCAACCCCTACCTGCTCCAGGCGGCGGTGCTGGCGGCGGGCCTGGACGGCATCGAACGGCAGCTCGATCCCGGGGCCCGCAGCGACGTGAACACCTACGTGGAGTCGCCGGCGGGGGCGGCCTCCCTGCCCACCTGTCACGCCGATGCCCTCGAGGCCTTCCGCCACGACGCGCCCCTGCGGGACGCCCTGGGGGAGCCGTTCTGCACCGCCTACGAAGCCCTGGTGGCCCAGCGCAACGACGAGTGAGGGCGCCGGGGGCGAAGACCGGCACGATTGCCTATGGCCAGGGCGGCGGGGAGGGGTGAAAGTGAGTGCAGAAACCAGGAGGCTCCAGCGATGGATGACACCCCACCCGGTCAGATGTCAGGAGTGTGCTGACGGCAGGCCCCTGCTCCAACAGTCTTGTTCCCATCAACGGTTTCCCGGTCGTTCACCGATCACCCGATGCATCGTTCAGGTGCCCACGGGTCCATGGAAACCGGCCCCTGGATGCCTCGGCCCCAGGTGCCTCCCTCCGCAGCTCCGACTCCGAAACCCACCTCCGGGGACCCCAAGGGATCCCCAGCCCCGCTGACCTCCCATTGATGGCGCGCCCATGGCGGTGGAGCATCCTCGGCTCCACCCCATCACCCATCCACGGTCCCCAAGGACCCGATCGTCAGCACTCTGATCGTCAACCGTCCCATTGAATCCGTCACACCGACCGTTCAAGAGGAGTCACCGCCGACATCAGACAACCCGAACCACGTCAGGAACGGCACCGTTCCGACCCAAGCCCGGCGATCCTGGACGCCGGGCTTTTTCATGGGCCATCGCCGGTCGGGCGGCCGGATCCCGCCGGCCCGGTGCAACCGCCTAGGTTGTCTTAACAATTGGTCAGGGTCGATGACACGCCTGCCCTGGGCCGTGCTGCTGCTGACACTGCTGGGGGCCCGCTACCTGGCCTGGCGATTCAGTGCCAGCCTCAACCTGGCCACCCCGCTGGCCGCCAGCCTGAGCCTGCTGACCCTGGCGGCGGAACTGGTCCTGCTGGCCGGGTTCTTTCTGCAGCTCTGGTTCACGCTCCTGCCCGAACGGCCGGCGCCCGCCGCCGGTCCGATCCCCACCCCGGCCCCGTCGGTCGACGTGCTGGTGCCCAGCTGCGGCGAACCGGCCGATCTGGTGGAGCGCTGCCTGCGGGGCTGCCTGGCGATGGACTACCCCAGCCATACGGTCTGGCTGCTCGACGACAGCGACCGGCCGGAGCTGGCGAAACTCTGCGATCGCCTCGGCTGCCGCTATGTCGCCAGGCAGGAGCACGCCCACGCCAAGGCCGGCAACCTCAACCACGGACTGCGCCTCGCCACAGGGGAGCTGGTGGCGGTCTTCGACGCCGACGTCGTGCCCCTGCAACCCTTCCTGCGCCGCACGGTCGGCCTGTTCGCCGACCCGGCCGTGGGTTTCGTGCAGACGCCCCAGAGCTACATGAACGCCGATCCGGTGATGCGCAACCTGCGCCTGGAGCGCTGGCTGCTGCCGGACGAGGAAAGCTTCTACCGCTGGATCCAGCCCACCCGCCAGAACCTCAATGCCGTGGTCTGCGCCGGCACCTCCTTCGTGATGCGGCGTGAGGCGCTCGAGCGGGTGGGCGGCTTCGAGACGGCCACCCCGTCGGAGGACCTGGCCACCGGCATCCGCATCACCGCCGCCGGCTACCGCAACCATTACCTCTCCGAGAAGCTGAGCGCCGGCCTGGCGCCGTTCACGGCGGCGGCCATGGCGCGGCAACGCTGCCGCTGGGGCAGCGGTTCCCTGCAGACCCTGCGCACCGGCGCCGATCCGCTGCGGATCCCCGGGCTCAGCCCCCTGCAGCGGCTGGCCTACAGCGAAGGCATCCTGCACTGGTTCAGCTTCCCCGCCCAACTGGTGCTGCTCTGCACGCCGCTCAGCCTGGGCCTGCTGGGCATCGCCCCGATCCTCTACAGCGGCGAGGCCCTGCTCACGGTCGCCATGCCGTTCGTGTGCAGCCAGCTGCTGCTCACCCGCTGGCTGAGCGGCCACGCCCGCGCCGCGATCCTGCCGGAGCTGTACCGCTGGATCTTCCTGGTGCCGATCTGTGCCGCCGTGGTCGCCACGGCCCTGGGCCGACCGCGGCGGTTCCGGGTCACCCCGAAGGCGGTGGTCGGCCGGGGGGCCTCCGGCCCGGATCCGGGCCTGCTGCTGCCGCTGCTGGTGCTGCTGGCGCTGCAACTGGTGGCGCTCTGGAACCTGGCGCCGGTCCGGCTGCCCCTGCTGGCCGGCCAGCAGGGGGTGCTGCCGGTCTCGGCCGCCACGGTCGGGGTGGTGCTGGGCTGGAGCCTGCTCAACGGCCTGCTGCTGCTGCTGGCGATCCGGAGCTGCTGGGATCGGCCCCACCGGGATGGGGTTCCCTGGTTCGCCCTTTCGGTGCCGGTGCGGCTCCGGCACCGCGGCGGGATCGCGCACGGGCGTCTGCGGGCCGTCAGCGCAACGGGCGCCGAACTCGGCCTGGAGCGGGCGGAGGACGGACCGGTGCTGCGGGCGGCCGACAGCCTCAGCCTGGAGGGTCTGGTGCCCGGTGTGGCGCTGCCGTTCCTGGCGATGGCCCTGGAATCCGGTGCCATCGGCGGGGTCTGGGGGCCGCTCACCCCGCCGCAGCGGGATGAGCTGGAAACCCTTCTCTACCGACGCGAGGGACTCTGGCCCACCCTGCGGGCCCCCTTCGAGCTCCGCACCCTGCCCCTCGTCCTGCTGCGCACCCTGCAGCGGGTGGCACCGGAGAGCTGGTTCCGCCGCAGTCTCATTCCCCAGCTTCCACCGCTGGTGGGGCTGCCGCTCCCCAGGCGTGCAGACCTTCCAGCACGGGCAGCAGCGCCCGACCCCGCTCGCTGAGGTCGTACTCCACCCGCGGCGGCACCTCACCGAAGACGTGCCGGCAGACGACCGCATCGGCCTCCAGCTCCCGCAGCTGGGCGGTCAGCACCTTGTGACTCACCCCCGTCAGGGCCCGCTGCAGGGCCGAGAACCGCTGGGGACCTTCGCGGAGCCGGCAGAGAATCAGCAGTTTCCAGCGGCCGCGCATCACCTGCAGGGCCAGCTCGGCCGGGCAGAGCTCGGAGCCACCGGAGGGCTCGGGATCGGAACGGGAGGCCGTCACGGGTCTCGGTTACCGGTGGGTGCCCCAGGCACAAGCCGGTGCGTTCTTGTCAGTCAGGGTGCGTGTCCGCCAGAGTCCCTCTTGACCTTAACAATCCCTTACGGCCCGGGGCTTTCCCGCCCCGGCCGGCCGGTCACCGCCCCATGAGCGACCTGTTCACCCCCCTGACCGTGGGCCCGCTGCCGCTGCCCAACCGGGTGCTGATGGCCCCCCTCACCCGATGCCGGGCCGAGGCGGACCATGTCCCGGGCCCGCTGATGGCCACCTATTACCAGCAGCGGGCCAGCGCCGGCCTGCTGATCGCCGAAGCCACGATGGTGATGGAGGGCAACTCGTCCTTCTGGCACGAGCCCGGCATCCATTCGGCGGCCCAGGTGGCGGGCTGGCGGCTCACCACCGACGCGGTCCATGCCGCCGGTGGGCGCATCGTGCTGCAGATCTGGCACGGCGGCCGGGCCTGCCACCCCCTGCTCAACGGGGGCCGCCAGCCGGTCGGGCCGAGCCCGATCGCCATCACCGGCGATGAGGTGCACACCCCGGAAGGGAAACAGCCCTACGTGGTCCCCCGGGAGCTGGCTGACGACGAACTGCCCGCGATCGTGGCCGGGTTCCGCCAGGCCACCCGCAACGCCATCGACGCCGGCTTCGACGGGGTCGAGGTGCATGGCGCCAACGGTTACCTGCTCGATTCGTTCCTGCGGGACGGCAGCAACCGGCGCCAGGGTCCCTACGGGGGGCCGGTGGCCAACCGGGCCCGGCTGCTGCTGGAGGTGCTGGAGGCCGCCCAGGCCGAATCCCCCCTGGTGGGCCTGCGGATCTCGCCGCTGAACGGCTACAACGCCATGGTCGACAGCGACCCCATCGGGCTGTCGGGCTGGCTGGCGGAACGGCTGGAGAGCACCGGACTGGATTATCTGCACGTGATGCGGGGGGACTTCCTCGGCCAGCAGCACGGCGACGTGCTCACCCCGATCCGGGCCGGCTTCAGCGGGGTGCTGGTGGGGAACATGGGCTACACGGCCGAGGAGGCCAACGCCGCCATCGCCGCCGGCCAGCTCGATGCGGTGGCCTTCGGCACACCGTTCCTGGCCAACCCTGACCTGCCTGAACGACTGCGCCGCGGCGCCCCCCTGCAGGCCGCCGATCCGTCCACCTACTACACCCCCGGTCCGGCCGGCTACACCGACTACCCCTTCCTGGAATCCGCCTGACATGACCCCCGATCTCCTGGTGCTCAGTGCCAGCAACGGCGAGAACCTGAAACTCGCCGAGCGGTTCGCCGCCGCCGGCCGCGCCCGCGGCATGGCCGCCGAGGTGCTGGACCTCACCAGCCTGGCGCTGCCGCTCTACAACCCCCGCACCCACGCCGCGGCCGGCCTGCCCGCCGAAGTGGAGGGGCTGAGCCGCAGGCTCGAGACCGCCCCCCGCTGGGTCATCTGCGCCCCCGAATACAACGGCTCCCTGCCGCCGGTGCTGACCAGCGCCATCGCCTGGCTCTCGGTGCAGGGGGACGGCTTCCGCACCCTGTTCAACGGCCGGCCGGTGGCGATCGCCACCCATTCCGGCGGTCCCGGTGTCGAGGTGCTGGCCGTGCTGCGCATCCAGCTGGCCCACCTCGGGGCTCACGTGGTGGGTCGCCAGCTCTCCAGCAGCCGCAGCAATCCCGCCAAGGACAGCAGCATCGACGACATCGTGCACCGGCTGCAACGCATGGAACTGATCCAACCCTGAGAACCCGCCCCATGACCCTCGTCTTCCGCCCCGCCGCCGAGCGCTTCCACAGCCAGCTCGACTGGCTGGACAGCTGGCACAGCTTCTCCTTCTCCCACCACCACGATCCGGCCTGGATGGGGTTCGGACCGCTGCGGGTGATCAACGACGACACGATCGCCGCCGGCCGCGGCTTCGGCATGCATCCGCACCGGGACATGGAGATCGTCACGGTGATGGTGGACGGCCAGCTCAACCACCAGGACTCCATGGGCCACAGCGAGGTGCTGCGGGCCGGAGAAGTGCAGGCGATGAGCGCCGGCACCGGCGTGGTCCACAGCGAGATGAACCGGGGCGCCATCCCCTGCCGGCTGCTGCAGATCTGGATCGAGCCGGACCGTGCCGGCCACCCGCCCGCCTACCGCCAGGAGCCGTTCGTGCTCCGGCCCGGCTGGACGCCGCTGCTCGATCCGGACGGCCGCGATGGGGCCCTGGCCATCAACCGGCCGGTGCGGCTCTGCCGGGCCCAGGCCGGTGCCGGCGAGCGGCTGGAGCTGGCCATCGCCCCCGACGCCACCGGCTGGCTGCAGATGATCGAGGGGGAGGGCACGGCCTTCGGGCGACCGCTGCGGCGGGGTGACGGTCTGGGCTTCGCGGCGGCCCCGGCGGACAGCTTCCTGGCGGGCCCTGCCGGGGCGGATGTGCTCCTGTTCGAACTGCGCTGATCGGCCCCCGGCGGCCCCGGCGGACGCCGCCCCCGGCACGGCCCCAGGATGGGGGGACCAGCCCGACGTCATGGCCCGTTTCCTGCTCCTCTTCAGGCCCCGGGTTCCCCTGCCGCCGACGGAGCTCATCGGTCGGCTGGATCCCCTGGTCCTGCGGTTCCACGCCGACGTGGAGCACCGCTCGCCCGCCCATCTCAGCGCCATCGTGCGGGGGGAGCACGAGACCCTGCGGCTGCAGCTGATCGCCGACGTGCAGGCCAAGGCGGATGGCCCCGTGCTGGAACTGGTGCTGATGAGCCGGGAGGCCATGGGGGCCGGGGCGCCCCACACCAAGGCGCTGTTCGAGACCCTGGTGGCGATCGCGGCCGAGGTGATGCCCGACCTGGAGCTGGTGTTTCGATCCGACAGGGACGGCGCGCTCCCTGACCGCAACTGAGAGAATCCATCGGATGCAGACGCTCTCACCGACCCCTGCCGCCCTTGCGGAACTGCAGCCGCCCCGCGGCTACCGCGTGCTCGCCTGGCTCGGCCTGGTGGCCAACCTGCTGGCCCTGCCGCTGGGCCTGGCGGCGATCCTGCTCTCGAGCCTCTGGCGGACGGCCAATATCGTCGTCTACACCAGTGCCGTGCTGCCGGCGGTGGCCCTGGGCGTGGTCGCCTGCGTCGCGCTGCTGAAGTGGCGCCTCTGGGGCCAGGTGGTCGCGATCGTGGCGCTGTCGCTGGATCTGGCCATCGAGATGGCCTACGGCATCGTGCGCCTGGCGCTGGTGGGCGAGGAACGGCTCCTGCTGGCGGTGGCCGCCCCCCTGGCCTGGGGCCTGACCCTGGCGGCCCTGGTGTTCTGGTGCCGTCCCGCGATCCGTTCCTACCTGCGCTGAGGGCCGCCGGGCAACCTGCCGTTCTGTATCAACGGCTCCACCCATGGGGCAGGACACAAGGATTGGATACCCCCCAGCCGACCCAAGCTGTTTCCATGCCCAGCCCCCAACGCTTCGCCGCCATTCAGGAGATTCACCAGCGCCCCCCGGTGGTGACTCCCCCCATCGAGTCGCTGGATGAGCTCTGGGCCAGCGACGTGTTCAGCCTGGCCAAGATGAAGGCGGCCCTGCCCAAGGACATCTTCAAGTCGGTGCAGCGCACCATCAAGGAGAACGGCAAGCTCGACGTCTCGGTCGCCAACGTGGTGGCCCAGGCGATGAAGGAATGGGCGACCAGCCGTGGCGCGCTCTACTACGCCCACGTCTTCTACCCCCTCACCAACGCCACCGCCGAGAAGCACGACGGCTTCATCTCGGTGCAGGGGGACGGCTCGGTGATCACCGAGTTCACCGGCAAGGTGCTGGTGCAGGGGGAACCCGACGGCTCCTCCTTCCCCAGCGGCGGCATCCGCACCACCTTCGAAGCCCGCGGCTACACCGCCTGGGACATCACCAGCCCGGCCTTCCTGATGGAGACCCCCAACGGTCTCACCCTCTGCATCCCCACCGTCTTCATCTCCTGGACCGGTGAGGCCCTCGACAAGAAGACCCCCCTGCTGCGTTCCAACGCCGCCATGAACAAGCAGGCCCAGCGGCTGCTGCGGCTGCTCGGGGAAAGTGACGTGGCCCCGGTCAACTCCAGCTGCGGCGCCGAGCAGGAGTACTTCCTGGTCGACAGCGCCTACGTCCCCCTGCGCCCCGACCTGCTGCTGGCGGGCCGCACCCTGTTCGGCAAGCCCTCCGCCAAGGGCCAGCAGTTCGACGACCACTACTTCGGCGCCATCCCCCAGCGGGTGCAGGTGTACATGCAGGACGTGGAGCGTCAGCTGTACAAGCTGGGCATCCCCGCCAAGACCCGCCACAACGAAGTGGCGCCGGGCCAGTTCGAGATCGCCCCGTTCTTCGAGGCGGCCAACGTGGCCACGGATCACCAGCAGCTGATCATGACCATTCTCAAGAGCACGGCACGCCGCCACGGCATGAACTGCCTGCTCCATGAGAAGCCCTTCGAAGGCATCAACGGCTCGGGCAAGCACGTCAACTGGTCGGTGGGCAATGCTACCCAGGGCAACCTGCTGGATCCCGGCAGCACCCCCCACGAGAACATGCAGTTCCTGCTGTTCTGCGGCGCCGTCATCCGCGGGGTGCACAAGTTCGGTCCGCTGATGCGGGCCGTGGTAGCCACGGCCGGCAACGACCATCGCCTCGGTGCCAACGAAGCTCCTCCGGCCATCATCTCCGTCTATCTGGGCAGCCAGCTGGAGGACGTCTTCCGCCAGATCAAGGAAGGGGACGTGAAAGGCTCCAGCAACGCCGGCGTGATGCAGCTGGGCGTCGACACCCTGCCGGAATTCCCCAAGGATCCCGGCGACCGCAACCGCACCTCCCCCTTCGCCTTCACCGGCAACCGCTTCGAGTTCCGGGCCGTCGGCTCCAACCAGTCGGTGGCCGGCCCCCTGGTGGCCATGAACACGATCCTGGCCGATTCGCTCGCCTACGTGAGCGATCAGCTGGAGCAGAAGATGGCCGCGGGGGAAAGCCTGCCCGGCGCCGCCTTCTCCGTGCTCAAGCAGATCATGACCGACCACGGCAACGTGGTCTTCGGCGGTGACGGCTATTCCAGCGAATGGCACCGCATCGCCGTGGAGGAGCGGGGCCTGGAGAATCTGCCCACCACCGCCGATTCCCTGCCCGTCCTGCAGCGGCCCGAGGTCCGCGACCTGTTCGCCCAGCAGGGTGTGCTCACCCCCCTCGAGCTGGAGAGCCGCTTCGAGGTCTACGCCGAGCAGTACGTGCTCGCCATCGACGTGGAGGCCAAGCTGGCGGTGCAGATCGCCCAGACCCAGATCTATCCGGCCGCCATGCGCTACCTGGGAGAGCTGGCCAGCTCCCTGCAGCTCCAGACCTCCATGGGCTTCCAGGTGTCCTCGGAAACCCAGACCAAGGTGGCCTCCCTCAGCGCCAAGCTCATGGAGCTCAGCAGTGCCCTGGAAAGCGCCATCGGCAACGCTCCCCACGGCACGATGGCCCACATGCGCTACTCGGCCGACACTCTGCTGCCGCTGATGCACCAGCTGAGGGAGGTCGTCGACGGTCTCGAGGCCGTGGTGGACGACAACCTCTGGCCCCTGCCCTCCTACCAGGAGATGCTGTTCATCCGCTGATCACCCCATCGGCCCCGACGGGGAGGGCCCTCCGGGGCCCTCTTTTTTTGGCGGTCCTGCCCGCGGGCTGGGCCGCCGGGGCGAAACCTCACGATCTGCCCGCTTGGTTCCCCTCGGCACAGTCGCTGTCCGAGCCGAGGTGCTGGAGTCGATGCATGAGCGTTCCTCCCGACCAGCGCCCCAGCGCCGACCGGTCCCGTGACCTCCCGGACCTGGATGAGCACTACGGGTCCTACTGCCGGGCCATGCGGATGCTGGTGCGGGAGGGCAAGAGTCTCAAGACCGTGCAGCGGACCGTCTGCTGGCAGCAGCTGGCCCGGCTGCACGACTGCCGTCCGGCGCGGTATCAGGAGCCGGACGCCCTCTATCTGAGGCTGTGCCGTGAGGGCGGGGCCGCCGGCGGCGGCGCCGCGAAGCGCTGAGGAGCGCACCGGGGCGGCGGGGATCCTTTCCCGGATTCGGTCGCATCGGCCACTGACAGACACCCCTGGAGCGAACGATGACAGGGGGTCCCAAGCTTTCCACGTTGTCCATGGACGCCCCTACGGCCTTCGCCGCGGTCGCTCTCGCCGCCGTCTCCTGGGACGGTGCCCTCACCATGGCGGGCACGCGGGCCCTTCGCCACGCCCTCGACTACCGCGCCCCCTTCAAGGGCAGGAGCGACAAGGAGATGATCAGCCTGATGGACACCCTGCTCCAGGGGCTGCGGGCCAAGGGGGCGATCGGCCTGATGGAGGAGGCGGCCGCGGTGCTCGACGACCGGCAGCGGCACACGGCCTATGCGGTGGCGGCGGAGATCATGCGCTCCGATGGCCCTCTGCAGGACCAGGAGCAGGCGATCCTCGCCGACCTGGCCAGCACCCTGCGCCTGGACCCGGAGGAGACCACCAAGGTGCTGGAGGTGATGGACGTTCTCCATGCCAGCATCCTGCAGCCCGCCGTGAGCGCATGAGTTTCGCCCCCGCCGGCCTCCGCATCGCCGTGGTGGGGGCCGGCAGTTCCGGCCTGCTGCTCGCCCTGATGCTGCAGCGCCAGGGCCACCGGGTCTGCCTGTTCGAGCGCTCCGGACGGCTGCGCACCGAGGGCTGCGGGATTCTGCTGGTGAAGAGCGGTGTGGAGGCGGTGGCGGCGGCCGCCGTCCCGGGCCTGCTCGACGACCTGCTCGCCGGCGGCCATCCGGTGCAGCGGTTCGTGTTCCGCAACCTCCGGGGCGACCTGATCGAGGCCAGCCCGGCCGAGCGGGAGGCCGGGGAGCTGCCCTCCCTGCTGATCCACCGCCGCGCCATTCTCGATGCCCTCTGGGGCCATTTCGATCCCGCCGGCTTCCACGGCGACCATGCGCTCGTCAGCTGGAGCCAGGGGGAGGACGGGGTCGTGGCCCGCTTCGCCGACGGCCGGCAGTGGACCGGGGATCTGCTGGTGGGGGCCGATGGAATCTTCTCCCGGGTGGCGGCCCTGCTCTGCCCGGATCGGCGCCTTCAGTACCTGGGGGACCGGGTCTGGCGGGGGGTGGTGAGCGACGAAAGCTTCTGCAGGGGCGGAGATTTCTTCGTCTATGCCCGGGGCCGGGGCATCTACGCCAATTTCTTCGACCTGGGGCCCGACCGGGAGGGTCGTGGGCGCACCCACTGGGGCTTCTTCCAGGAGGAGGAGCTTCCCGACGACCGGGAGACCCGGCAGCGGCTTCTGGAAGAGGGGGTGCCCGCCGCCGCCCTCGCCAAGCTTCCGGCTGATGCCGCCGCCGTGATCGCCGCCACCGCCCCGGAGGGCGTGGTGGCCAACTGGTCGTTCGACATCGATCCCCTGCCCGCCATCGTGGCCGGGCGGGTGGCCCTGATCGGCGACGCCGCCCATGCCATGAGCTCCTCCCAGGCCCGGGGGATGACGGCGGGACTGGAGGATGCGGTGGCCCTGGCGGCAACGCTCGCGCCGGGCGCCGCCGCCACACCGCAGCTGGCGCTGCAGGCCTACCAGGAGGAGCGGCTGGCGGTCGTCCACCGTTACCAGGAACGCAGCCGCCAGGTGAGCCATCGCACGGGAAGGAAACGCCCGCCCACCCGGGCGGCCAGCGCCGCACCGGTTACGGAGCAACACCGAAAGATGTTGTGAAGGTGACAGTTCCGATCTGGCACAGGGGCCAGAATGCCAATCCTGTATACGAGGCAAGACGTGGCGATCTCCTTACCTCAGTCCTCCCGCTCGCGCAGCATCTCCCAGACGCGCAGCAGCGCCCAGACGTGCCGCACCTACCGGCTGGTGGATCTGCAGGGTGAGCCCCATCCCATCCTCGACGACCTCTACGAATCCCTGGATGCCGCCTGGAGCGAGGCGCTCCACTGGTGGCAGGAGGAGTTCGGCCCCGTCCAGGGTCCTGTCGGCATCGGCGTGGAGGTGAGCACCCTCAGCGGCGAGTGGCGCACCCTCCGCTATCCCGGCACCTGATCATGAGGCCCCTGGGGCCTCAGGTCACCGTCACCCCTTTCCAGAAGGCCACCCGGCCCCGGATGTTGCTGGCCGCTTCCTTCGGCTCCGGGTAAAACCACACAGCGTTGGCATTCTCCTTGCCGTCGACGATCAGGTCGTAGTAGTGGGCTTCCCCCTTCCAGCCGCAGAACGAGCGGTGGCTGGAGGTGCGGATGAAAGCCGGGTCGAGGGCCTCGGCCGGGAAGTAGGCATTGCCTTCCACCGTCACGATGTCGTCACTGCTGGCGATCACCTTTCCGTTCCAGCTGGCCTGCATCGTGGACATCCTTTGGGGGCACCATCCTGGCGCCTGACCAGCGACAACGGCCGATCGTCTCACCACTCGTTGGGCTGGTAGATCCTCAGGGTCCCCACCCCCACGGGGCTGGGAACAGGCCCGGGGCCGGCAGGGATCGCCGTCACCTGGAACAGGTAGGTGTCGGCCTGGACGGGATTGGTCCAGGGCCGCAGCGACACCGTGACGGTCGCGCCGGGCGGCACGGGCTCGGGGAAGCTGAGGTCGAAGCGCCTGGCCGCAGGGTCGAACCCGGCCTGCACCGGGATCCGGGGCCCCTCACGGCGGGGCACCCCGAGAAAGGCACGGGTGCGCTCGACCGCAAACGGGAACTGCCAGTCGGCGCCGCGGATCTGCTGGATGGTCATGCCACCGAGGGAGGCCCCTGCGCCCGCCTCCAGGCTGAGGGTGAAGAAGTACTCCGCCGGCGACTGGCCCACGTTGGTGGTGTAACTGGTGAGGGTGACCTTCCAGGGGGCGCGCAGGAACTGGGTGCGACCGCCCGGTTCCTGGGCGAGGGCGGCGGGGGCGGCGGCCGCCATGGCCAGGGTCAGGACGGCCAGGGGCGGCACCAGCCGGCGGAGACCCCCCAGGGGGGCACGAGCCGAAACGTCTGCCATCGCCTCCACCGGCACCGATCCAACCCTAGGGGCCGCCGCCCGGGGGGCGGCTGGCGACGGCCAGGAAGGGGGAGGGATCCTGGTCACGGCGATGCTGCACCGGGATCGGTTCCCCCGCCGCCGAGGGATCGGCCGGATCGAGGCGGGCGGTGGCCTCCAGGGAACGCCGCAGCAGGCGGGCCGCGTGCAGCGGCATGTCCCGGGGCACGCTGATGCGATCCCGCAGGTAGCGCAGGCCCCCGGCCGAACCGGGGGGAGGCGGACAGTCCAGGCCCGTGATCAGCCGGGTGAGGGCGCAGCGCAATGGCCGCTCGAACCCCTCGGCTCCGAGGGGATTGCGCGCCAGGAGGGCCCCCCGGTGCCGGAGAACCCGGGCCAGAGCCACGGAGGCCGCGTCGGCCGGCTCGCTCTGGCTGGTTTCCGGGTCGGCGCCGGGTGGCGCCACGATCGGCCAGGGACCGGCATCGATCCGGTCGGCCAGATCCCGCTGCTCGCCGCTGCCGCTGGCGTAACAGCCCCCCATCTGGGGGGGCAGGTCATGGGCGTGGGTGTGGAAATCGCTCTGGGTGCCGAGGTAGGTGGGGCGCTCCTCGAGGGCCCGGAACCAGCGATCGATGGCCGGATGGCGCTCCCGCAGGAGGTAGCCCTTGTAGTAGGCCAGGCTGGCGTTCATGCGCTCGACGTAGGGCACGAAGATCAGATCCACCGTGCCCAGGTCCCCGAGCAGAAAAGCTCCCGCCTGGGCGTCGAGGGCGGTCGCGAAGCGCTCCGCCCAGCGGTCGAAGCCCTCCCGGCCCCAGGCCTCCTCGGCGGCCCCCCGGGCCGGGACGCAGAGCCACTGGCACCAGGCCCGGAACAGCTGACGCTCCAGCTGGCGCAGCGGCAAGGCCCGGGACGACTGCATCGAGTCGCCGAGGGGGCCGAAGCTCTGCTCGAGGGCCTCGAGGATGCGGTCGCTTTCGGTGAGCAGCCGACCATCCAGCTCCAGGGCCGGCAACATGCCGCTGGGCACCCGCTCGGTGTACCAGGGCTCCTTCTGCCCGTAGCAGAACATCGTCACCTTGCGGATCCGATAGGGAATCCGCTTCTCCTCGAGCCACAGCCAGACCTTCTGGCAGTACGGACACCAGGCGTGGTGATCGCGGTACAGCGTGACCCGGACCTCCGCCTCCGGGCGGCCGAACAGCCTCAGCCGGGCCTGGGGGCTGGCGGGGCCGGCCGTTCGATCGCCCGGCAACGGGCTGGCCGCCAGGGCCAGCGCACCCCAGTCCATCGGCTCGGGAGGCCTGGTTGCGGAGCCGGCCATGCGGGGGGGCGGGGGCCATCACCCTAGTCAGGCCGGCAGGGGCGCTTCCTCCGGCGCGCTCGCACCAGCAGGGCCGGCGAATCTAAAGTTCACAACTCCACGCTTTCCAGCAGCCCCCATGTTCGACGCCTTCACCAAGCTCGTCGCCCAGGCCGACGCCCGCGGCGAATTCCTCAGCCCCGGCCAGATCGACGCCCTGGGAGCCATGGTGGCCGAGAGCAACAAGCGGATGGACACGGTCAACCGCATCACCTCGAATGCCTCCAAGATCGTCACCAACGCCGCCCGCGATCTGTTCGATCAGCAGCCCGCCCTGATCGCCCCCGGCGGCAACGCCTACACCCATCGCCGCATGGCCGCCTGTCTGCGCGACATGGAGATCGTGCTGCGCTACATCACCTATGCGATCTTCACCGGCGACGCCTCCGTGCTCGAGGACCGCTGCCTCAACGGCCTGCGGGAGACCTACCTGGCCCTTGGCGTGCCCGGTGCCTCCGTGGCCGAAGGGATCCGCAAGATGAAGGACGCCGCCATCGCCATCGCCAACGATCGCAACGGCATCACCCCCGGTGACTGCTCCGCCCTGATGTCGGAAGTGGGAACCTACTTCGACCGCGCCGCCGCCGCCGTCGCCTGAGCGGCATCATCCGGCCAGACCCTCAAAACTAATGCCGGGGCGCAGCCCCGGCTTTTTTGTGACCGTTCACTGGCTGGAGGGTCGGAATGTCGGATTCGCTACACAGGCATGTCAGGCAAGCGTTGAGGGTGATTTCTGCCCATTCCAAGCATTCCCCCTTTTCCGATGCATGGATCACCGACCAGTGGGGCGTCGTCGTCCGCACTGACGACCTTCAACCGCTTTCGCAACAGATGCCTGGGTGGCCTCCAGGACCAACGACTCAGGCGGATCGCCTTCTTTCTGCTGGCGGCGGGCGCCGGCATCGGTCCGTTGCTGGCCGGCTCGGCCAGGGCAGCTCTGGCCATGGCCCCCACCGACGGGGCCGACACCCTGCTGATGCTGGTGGGTTCGGCCCTGGTCCTGCTGATGACACCGGGCCTGGCCTTTTTCTATGGAGGGTTCACACGTCCCAAGAACGTGTTGAACTGCATGATGATGAGCTTCTTCATGATGGGGCTCATCGGGGTCCTGTGGGTGGTGATCGGCTACAGCCTGGCCTTCGACACCGGCTTCGGCAGCCCCTTCATCGGCGGCCTGGGTGCGATGTTCCTGCATGGCGTCGGTGGTGAGCTCGGCGACCAGCCCCTGGCCGCCGGCTTCCCGATCAGCGCCACCTCCTTCGCCCTGTTCCAGGGCATGTTCGCCATCATCACTCCGGCCCTGATCTCCGGCGCCCTGGTGGAGCGGGTCAGTTTCAAGGCCTGGTTCTGGTTCTGCCTGATCTGGAGCCTGCTGATCTATTCCCCGATGGCCAAGATGGTGTGGGGCGGCGGCTTCATCGGTCCGTTCGGATCGATCGGGGCGATCGATTTCGCCGGCGGAACCGTCGTCCACATCGCGTCCGGCGTGGCAGCCCTGGTGGCGGCCGCCATCATCGGGCCGCGCACCACCTGGCCCAACAGCAAACGACCACCCCACAACGTCCCCTTCATCCTGCTGGGGGCGGGTCTGCTGTGGTTCGGCTGGTTCGGCTTCAACGGGGCCAGCATGTTCGCTTCCAAGACGGCGGGCTATCCCTTCCTCACCACCACCACCTCCGCCTCGGCGGCCCTGCTGACCTGGTGCCTGATTGAGTGGTTCAAGGATGGAAAACCGACGGCCGTCGGTGCGGCCACCGGTGCCGTGGCGGGGCTGGTGGGCATCACTCCCGCCGCCGGTTTCGTGTACATCGAGCAATCGCTCCTGATCGGCATCCTCACCGCGGTGGCCTGCTTCGTCGCCGTTCGGGTCAAGGCCGCCATCCAGTTCGACGATTCGCTGGACACCTTCATGGTCCACGGTGTTGGCGGCACTGTGGGAGCCCTTCTGACCGGAATTCTCGCCTCCAAGGCGCTGGTTCCAGGGGATTACTTCCCACTCTCGGCCAAAATCCTTGAGGAATCAGGAAACTTCGGCCTGTTCATCGCCCAGCTCAAAGCCGTTATCCTCACCTATGGATTTGTCGCGCTGGGCACGGCTATTATTCTCTGGATTCTCGGAGCCCTGATGCCTCTGCGCGTCGGGCCTGAAGAGGAAGAGCGCGGTCTCGACTTCGTGGCTCACGGGGAAGAGGCGTACGATCCAATGACCAACTGAAGACAAACCTTCCATGAAAATGATCACGGCCATGGTCCGCCCCTCCAAGGTGGATGCCATCAAGACAGCCCTCGTCGCCCTCGACATCATCGGCATGACGGTCACCGATTCCCGTGGATTCGGCCGCCAGAAAGGCCAGGTTGAGCGCTACCGGGGAACGGAGTTCACCGTCGAGTTCCTTCCCAAGGCGAGGATCGAGATCGTCGTTCCTTCCGCGAAGGTGGACGCGGCGATCGCCGCCATCACCGAAGCGGCCCACACCGGCGAAATCGGCGACGGCAAGCTCTTCGTCACCCCGGTGGAATCGGTGATCCGGATCCGCACCGGCGAATCCGGCGAATCCACCCTCTGAGCCACGGCCGCCGGCAACGGCGCCACACCCGGAGCTGGCCCATGCGGTCAGCTCATTTTTTTTGGGCCTCTGAACCGGACATCGGCCAGGATTTCCGGATCCGTCGTCGCCGGCCATGGAGCAGCCCCGCACCCTGCTGATCAGCGGCGCCAGCCGGGGCATCGGCCGGGCCATCGCCGAACAGGCCCTGGCCGAGGGCCACCGGCTCAGCCTCGGCCTGCGCGATCCCGACGCCCTGCCGGAGGGCCCGCTCCGGCAGGCCGCCAACCGGCGGAGCGAGCGAGTGTTGGTGCATCCCTACGAGGCGCGCGACCCCCTCCAGGCGGCGGCTTGGGTGGCAGCGACGCTGTCCCGCTTCGGCGCCATCGACGGGGTGATCCACTGCGCCGGTCTCTTTTCCCGGGTGGGCCTGCTGTTCGCTCCGGGGGACGAGCAGGAGATCGAGGACCTGTGGCGCGTCAACCTGATGGGTCCCTGGTGGCTCACCCGGGCCGCCTGGCCGGCGCTGGTGGCCAGCGGCGACGGGCGGGTGATCACCCTGGTGTCGATGAGCGGCCAGCGGGTGAAGGGCCCCCTGGCGGCCTACCCCTGCAGCAAGTTCGCCCTGATGGCCCTGTGCCAGTCGATGCGCAACGAGGGCTGGGACGCCGGGATCCGGGTGACGGCGATCTGCCCGGGCTGGGTCAACACTGCCATGGCCTCCCAGGTGACGGCCCTGCCGTCCGGCGCCATGACCCAGCCCGAGGACCTGGCCACCCTGACCGCCCAGCTGCTGCGGCTGCCCGCCAGCGCCGTGCCCTTCGAGCTGAAGATCAACTGCGTGCTGGAACCCTGCTGAGGCCGCTCAGATCAGCCGCGAGCCGGAGGCCGCCTGGCGTTGGGAGGGGTCGAACACGGCCGCCACGGTGCGGATCAGCCAGCGGCCCGAGGTGGTGACCTCCACCAGGCCGCGGCCATCGGCCCGGCTGAGCCGCACCAGGCCGTCGTCGGCCAGGTCCTCGAGGGCGGCCCACTCGGCGGCGTAGCGGGCCGGATCGATCGCCACCCTGAACTGGCACATCACCTCGCGGATCAGCTCCCGCCGCTCCAGCACCTCCGGATCCCTCACCACCAGCCCCCGCTCCACCGGCAGCTGGCCGGCGGCGAGGCTGGCGGTATAGGCCTTGAGATCCCGATGGTTCTGGCTGAACAGCCCGGGGAACTGACTGATCGCCGTGGGCCCCACCCCCAGCAGCTCCAGGTCGCCTCCGGTGGTGTAGCCCTGGAAGTTGCGGTGCAGGCGCCCCTCTCTGGCCGCCACGGCCAGGCTGTCGCCGGAGAGGGCGTAGTGGTCCATGCCGATGGCGTCGTAGCCGCAGCCGCCCAGGAGGGCGGCGGCACTGTCCAGCATCTGCAGCCGCTGGCGCTGGCTGGGCAGATCTTCGGCGGCGATTTTCCGCTGCAGGGGCAGCTGCTCGGGCAGGTAGGCGAAGGAGAACAGGGAGACCCGGTCGGGGCGCAGCTCCTGCACCAGGGCCAGGGTGGCGTCGAACCGCTCCGGCGTCTGCAGCGGCAGACCGCAGATCAGATCGACGTTGACGCTGGCGAAGCCCGCCGCCCGCATCCAGGCCATGGCCCGGCGCAGCTGGTCCACCGGCACCACCCGGTTCACTGCACGCTGCACCAGGGGGTCGGCATCCTGGATGCCGAAGCTGATCCGGGAGAAGCCCAGCCGGCGCAGCTCCATCACATCCTCCCGGCTGAGGGCCTCCGGATTCACCTCGATCGAGGCCTCCAGGTCGCTCGCCAGATCGAAGTGGCGCTCGATCAGCTCCCAGAGGCGCTCGCGCTCGGGGATCGTCAGATAGTTGGGGGTGCCCCCGCCCCAGTGCAGCTGGGCGAGGCGTCGGCGCTGGGCGGAGTGGCGGCTGATCAGCTCCAGTTCACCGGCCAGGGCCTCCAGGTAGGGCTCCACCACCTTCGAACCGGCGCCGGTGGTGATGCGGTTGCAGCCGCAGAACCAGCAGGCGTTGCGACAGAAGGGCACATGCACGTAGAGCGACAGCGGCGCGTCGGTGGGGCGGGCCAGCTGGGCCTCCAGGTCGGCCGCACCGACGCCGCCGTGGAAGGCCGCGGCCGTGGGATAGCTCGTGTAACGGGGGACGGGCCGGTCGTGCTTGAGCAGCAGATCGATCGGGGTGGCGGGACGCGGGGAGAGGGTGGCCGCAGGGGTCATGGGGAAGGGGGTTGGGGGCGGAAGGGGTTGGAGGGGCCGATGGGCTGTGGAGGGGCGCTCAGGCGGCGAGGTCCCCCAGCTCCGCCAGCAACCGCTGGGTGTCGTGGAAGGCGATCACCGCTTCCTCGAGCAGTTCCAGCTCTTCCTCGGCGCTGAGGTCCATCCGTTCGATGGCGTCATGGAGCTCCTGCTTCAGCGCGGGGATAGGGCGCTGGAACGCCCAGAACTGCAGGGGCGGCAGGCCCTGGTCCGCAAGGATGCCGTTGGCCTGCTCGGCCAGTTGCTGGCCTCCGGAGAGATCGCCGCCGTAGCGCACGTAGACGTGGGCCATGAACCGGTGCGGGGTCTGCTGGGCCAGGCGGTGGAGATGCTCCAGCCAGATCGCGGCCGCCGCGGAAGCGGGCGTGGCCGGGACCACGGCCAGCCCGGCGATGTCCTGGCGCAGGGCCCGGCTGCGGGCCAGGTCGGCCCAGGGGAAGCCCTCGGCTCCCAGGGCGGCGGCGAGCAGGGGGCCCCGGGCCTCGATCAGGTCGTAGGCGGGGGCCAGGGCACGGATCAGGGCCGCCAGCTGGAGGGGGTGGGCCTGCCCCGCCAGCAGCGACCGGGAGAAGGCCATGCCCTCCGCCTGGTGGTGGGCGGCACCGATGCGGCCATGGAGCCGTCGCACCCGGGGGCCGAAGCCCTTGCGGGCGAGGACATCGGCGGGCCTGGCGTGGTCGGAGATGGCGACAGGGATGGCGGCGGTCATGGGGAACGGAACCGAAGGAGAGCGGGCCCGGTGGGGCACTGATGCCCACGTTATAACGGTACTGTTGTTACATGCTTCTATGGCAACAGATTCGTTGCAACCCACCCCATCCACCATGTCCTTCACCAGCGAGGCCCCGGCCGCCGCGCCCCTGCGCTCCCTCTCCTTTCTGGTGGCCCCACGGGGCCAGCTCAGTGGGGACGGCCAGCTGCGGGAGCTGATCGAGGAACGCCGCCAGCGCAAGGGCGCGGACGTGGAGCTCTGGTATCTGGATACGGAGCTGGTGGAGGAACTGCACCTGACCCAGGCCTTACAGCATTCCCCTGCGAAAGAGCAGGGCCAGGCCCGGCCCCAGGACCCCATCGAAGCGATCGTGGCCGCTGACGCCGCCGTGATCACCTGGCTGCAGCTGCGCTTCGGTGGCTGCAGCGGGACACTCGCTCTGACGACGGGCTGGCTGCAGAAGCGGGCGGGGGCACTCCCCCCCCGGGCGCCGGCCACCGACACCGCGACCAAGGGCGCTGGCGCCGAGAAGAGCTGAAGGGGGATCAGGTCGCCACGGATCAGCGGTGGCTGGCCGCGCAGAACACCCCCAGCGGTGGTCCCAGACCCGTGACAGCGACGCCCGGGGGTGTTTCTGTTGGGCTGACGGCCCGATTCCCCGGGCGGAGGCGCTGTGAACCCAACCGCAACGATCCCTTCAAGCCATCCCCAGGTCCCTGCCGCCGGTGCCTGAACTCACCCCGGCCGTCGGCGGCAGCTCCGCCGCCCCCTTCTGCAACCTGCTGCTGCCTACCGGCGCCCAGGCCCGGGGGCGCACCCTGCCCGGCCGCAAGGTGGTGATCGTGGGCTGCGGCGCCGTGGGCATGGCCTGCGCCGTGGCGATCCTGCACCGGGGCTGCCAGGAGGAGCTGGTGCTGGTGGATGTGGCCCATGACCGGCTGGAGGGGGAGGTGATGGACCTCTGCCACGGCCTGCCGTTCCTGCCCCGCACGGACCTGCGGGCCGGGAGCGTGGAGGAGGAGGGACGGGACGCCGATCTGGTGGTGATCACCGCCGGTGTGGCCCAGCAGCCGGGCCAGTCACGGCGGGAGCTGGTCGAGCGCAATGCGGCCCTGTTCCGCAGGCTCATACCGCCGATCGCGCTCCACTGCCCCCGGGCGGTGCTGCTGGTGGTGAGCAACCCGGTGGATGTGCTCACCCACATCGCCGGCCAGCTGAGCGGCTTCCCCGCCCACCGGGTGATCGGCTCGGGCACGGTGCTCGATTCGGCCCGCTTCCGCATGGCCATCAGCCGCCGGCTGGGCATCGATCCCCACGACGTCCAGGCCTGCGTGATCGGCGAGCACGGCGATTCGGAGGTGCCGCTCTGGAGCCGGGTGACGGTGGCTGGCTCTGGCCTTGTCGATGGCGGCTGGGAAGGCAGCCGCACCCTCGCGGACCCTGAGCTCCAGGAGCTGTTCCACGCCGAAGTGCGCGAGGCGGCCTACGAGATCATCCGGCTCAAGGGCAGCACCTCCTGGGCGATCGGGCTGGCCACTGCCGAGATCGTCGAGGCGGTGCTGCGCAGCAAGGACCAGATGCTCACGGTGAGCAGCCGCAGCCACGGCCACTACGGCCTGCCCGATGTCTGCCTCAGCCTGCCCACGATCGTCAACGACAGCGGCGCCGCCGCCCTGGTGCAGATGGCCCTGACGGAGAAGGAGATGGGGCAGCTGCGCGACAGCGCCGAGGTGCTGCGGGGGATGCTCGACGAGGCGGGGTTCTGAGGCGGTGGATGGTGGAGCCGTCGGCCAGAAGCGCCATCAAAAAGGGGCCCTGGCGGGGCCCCGGTGGTCGTTCCTTGGAGGAGATCTTCAGATCAGGGCGTTGATCGCGTAGTCGATGTAGTTGTTGGCGATGACGCCGGGGTCACCCGAAATGCCGTGGTTGGCCTTGATGTAGTTCAGGGCCTCCACGTACCAGGAGGGGGAGAGTTCGAAGGCGCGGTTGATTTCATCGAGACCGGCGATCAGGTACTCGTCGAGGGGGCCCGTGCCGCCGGCCACCAGGGAGTAGGTGATGTGACGCAGGTAGTAGCCGATGTCACGGGAGCACTTGGCCTTGCCGCGGGCGTCGTAGGCGTAGTTGTTGCCCTGGAGCTGCGTGGTGTAGGGGAACTTGTTGTAGACGGCCTGGGCGGCACCATTGACGAGGTCGTCAGCCTTGGCGGTGAGCGCCTTGGCGGCCTCAAGGGCATTCTTGGCGCGCTCGTAGCGACCGAAGGCGGCGTTCAGCTCGGTGTTGCTGAGGTAGCGGCCCTGGGAATCGGCGGCAGCAACGGCTTCGGTGAGGGGAGTCTTGGACATGACGGGATGAATGGCAGAGGTGAATGGATGGAAGGCCGTCAGCTGACGGCAGCGGCAGCGCGATCGAAGTAGGTGCCGATCTCGGAGGCCAGCGCGGAGCAATCCCCCTGGGTGATTCCGTTGCGGTCGAGCACCAGATCGATCGCTGCACCCTTGATCAGGCGAACGCCTTCGGCCACCGAAGCTCCGGGCACGCCCAGGGCCAGGTAGGTCTCGCGCAGACCGTTGAGGCAGCGGTCCTCAAGCACCGACGCGTCGCCGAGATAGACCGCGTAAGTGACATAGCGGAGGATGATGTCGAGGTCACGCAGGCAGGCCGCGACGCGACGGTGGGTGTAGGCATTGCCGCCTGGCGCGATCAGGGCGGGCTGTTGGGCGAACAGCTCGCGGGCGGCGTTGGTGACGAGGGTGGAGGCGCTGGACGTGATCCGATTCACGGCATCCAGACGCTTGAAACTGTCGGCGACGACGCCGGAAAGAGCATCCAGCTGGCCGGAATTGAGAAACTCGCCGCGGACATCAGCCTGGGCGATGAGTTTGGTGAAAGCGTCGTAGGTCATGACAGTGACTACTTCTCCCGATGCGGGGATGAGGTTGTTTGAAAAACGCGTACCTCTCCAGCCGAAAGATCCGGCAAGAAGGGTTCATCGCGTACAGACATTCTCGTCGCCAAGGGCCTGATATCTCTCCATTGACTTCACAAAAGGTCATCGCAATCACGGTCATTGTAGTTTCAGCCACAATGGCGAATAGGCCCTCCTGAGTTTGATCCTGAAAAGGACGGATACCGTGAGGTAGTGCTGTAGTCCTGGCCACTCCATCTTGAGTCGGCGCTGACAATGACTTGCCCGATTCTCCTGGCAGGCCGATCTGGGGGAGACGTCCGCTCAGGCAGCCAGGCGCCGCAACGCGGCCACCAGGGCATCCACGTCGGCGTGGGTGTTGTAGAGACCCAGCGTCGCCCGCACGGTGCTCTCCACGCCAAAGCGACGCAGGATCGGCTGGGCACAATGGTGGCCAGCACGCACGGCGATTCCCTCCTGGTTGAGGGCCGACCCCACCGCCTCAGGGGACTGGCCATCGAGCAGGAACGAGAGCACGCCAGCCTTGTGATCGGCACGGCCGAACAACTGAAGTCCTGGAATGGCTAGCAGCAGGGGCGTCGCATAGGCCAGAAGGTCCTGCTCGGCACGATCGATCGCGTGCATGCCGATCCGCTCCACGTACTCCAGGGCCGTGGCCAGACCCACGGCGTCAGCGATGTTGCCGGTACCGGCCTCAAAGCGCTGGGGCGGGTCCTGGTAGAGGGTGCGCTCGAAGGTGACGTCGCGGATCATGTTGCCGCCCCCCTGCCAGGGGGGCATGGACTGCAGCAGATCGCGCTTGCCGTAAAGGACGCCGATGCCGGTGGGCCCGTAGATCTTGTGGCCGGAGAACACATAGAAATCCACATCCAGGGCCTGGACGTCCACCGGGATGTGGGCAATCCCCTGGGCCCCGTCCAGCAGAACACGGGCCCCGTACCGGTGAGCGATCCGGATCATCTCCTCCGCAGGAGGGATCGTGCCGAGGGCATTGGACACCTGGGTGAAGGCCGCCAGCTTCGTGCGTGCGTTGAAGAGACGTTCGTAGGCCTCCAGGATCACCTGACCGCTGTCATCCACCGGGGCCACCCGCAGACGGGCACCCTTCTCGTGGGCCAGCTGCTGCCAGGGCACGATGTTGGCGTGGTGCTCGAGATGGGTGAGCACGATCTCATCGCCCGGCTCGATGGTGTGCCGACCCCAGGACTGCGCAACCAGGTTGATGGCCTCGGTGGTGCCCCTGAGGAAGACGATCTCCTCGCTGCTGGCCGCGTGCAGAAAGCGGGCACAGGTGGCGCGCGCCTGCTCATAGGCCTCGGTGGCGCGGGCCGCCAGCTCATGGGCCGCCCGGTGGATGTTGGAGTTTTCGCTGCGGTAGAAACGCTCCAGGCGTTGGATCACCGCCAGAGGCTTCTGGGTGGTGGCGCCATTGTCGAGCCAGACGAGCGAACGGCCGTGGATGCGCTCCTGCAGGATGGGGAAGTCGCGCCGCAGGTAGGCCGGATCAAGGGGTTGGGCCGTATGGGAAGCCTGCGGGGTGAACTCCAGGGGCGAGAACTCCACCGGTGCCCCGGCCATGACCTCGGGTTTGGGGACCTCCGAGGTGGGGAGGCGAGAGGGGAATGGGGCGCGCTCAGCGACGAAGTAGGGCAGGTCCATCGCCACGGGGAACTGGCTGATCACCCCCTGCAAGGAAGGGAAGGCAGGGGGAATCTCAATGGCGAGGGGGGTGCGTGCATGGGGATCCGCCCATTCCGACGCCCCGGAAGAAAGATGGGTCGCGGAAACGTCATCGCGCAGTTGACGATCCACATCGAGATCGGCTCCTCCCGAAGCGGCGGGGACCTGGACCACGGACTCCACGGGTGGGGATGGATGGCCAGAAAGCTGGGCCTGGATCAGGCTGGCCAGACGCTCCAGCTCCAGCTCGCTGGGGAAACCGTGGGGAAGGGCCGCCGCGTCACTGCCCCCGCGGTGATCAGCGGTAGTCATGCTGGTAGTGATGGAATTTGTCCACTTCAACGTTTTCGAGTACGGCGATGGCGTCTTCGGTGAGAACGGCCAGTGAGCAGTAGAGAGAGATCAGGTAGGAGGCGATCGCCTTGCGTCCGATACCCATGAACTTCACCGACAGCCCCATGCCCTGTTCGCCGGGAAGGCCTGGCTGGTAGAGGCCCACCACCCCCTGTCGCGCTTCACCGGTGCGCAACAGCAGAATGCTGCTGCGACCCGCCTCGATCTTCAGCTTGTCGCTGGGAATGATCGGCAGGCCCCTCCAGGTGATGAAGGGTGAGCCGTAGAGGGTGACCGTCGCCGGAGGAACACCGCGACGGGTGCATTCCCGGCCGAAGGCGGCAATGGTACGGGGGTGCGCCAGGAAGAAGGCCGGCTGCTTCCATACCTTGGTGATCAGTTGATCGAGATCATCAGGCGTGGGGACGCCACTGATGGGCTGAAGACGCTGAGAAGGAATAACATTATTGAGAAGCCCATACTCCTTGTTGTTGATCAGCTCACTTTCCTGGCGCTCCTTGATCGTTTCAATCGCCAGCCTGAGCTGCTGCTGGATCTGATCATGGGGGTTGCTGTAGAGGTCGGAGATTCGCGTATGGATATCCACCGTCGTTGTGACAGCACTGAGAAAGTACTCACGGGGCTCCTCTTCATAATCGACGAAGGTTTCGGGGAGATCGATCTCGTCTCGCTGTGAGCATGCAGTCAGAACCCGCGACTCGTCCTTGACCTTGTTGACGCGATAGATGCCGGCCTCAACCCCAACCCAGGACAGCATCGGCACCAACCAACGCGGCGAAATACCGAGCAGCTGCGGAACGGTCTTGGTGGCATTCGCCAACTGACGTGCGGCTGCATCGCCTAAAGCCAGATGGGAGGATTTGCTGGTTGCCATGGATGTTCAATCAAAAAAGCAGGACTAGAATCGACAAGTCACAGAGCCATTCATCTTGCCCTCGATCAGATCGTCAGTGATGGACGGGCACTCAGAGATTGGAGAGCAAGTCAGCACGTCTGATCAGGACAGCCACTCATGGGATCACTTAGATCCCTCCCCCCTCTCCAAAGGTCTCAGAAAGAACTTTGGCCTGGGTGATGGTGGTGCCTGGTGGGACGCTGCTTGTCAACCAGACATTCCCACCAATCGTTGATCCTTTTCCGATGGTTACCCGGCCGAGGATCGTTGCCCCGGAATAGATCACGACATCGTCTTCAACAATCGGATGGCGTGACTCGCCCTTGACAAGATGTCCATGTTCATCGACCGGGAAATGCTTGGCCCCCAAGGTGACAGCCTGATAGAGGCGCACATTCTTGCCAATGATGGACGTGCCACCGATCACAACACCTGAACCATGATCGATGAAGAAGCTGTCGCCGATGACCGCACCGGGATGAATATCCACACCCGTGGCGGAATGGGACAGCTCAGCAATGATGCGCGCCACCACTGGCGCGCCGAGGCTGTGAAGGGCATGGGCAAAGCGATGGTCGGTGATCGCCTTCATCCCTGGGTAGCAGACAAGCACCTCCTCGATACTGCTGGCGGCAGGGTCGCCTCGGAACGCCGCATGGAGGTCGGAGTCGAGCTGGGAACGGATGCGCGGAAGCTGATGGGCAAAAGCGACAACAATCTCCGTAGCCTGCTGATCAATGGTCGGATCCTGCCTGCCGTCATGGGGCAAGGATCGACGGGCCTCGATCTCAATGCGGACCTGATGACGGAGCTCCCGAAGGCAGGTGTCGAGCGTATGGCCAACGAAAAAGTCGGTGGCCGACGACGAGCTTGGGACACCCATCAGATCGGGTTCCGGCAACCCCAGGCGGTGGGGATAAAGGGAGGCTCTCAGGCCCACCAGCACCCGTTTCAGCGCCTGGGTTGAAGGCAGGGGAACCATGGTGTTCGGATGTTGCCAGAGGAGTGGAGACTGGACCCGAAGTTCCCGGAGAGAATCGACAATTCCGGCAAGGTTCAAGCCATGATCCCCCATACCTTCAGGCCCATCGAGGAGAGATTCGGAGTGTCGGCGTGGCACAGAGGTGATCACGTCAGCATCCCGCCGAGACCGGACGTACCAATGGATCCGGCCAGTCGCGCAGTCCCGTCTGCAACGAAGCCACGGTTGTGTAGGCGAGGCCTTGAAGTTCAAGGACTGCGAGGGCGCTTCGATTGCCACCGGCACAGACCACCACCACGGGATGGGAACGATCCTTGAGGATCTTCGGGACCTGCTGGGAAAGGATTGAAGCTCTCACATTGATGGCACCTGGAATATGTCCAGCCTCAAACTCCTCTGGCTCACGGACATCAATCACTGTGGCCCCATCAGCCATCAGGCTCTTCAGAACATTGGCATCGACCTCCCGGATCTGCGACCGCGCCGCCTCTGCTCTCTGAAGGAAATTCGAGCCGTGCAGAAGAGACATGGGGCCGCTCCGTCGTCTCAGGATCATCCCTCGATTGGTGTGCCTGACAACGTAGTTTCAGCCACATCGAGGGGTACCTGCGACTTCAATCAAAGCGCCAGGCCGTGCTCATTGAAGAGACCTTCGAAGAGCGCTGAACTGAGATAGCGCTCGCCGGAATCCGGCAGCACCACGACGATCGTCCGGCCGGCAAAGGCCTCCTCATGGGCCAGTCGCACCGCCGCTGCCGCGGCAGCACCGCTGGAGATGCCGGAAAGGATCCCCTCCTCGCGGGTGAGGCGCCGTGCAAAGGCCACCGCTTCCGCACTGCTGACCTGTTCGACCCGGTCGACCAGATCGAGATGCAGATTGGCGGGAACGAATCCGGCCCCGATCCCCTGAATCTTGTGGGGCCCAGGTTGAAGCGGCTCACCAGCCAGGGCCTGACTGATCACCGGGCTCTCCACCGGCTCCACGGCCACCGACACCAGGGGCTCGCCGAGCGTTCGCTTGATGTACTGGCTGACGCCGGTGATCGTGCCGCCGGTGCCAACCCCCGCCACCAGTGCCGCCACGCGACCACCGGTGGAGGCCCAGATCTCCGGTCCCGTGGTGTCGTGGTGAATGCGTGGGTTGGCTGCATTGGCGAACTGCTGCAGCAGCACATAACGATGGGGATCGGAAGCAGCGATCTCCTGGGCCCGGGCGATCGCACCCGCCATGCCCCGGGCACCCTCGGTGAGCACCAGCTTGGCTCCGTAGGCGATGAGGAGCTTGCGCCGCTCCAGGCTCATGGTTTCCGGCATGGTGAGGGTGAGCGGAATCCCCCGCGCCGCTGCCACGAAAGCGAGGGCGATGCCTGTGTTGCCGCTGGTGGGTTCGACGATCTCCTTTCCGGGACCGAGGAGCCCATCCTTTTCCGCCTGCCACACCATCGCCGCTCCGATCCGGCACTTCACTGAATAGGCGGGATTGCGTCCTTCGATCTTCGCGTAGACGATTCCCTTGGCTTCACCGACGACGCGATTGAGACGCACCAGCGGCGTGTGGCCGATCGTGAGGCTGTTGTCGTCAAAGGCGGGAAGGGACGCCGCCGGCGTGGCGACGAAACCAGTGGAGGTCATGACGGGGCGACCAAAAGCCAGACCTAGCCTTGAACCCCCATGCACGTCGTGGTGGCGATTACACCCCCGACAGGATCGGTCGCCCACGGGGAACGTGGCAGGCGTCGCCTAGGCCGCCGCCTGCGCCGCCCGGCCCGCCAGTTGCGCCACCAGGGCGCGGGCCTGGGACGGCGGGAAGCCCACTGTCTCGATCGCCGCCTGGAAGCAGCCCACGAATTCGCCCACCATGTCGACGGGATCGATGCCGATGGCTTTGAGGTCGTCGCGGACGCTCTGGAGCAGGGCCAGGACGATCGGCAGGGCCCGCTCAGAGCAGGCCGCGATCGGTGCGGCCACTTCCGGGAACCAGGCGGCCAGCCAGCGTCCGCCGTACTCCAGGTGTTCGGCCTCATCGGTGAGCACCGACTGGATGATCGGCGCGGCGAAGGGGTCGGCCACCGGCTGGTAGCAGCGGTAGGCGGCGACGGCGAAGCTCTCCACGATCAGGCACTGGATCACCAGGGCGCTGACGCGGTCGCCGCTGCGCACGGCCTCACGGAACAGCCGGTGCAGGGGCGCGAACAGGCGGCGCGCCAGCGGCAGATCCGGGCGGATGCCCAGCTGCCTGCCGCAGCCGGAGAAGTCGCGGGCATGGTGCCCCTCCATGGCGGCGAGCCGCATCAGGTCATCCCTGTCCTCCGGCAAGAGTCCGGCCAGCAGGCGGAAGTGGCTGTCCGCCAGGCCTTCACCCACGATCACCAGGGCGTTGATGCGGCTGTAGGCGTCGCGGTAGGCGGCGCTCAGATGGGGCTGGGGCATGGGAAAGAAAGCAAGGGAACAGAAGCTGAACGATCCACTGGCAGAGGCCGCAGGGAAAGCCGCGGGCAGCCCGGGCTCAGCCCGCCTCCGCCCGCACCATCGGCTGCCAGAACTGCCGCCAGAGCAGCCCGCCGAAGCGCAGCCGCAGGCCCAGCTGGTGCAGCGGGCCGGCCCCCTGGCGGCGGGCGGCGCCCATCTCCTGGAAGCAGGCGACGAGGCGGTCCCGCAGGGCGATGAAGCCGCCGGACTCCAGATCGAACACCCAGGGGAAGGCCCGACGGGCGGTGCGGTTGGTCTGACGCATCACCTCGGCGTCGAAGGCCTCCGGGTCCATCCCCAGGATCCGGTAGAACTCGCCGCGCTCACAGACCGTGAGGCTGTGGGTGAGAAACACCGACCACAGGAAGAAGCGACTCAGCAACTTGCCGCGCAGCCCCTGGCGCAGGGCGGGCCAGCAGCGGATCAGCATGTTGAAGATGTCGCCATGGCGGTTCTCGTCCTGGCACCAGGGTTCGAAGAAATCGAACAGGGGCGCGAAGTTGCTGTCGGGGTGGGCCTTGAGATGGCGGTCGATGAGGATGTACCGCCAGTAGCCGATCTTCTCCGACAGGAAGACGCTGTAGAGCACCCAGCTGAGGGGGAACCAGGTGATCGGCCGCTTGGTGCTGAGGCTGGGCAGGTCGATCTCGATGCCCTCGGCCACCAGGGCCCGGTTGAGGAAGCCGGCATGGCGGGCCTCATCCCGGGCCATCAGCTGGAACAGCCGCCCCATCTCCGGTCGCTGCTCCTGGAACAGCCGGCGCGAGAGCTCCTTGAACAGCAGGAAGCCGGAGAACTCCGACACGCAGGAGCGCACCAGGTAGCTCTCGTAGGCCTCCTTCTCCTCGGGGCTCAGGTCCCGGAGCCGATCGAGCGGTGCCTTGCGATCGAAATGGTCCCGGTTGTAGTCCGCCTCCATCTCGGCGAGCATCGCTTCGAACGCCGGCCGCTGCGGCTCCAGATCCGTGCGGGCCGCCTTGGCGATCTGGGTCGTGTAGAACCGCGGCGTCAGCAGGTCTTCCCGCAGGGGGGGCGCCGCCGGAGCGGCCCCGGCAGGGCCTGCCGGTGGGGAGGAGAGGGTGGCGGTCATCGGTGGGCGACGCGATGGCGCGTCATAACGACATCGTGATACTACGTGTTCCGGGTGACGCAGACCTGTGGTTTCACGTTTCTGTATCAACAGTCTGAGATGCAAGCGTGGTAACCTCGGCCCCACACGGGCTGCGCGGCGGTCGATGGAATCTCTGGCCGACTACTTCAAGGTGTTCTCCGAGCCCAACCGGCTCACCGTGCTCGAGACCCTGCGCCAGGGGCCCCTCAACGTCACCGCCGTCGTCGAGAAGACCGGCCTCAGCCAGGCCCTCGTGTCCAAGCACCTCAAGCTGCTCACCATCGCCGGGGTGGTGCGCCGCCGTCCCGAGGGCAGCCTGGTGTTCTATGAAGTCATCGACAAGGGCGTCTTCCAGCTCCTGGCCCAGGCCCGGAAGCTGATGCTCGCCTCCCGCCGCCAGCAACTCGATGCCCTTGCGGCCATCCTCTGACCGTTCCGCCGATCTGCCGGGCGATCTCCCCGCCGACCTGGACGCCCTCAAACGCGCCCTGGCCGCAGGCCGGCGCCAGTTCGCCGGCCTGCGGCTGGGGGATCTCGATGGCGTGGCGCTGGATCTCGGTGACTGCGACCTGAGCGGCGGCTGCTTCAAGGAAGGCCGCTTCGGTCACGCCCGGCTGGCGGGAGCGAACGTGGAGGCCGCCTGCTTCCAGCAGGCCCTGCTCTGGGGGGCCGACCTCTCCGGTCTCAAGGCATGGGGCTCCTTCTGGCACGACGCCGACCTCTCCTCGGCCCGGCTGCAGGGGGCCGATTTCGGCGGCGCCCTGATGCACCGCTGCTGCCTGCGGGGGGTGCTCGGGGCCCACAGCCGCTGGCGGGCCACCCGGCTGGTGGAGGCCGACTTCCGCGGTGGACTCGACCAGCGCACCGACCTGGGCGGAGCCGATTTCCAGGGGGCCGACCTCAGCTTCGCCCTGATGCAGGGGGCCCTGCTGCAGGGGAGTGATCTGCGCGGTGCCTGCCTCTACGGCACCAACATGGGAGGCGCCGACCTGCGCGAGGCCGATCTGAGCGGCTGCGACCTGCGGGACACCGATCTCCGGGACGCCATGCTGGAAGGCACCGTGCTCCACGACGCCCTGCTGCCATGACCGACTGCTTCGATCTGATCGTCCTCGGGGCGGGCTCCGGTGGCCTGGCCGCCGCCAAGCGGGCGGCCTCCTACGGGGCCTCCGTGGCGATCGTGGAGGGGGACCGGGTGGGGGGCACCTGTGTGATCCGCGGCTGCGTGCCCAAGAAGCTGCTGGTCTACGGCTCGGCCTACCGGCACCTGCTCGGCGATGCGGCCAGCTACGGCTGGCAGCTGGAGGGCTTCCGGCCGGACGCTTCGGTGCTGCTCGCCAACGTGCGCCGCGAGGTGGACCGGCTCAACCAGCTGCACATCAGCCTGCTGGAGAAGGCCGGCGTCCAGCTGGTGCGGGGCTGGGGCCGCTTCGCCGATCCCCACCACATCGATGTGGTCCAGGGCGCCGAGACCACCCGGCGCCTCAAGGGGGAGCGGATCCTGATCGCCGCCGGCGGCCGGCCGCACCGGCCCAGCATCCCCGGGGCCGAACTGGGCTGGGTGAGCGACGACATGTTCCTGCAGGAGCGCTTCCCGGACCGGGTGGTGGTGGTGGGCGCCGGCTTCATCGCCTGCGAATTCGCCTGCATCCTTCACGGCCTGGGGGTGGCCGTGACCCTGCTGGTGCGGGGTGACCACCTGCTGCGGGGCTTCGACCGGGAGGCCTCCGCTGCCGTGCAGGAGGCCATGGAGGCCGAAGGCATCGAGATCCGCTTCGCCCACAGCCCCGCCGCCATCACCGGCGTCCCCGGCGCCCTGGAGGTGGTCACCCAGAGCGGCGAGCTGCTGCCCTGCGGCGGCGTGCTGCTGGCCACGGGCCGCCGACCCTTCCTCGAGGGCCTGCAGCTGGAGTGCGCCGGGGTGGCCGTGGAGGGCCACCGCATCCCGGTGGATGCCGACCAGACCACCAACGTGCCCCACATCCATGCCGTCGGCGACGTGACCGACCGCATCAACCTCACCCCGGTGGCGGTGGATGAAGGCCGCGCCTTCGCCGACACGGTCTACGGAAACAAGCCCCGCCAGGTGAACCACGACCTGGTGGCCAGCGCCGTCTTCAGCCAGCCGGAACTGGCCGGGGTGGGGTTGAGCGAGGAGGCGGCGATCGAGCGCTTCGGTGCCGACGGCATCCGGGTGCACCGGGCGCGGTTCCGGCCCATGGCCCAGGCGCTGCCGGCCCGGGGCCCCCGGGTGCTGCTGAAGCTGGTCGTGGAGGCCGCCACCGACAAGGTGGTGGGCTGCCACATGGTGGGCGAGCATAGTGCCGAGATCATTCAGATGGCGGCGATCGCCATCGGCATGGGCGCCACCAAGGCCGATTTCGACCGCACCATGGCGCTGCACCCCTCGGTGGCCGAGGAGTTCGTCACCATGGCCGGCTGATCAGGACCGGGACGATCAGAGTTCGTCCTCGACCCCCGGCTGGATGGTGCAGTCGGAGAGGGGGTAGCTGACGCAGAGCAGGGCGAAGCCTTCGCCGATCTGGTCATCGTCGAGGAAGCTCTGGTCGGACTGGTCGACGCTGCCGGAGAGGATCTTGCCGGCGCAGGTGCTGCAGGCCCCGGCGCGGCAGGAGTAGGGAAGATCGATGCCCTGCTCCTCGGCCGCGTCGAGGATGTAGGTGTCGTCGGGACAGGTGAAGGATTTCCCTCCTTCCAGGCTGATCGTGAAGCTCGCCATGGTGCCGCAGGGGGACGTTCCGCCAATCCTTGGGGGAACCTCGGGCGGCGGTATGTATCGCAGCGAACAGGGTGCGCGGTCGGACACGGGCGGCGATCAGGCCCCGGGACCGCTGGAGGGATCGGCGGGAAAGCCCCAGGCCCGGCGGAGTCCCGGGTCGGACAGTTCCCAGGCATGTTCGCTGGCCACCACGGCGGCCCGCACCCCTTCCCCCGTCAGCCCCCTGGCCTCCCGGCAACGCTCCAGCAGCTGGCGGAAGCGCAGGCTCTCCTGCAGCAGCCGCTCGACCCGCTCGGCCCCCCCGGCGCTGGCAAGCATGGTCGGCTGCCGGGCGCAGAGTTCGAGGGTCTCGATGTGCTGCTCCAGCCAGGCGGCCTCGTAATGCAGCATGGCGTCGCTGCAGTCCTCGAGACGGGCGGCATAGAGGGTCAGGTGCTCCTCCAGCACGGCAGGATCCCCGGAGCGATCGACCGGGACCGGAGCGGTGCTGCGGTCATGGAGCCGCTGCATGATCTGACGCAGGTAACTCATCGGCGGTGGCCTCGCAGCACTCGAGCGGTCGGTGGGGTCAGACGGCCGCCAGGCCCCGTTCGTTGAACACCCCTTCGAACAGCACCGAACTGAGGTAGCGCTCGCCGGAGTCGGGCAGCACCACCACGATCGTGCGGCCCTCGAAGGCCGGCTCCCTGGCGAGCCGCAGGGCGGCCACCGTGGCGGCGCCGCAGGAGATGCCCGCCAGGATCCCCTCCTCCTTCATCAGGCGGCGGGCCATAGTCACCGCCTCCTCATCGCTGACGGCCTCGACCCGGTCGACCAGGCTCAGGTCGAGGTTGGCGGGAACGAAGCCGGCGCCGATGCCCTGGATCTTGTGGGGGCCGGGCCGCAGGTCCTCGCCCGCCATCGTCTGGCGGATGACGGGGCTGTTGAGCGGCTCCACCGCCACCGACACCAGCGGCTGGCCGAGGGTGGTCTTGATGTAGCGGCTGACGCCGGTGATGGTGCCGCCGGTGCCGACGCCGCAGACCAGGGCATCCACCACGCCGCCGGTGTCCGTCCAGATCTCGGGGCCGGTGGTGTCGTGGTGGATGCGGGGATTGGCCGGGTTCACGAACTGCTGCAGCATCACCCAGCGGTCCGGTTCGGACTCCGCCAGTTCCCGGGCGGCGGCGATGGCCCCCCCCATGCCCTGCCGCCCTTCGGTGAGGACCAGGTGGGCGCCGTAGGCCGTGAGCAGCTTGCGCCGCTCCAGGCTCATCGTCTCCGGCATGGTGAGGGTGAGGGGGATGCCCCGGGACGCGGCCACGAAGGCCAGGGCGATGCCGGTGTTGCCGCTGGTGGGCTCGATCAGTTCCTTGCCGGGGCCCAGTAGACCATCCTTCTCGGCCTGCCAGATCATCGCCGCGCCGATGCGGCATTTGACCGAGTAGGCCGGATTGCGGCCCTCGATCTTGGCGAGCACCCGGGCGCCGCATCCCTCCGTGACGCGATGCAGCTCCACCAGCGGGGTCTGCCCGATGCTGAGGCTGTTATCGGCGTGGATGGGGCTCATGGTGCTCCCTCTGGATCCGGTCCATGGGCACCTTAGTCAGCGCCCGATCCCCGGGGACTGTCAAGCAGCTGGGGCACGTCGTCCGGGCGACGTCGGCCCATACCATCGCCCCCATCGGTTGCAGCGTCGTCAGGGGTGAAGACACCGGTCCCCGGGATCCATGGACCCATCGCCCTGTTGCTGCTGCTGCTCTCCATCGCCGTGGTGACCGTGGTGATCGACCGGGGCCGGTACTGGTGGCAGTGGTGGCGAGGCCGCGCCTCCCGCCGCCAGCAGTGGGAGCGGGTGCTGGCCGACCACGGGGGGCCGGCCGCCGGACGTCTGCTGGAGGACTGGGAGCTGGAGATGCGCTTCGGCGAACCCCTGCTGCAGGCGGCTGTCGTGCTGGCCCCACTGCTGGGGCTGGTGGGCACCGTGCTCGGTCTGATGCAGGTGCTCGCCAGCCTCGGCCCCCAGCTGCTGCTGCCGGCCGGGGCCAACCTGGCCGGATTCGGCCAGGTGCTGCTGAGCACGGCCCTCGGGCTGATCCTCAGCCTGATCGCCAGCACCGGGCTGTTCGCCAACCAGTGGCTGCGGCGCAGCCAATGCCAGCGGCTGCAGCGGCTCGGCCGTGCCTGGGCACCGCCGGCATGAACCACGCCCTTGCCGCCCTGGTGGGGTTGACCCTGCTGCTGTGCGGGTCGGTGGCGGCGCTGGCCGACCTGGCCCGGCAGCGCCAGCCGCGGCTGCGGCCGCCGGGGGGCCCGTCCCTGACGGGGGCCGTCTGGGTCGTGCAGGCGCCCGGCGATCGCTGGTTCGTGAACGGGGAACCCGTCTCCCGCGGCCGGCTGCCGGGCCTGCTGGGCTCCCAGCCGGCCGGCAGCGAGATCCACTTCCTGCCGGCGGCCCGCCTGCCCCTGGGCGAGGTGGCCCGCTCCCTGGCCCACCTGCGCGCGATCAGCCCCCGGCCGGTGGGGCTGGCCCTGCCGGAGGCGGGCCCATGAACGCCGGCGCCGGCCCGACGCCTCGCTGGGGGGCCGCCCTGGACGCCCTGGCGCTCGGAGCCATGGCCACCGGACTGGCCCTGCTGTCCCTGGCCCTGTTGCTGGTGCCCCAGCGGCTGGCCCAGCGTCCGGCGAGTCAGGGGATCGTCAGCCTGCACCTGGACGTCGACGGCCGGCTGCGGCTCTGGAACCAGCCGGTCCCGCCCGGGCAGCTGGCCGCCGTGCTCCAGCGGCTCCAGGATGGCCCCGGCCAGCCGACCCTGCGTCTGATCCCTGATCGGGACGTCCCCTGGGGATCGGTGCAGCAGCTGATGGAGCGCCTGGGCCGCTCCGACCTGCCCCTGGAGCTGCAGCTGCCATGACCATCAAGGCCAGCTTCCGCTTCCCCCGTTGGCGCCATCTGCGCCTGCCCCTGCTGGGGGCCCTGGCCCTGAACGGGCTTCTCGTTATGGCGGCCCTGCGTCCGCCCGCCAGCCCAGCACCCGCCGCCGCGGCCCCAGCGGCGGATGACACCCCTGAACTGCTGCGGTTCAGCCGCCAGCAGGCGCGGGAACCGGCCCTGGCGGCCCTGCCCCTGCCCCCGCTCAGCGCCCTGCCGCCGCCCCCGCCGACGGATCTGCCGGCGCAACCGCGTCGCGGGGCCGACAGGGGCGCGGCCCGGGCACGGGCGGCGGCCGGCACGCCGGCGCCGCCGGGAGCCGGCCGGGAGCGCGCCGGCGCCAGGACGGGCGCGGAGCTGGCGGCGACCCGGATGCTCGCCCTGGCCCTGCAGGCCAGGGCGCTCGAGGCGGCCGAGGCCAGCGCCGTCACGGCGCTGTGGGAGCAGGCGACGCCCACCCGGGAGGCCCCCGCCGGGATGGCCACCGCTCCGGAGGGAATGGAGCTGCGGCGATTGCCGCTCGCCAGAGCCCGCAGCGCCGGTCTGGCCTCCGGCGACCCCCTCGCCGTGCTCGCCGGCGGCAAGGTGCTGCTGCTGTGGCCGGACGGGAGCACGTTCTGGCTGCTGGCGGCCGCGGGCGACAGCCGGGCCGCAGGCGACAGCCGTGGCGGAGAAGACAGCCGAAGCGGAGGAGACAGCCGTGCCGCCGGGGCCAGGCCCTGAGGCGGATCAGTCGCCGGTGGCCGGCAGCGCCGCCAGCGCCTTGAACAGGCGCCCCAGGGCCTCCGCCAGGGCGGTGGCGTCGAGCATGCCGTAGCTGAGCCGCAGCAGGGACTGCCCGCCGACCTGGGGCAGTCCGAAGCTCTCGCCCGGCAGGGCGGCCACACCGTGCCCCAGCACCAGATGGCGCAGCAGCGACGCGCCCCCCAGGCTGCAGGGGAACCGCAGCAGCCCATAGAAGGCGCCGTCGGGGGGGCCCAGCAGCTCCACCGCCTGGCCGCCGGCGCGGGCGGCGGCCACCGCGTCGAACAGCTGCCGGCGCCGCTCGCCGAGGGCGGCGATGTGGGGCCGGCACCAGGCCGGACCGGCCTCCAGGGCCGCCAGGGCCGCCCGCTGGCTCACCAGGGGCGGACAGATCAGCACCGTGTCCTGGACCTTGGCCAGCGCCCCCATCAGCTGGCGCGGCACCGCCGCATAGCCCACCCGCCAGCCGGCCATGCCGTAGGCCTTCGACAGGGAGAACAGCGACACCGTGTGGGCCCCGCTTCCCGGCAGCCGACCGGGGCTTCCATGGGGCACCGTCCCATGGAGGAAATCGGCATAGGCCTCGTCGCTCACATGCAGCAGCCCGTGGCGGTGGCAGAGGCGGTTGATGGCCGCCAGCACCTCCGGCGGCGTCACCAGACCGCTGGGGTTGTTGGGGGAGATCGTCACGATGGCCCGGGTGCGGGGGGTGATCGCCGCGGCCAGCCGCCCGGGATCGGGCACCAGCCCCGCCGCCACCGGCACGGGCACGCCGCCGGCCAGGCGGATCGCCATGGCGTGATTGAAATAGAAGGGCAGCGGCAGCACCACCTCGTCGCCCGGGTCGCAGAGCACCTGGGCGATGGCGTGGAAGGCCATGTTGCTGCCGGCGGTCACCAGCAGGTCGCTGCCCTCCAGATCCAGCCCCCGCACTTCGGTGAGCTCCCGCCGGACCGCCGCCAGCAGGTCCTCCTCGCCCTGCATCGCGCCGTAGCGGTCGAAGCGAGGGTCGGCCTCCGCCAGCGCCAGGGCGACGGCCTGGCGCGCCGCCGCCGGGGGCGCCCAGCTGACCATGCCCTGGGCCAGGGAGAGGACATCGGGGCGCTGGCGCATCAGGGCCCCCACCTGGGCGATCACCGGATCGGCCACCGCCGCCATCCGCCCCGCGGCCCCGGGAGCTGGCCACCCCATCTCAGGCCATCACAGGCAGGAACAGCTCCATCACCGCCCCGCCCCGGGGATGGTTGGAGGCCTGGATGCGGCCGCCATGGGTGACGGCGATCTGCTGGACGATCGCCAGGCCCAGTCCGCTGCCCCCCCGGTCGCTGCGCACCCGGGAGGGATCACCGCGGTAGAAGCGCTCGAACATGTGCTCCAGGTCGTCCTCGCTGAGCCCGGGACCCTCGTCGCGCACGGTCAGCAGGCACCAGCCCGCCGTCGCTTCGATCTCCACCCACACGGTGCCCTCCTCCGGGCTGTAGCGCAGGGCATTGTCCAGCAGGTTGAGCACGGCCCGATGCAGCCGCGAGCCATCCCCCAGCACCGCCAGGTCCCCCTCGGCGCTGAGCGCGAGGCGAACGGAGCGCCGTTCGGCCAGGGGCCGCAGGCCCAGCCAGACCTGCTGCACCAGCTGGGGCAGCTCGACCCGGCCGCGGCGGCGCACCCCCTCGGGCAGGGTGTTCTCCAGCCGGGAGAGTTCCATCAGGTCGCCCACGAGCCGCTGCAGCCGCAGCAGCTCCCGCTGCAGCCGTTCCACCAGCACCGCATTGGCGTCGTTGACGTGGGCGGCGAGGCTGTCGCCCACCAGAAGCAGGGCCGTGAGGGGCGTCTTGAGCTCGTGGGCCACATCGCTGACCCAACGCTCCTGCTGCTCCAGCTGGGCTTCGAGCGAACGACGACTCTGGAGCAGCAGCGCCACCCAGCCGCCCTCACCGGGGAGGGCAAAGACCGCCAGCTGCTGGTCGCCGAGCTCCCAGTCGAGCCGCTGGGGCCGCTCCCGTCGCCGGGTGTTGCGGACCACCTCCTCCAGTTCCCTGGAGCGGCACACCCGCTCCAGGGGTTCCTGGCGCCGCAGCCCCGCTCCGGGGGCCTCCAGGAGCCGTTCGGCCCGCTGGTTGATCAGCTGGATGTGGTCGGTGCTGTCGAGGATCACCCAGCCATCGGGAGCGGCGTCGATCCAGCGCATCAGCTGCCGGAGGGACAGCCCGGCAACGGTGCGGCCGGGCCTGTCGCTGCGGCGTGCCAGCAGCCAGCCCAAAGCGAGCCCCAGCAGCCCCGCCAGCACGGCTCCCATTCAGCCGAAGCGGTAGCCGAAGCCCCGGACGGTGATCAGGTGTTCCGGAGCCGAGGGGTTGGCCTCCAGCTTCTCCCGCAGCCAGCGGATGTGGACGTCGACGGTCTTGCTGTCGCCGAAGTAGTCGTAGCCCCAGACCCGCTCCAGCAGCTTGTCGCGGCTCCAGACGCGGCGGGGATGCTGCATGAACAGCTCCAGCAGCCGGTACTCCTTCGGCGAGAGGTTGACCTCCAGCCCATCGCGGGTGACGCGGCACTCCTCGGGGTAGAGGCTGAGGTTGGCGTGCTGGAGCACCTTGGCGGCCACCTCCAGCGAGCGGCTGCGCCGCATCAGGGCCCGGCAGCGGGCCACCAGTTCCCGTAGGCCGAAGGGCTTGA
Source organism: Cyanobium sp. Copco_Reservoir_LC18 (assembly GCF_009834675.1). Lineage (NCBI taxonomy): Bacteria > Bacillati > Cyanobacteriota > Cyanophyceae > Synechococcales > Prochlorococcaceae > Cyanobium > Cyanobium sp. Copco_Reservoir_LC18. Next base: position 209,425 of record NZ_ASAC01000022.1, read on the forward strand.
TCAGATAGTCGTCGGCCCCCACCTCCAGGCCCAGCACCCGGTCGGTTTCGCTGTCCCGGGCACTGACCACCAGGATCGGGGTCTGGTTGCCGGCGGAGCGCAGCTGGCGGCAGAGATCGAGGCCCCCCAGGCCGGGCAGCATCAGGTCGAGCACCACCAGGGAGAATTCCTCTCCGGGAGGGCACTCCTGCAGGGTGCGCAGGGCCTCCTTGCCGTTGCCGCAGGCGGTGACGGAAAAACCCTCCAGCACCAGCACGTCGCGGATGGTCTCGCGGATCGTGTCGTCGTCCTCGACGACCAGGAGGGGGGGGTGCATGCCGGCATTATCGGTGTCGGCGGCGGGGAGATCCCAGAACTGTCTCAACGCCGTGGCAGATAGCTGACCACCAGGCGCCGCTGGCTGTCGAGCTGCAGCCAGCCTTCGTCGCGGAGGGCGCCGATCACACGGGTGACGGTGACCCGCGTCGTGGCCAGGGCACTGGCCACCTCCTGATGGGTGAGGCGCAGGTTGAGGCGGAGACCCGACTCGCAGGGCTGGCCGTACTCGCTGGCCAGGAGCTCGAGGAAGCCGCGCACCCGTTCATCGACGCGCTTCAGACCCATCAGGGCCAGCAGGGCCTGGCTCTGCTGGATCCGCTGGCCGAGGGCCTCCAGCATCGCCACGGCCAGGGTGCCGTCCTGGCGGATCTCGCTGCAGCTGAGGCAGAGCAGGTCGGTGTCGGCCAGGGTGGTGGCGGCGTAGGCCTCGACACCATTGAGCGGATCGCCGAAGGGCTCGTTGGGGCCGGCCAGACCGAGCAGCATCTCGTCACCGTGAATGGTGATGGCACTGAGCTTCACCATGCCGCGAACCACGAGCCAGACGTTGTTCTTCAGCAGGGGGACATGGCTCCCGGCGCTGACATGAACCAGACTGCGTTTCTGGTAGTTCGCTTCAAGAAGTTCGCGGAATCCATCCTTGCTGCCGGATTCACGGGAGGGCGTGAATACCATCGGGGAAAGCGCATCGGATGCATCGAACTGTATGCAGCGACACCCGAGGGACGGGCAAAGGCCTGGTAGTGCTTTGGTTAAGAGCTCGGTAAGGCGGGCACGGTCAGCAGGCCGGGCTGGGGCTGGCCCGGGCAGCGCCGTTCGAGCAGCGCCATCGACAGGCTGCGGCGCCGCTCCGGCTGGACCAGCCCATCGGCCCGCTGCCGCCACTGCCCCCAGCAGGCCTGGGCCCGGCCCCGCAGCAGGGCCTCCAGCACGGGCACGCTGCGTGCCAGCCCCGATGGCAGCTGGTCATCGATCGCCTTCTCCAGGACGTGGAGATCGTTGAGTTCACCGAGCAGCTCCTGCAGGTCCCGAAGCTCGGCGATCCACTGCCGGCAACGGGAGCCGGTGACGGCCCCGAGATTCTCCAGCCCGTAGCGCGCCGTCTTGAGTCGCTTGCGCAGGTCGTGGACGAGTTCCAGGTCACCCTGCCGGTCGGCGATGAACCAGCCGGGGTGCTGAAACAGGCCCGCCACCATCGGAGCCTGCCACTCCTGGCTCCAGGTGCGCAGGGGAAGGGCCCCCAGGGGGGTGAGATCGGGCTCCCGGAGCCACCCCTGCAGCTGGGAGAGCAGCTTCAGGTAGCCGCCGCTGTGCAGGGCCGTGACCAGCTGCTCGTAGGCCAGGGCCCGCTCGCGCCGCAGCTGCTTCAGCACCGGCCGCAGGGCCTTGCGCTCCCCATCGGGCAGTTCGCCGATGAGCTCGTGCTCCAGCCGCTGGCGCAGCACATCCAGATCCCGCGCCATGCCGAGGCGGCGCACCATCTTGGCCAGCCGCGGATCGCCGACGGCCCGGGGCAGCCGCAGCGCCGGGGCGAACTGCTGCAGACAGGTGCGCAGACGACGCAGGGAGACCCGCATCTGATGCAGGGGTTCGGGGTCCCGGTCAGCCAGAACGGGCCCCTGGAGTGACACCAGCTTCTGGGTGTGGCGCCCGATCAGCTCAACGGCGAAGGCTCCGTTGCTGGTGAAGGGCTCGTCATTCGGGCTGGCCATGGATGGGGCCGGGGGCCTCAACGGGGTGATGTCGTGCGGATCTCCGCGAAGCTGCGGCGGATCGCCTGGCTGATGGTGAGTCCGATGGGCAGATCGCCGCCGAAGGAGGTGCCGAGCAGATGCCGATAGAGCTTGGATTCAACGATACGGTAGGTATCCTTCGGCAGGGGAATGGCGCCCGCCTGCTCCGTGAACCGCAGACCCCGCTGCACGGTGAACGTGATGAAGCGACGCACTTCGGGCCTCTCGCGCAGGTCCTTGTCGTTCACATAGACGAACAGCGGACGGGAGAGGGGCTGGTAACGCTCCCGCTGCACGTTGTTGACGGACGGCAGCCAAGCCCCCTTTGGCCCGGCGATTTCCAGCGCCTTGAGTCTGCCGCCCTGGCTTCGGTAGTAGGAGAAACCGAAATAACCGAGGGCCTGGGGATTTTTCTCCACACAGCGCACCAGCACGTTGTCGTCCTCGCTGGCGGTGTAGTCGCTGCGGGAGTTACCCGAATCGCCGTTGATGGCTTTGTTGAAGTAATCGAAAGTTCCCGAGTCCTTGCCGGGCCCGCAGAGACTGATCGGCCGATCCGGCCAGGCGGGATTGACCTGCTTCCAGCGCTGGATGCGGCCCTGGGCCTTGCGGTTCCAGAGGCTGGAGAGCTGGGCCGTGCTGATGCGGCTGGCCCAAGTGTTGCGGGGGTTGACCACCACCGAGATGGCATCGAAGGCGAGCGGCAGTTCGATGAAGCGGACCCCCCTGGCGGCGCAGTCCTTCAGCTCCTTGGAATTGATCGGGCGGGAGGAGTTGCTGATCGGGATCTCACCCCGGCAGAAGCTGCGCAGGCCGCCGGAACTGCCCGTCTCCTTCAGGGCGATGGAGACCGGCGGCCCACCCGGTCGCGCCTGGAAGGCCTTGGCCGCCGCCTCCATGATCGGGAAGACGGTGCTCGACCCCTCGATCCGCACCACCGGCGCCGGGGCGGTCTGGGCGTCGGCCCGCATTGCCGTCAGGGACGTCCCGAGCCAGACCCCCAGCAGGACAACCACCCCGGCCCGGGCTCCGGTACGCAGCATCGGACCTGTCGCGGACAGCTTCGGGACCATGTCGTGACCAGCGAAGGGAAGGCGCTGGGCCGATCCTGCACCACGAAGACCGGGGGTTGGGTTAAGGGGAGATTGTGGCTGCGACCGCGACAGCCACCCTGCAGGGGAGACGTTCCAGGGCCATCAGCCCTGCCCCGTCCAGTCCTGGAACCAGCCCCGCCGCCACAGCCACCAGGCCTGGAGCGTGGCGATCAGCAGCATCAGCAGCATGACGAAGGCGTAACCATGGCGCCACTTGAGCTCGGGCATGTACTCGAAGTTCATGCCGTAGATGCCGACGATGAACGTGAGCGGCGCGAAGATGCTGGTGAGGATGGTGAGGGTCTTCATCACCTGGTTCATCCGGTTGCCCACGCTGGCGGCGAAGGACTGGGTGATGGCATCGCACTGGCTGCGGAGGGACCCGCAGGCTTCGAACAGCTGATCCACCAGTTCGGCCATGTCCCGGAAGCCCTCCAGGGCCTCGGTGCCCAGCAGCCTCTGCCGCTGACGCAGCAGCAGCCGGATCTGGTGGCGCAGGGGCCAGATCATGGTGCGGATGATCCGCAGGTTGCTGCGGAATTCGTAGGAGCGGCGCAGGATCAATGGCCGGGGATTGCGCAGGGAGGATTCCTCCAGGGCATCCAGCCGCTGGGACATGGCCTCCAGCATCGGGAACAGGTCATCGAGCAGGTCGTCGATCAGGAAGTGGAGGATGTCGTCCAGGTCCCGGTCCGCCAGGGACCCTGACTGGGAGAGCAGCCAATCAGTGAGTTCAGGGAAGGGATCGCCGCCGCCGCCTTCCTCCAGGGTGATCAGCAACCCGGGCAGCAGCACCAGGGCCACCTGCTCGCTGACGAGATGGGCCGGGTCCTTGGCGAAGCTGAGCCGGTGCAGCACCACCAGCACCAGGTCCTCCAGCCCGTTGACCTGGGGCCGCTGGGGCACCTCCAGCAGGGGGCCGCGCAGCACCGCCGGCACCTCGAGGCGATCGAGGAGTTCCAGAATGAAGCGACGGTCGCCGAGCCCCTGCAGGCGCAGCCACAGCGGCGTTCCCGCCTTGCGCAGGGCGACCAGACGGTCGATGTCGCCGGCGGTCGTTCGCACCGGCCCGGAGGCGAGGCAGACCACCGCATCGGCACGGGTGGGCCCGAGCCCGCCATGGACGTAGAGGTGGGTGGGCAGGCCCGCCGGGCGCTGGTCGAGTCGCTGGGAATCGAGTGCCCCCGGAGTGAGTCGCAGCACGGGCGTACCGGTTGTTGGCACGATTCAACCGCAACCGTCCGTCCGGGGGTATCGCCAACGGCACCGTCCATGGGACCGTCCAACGTGGCTGGCCGCAGGTCTTTACGGGGCCTTAATGGAACCCCGCTAGGGTCATCCCCTGATGATGTCCGTGCGTTGACGAACCAGCCCTCCACGGGACCCTCCAATCCCGATCTCGGCCAGCAGCAGAAGGATGTCCGATCCCCCATGGAGGCCCATGGCAGCTATCGGGGCAGCGACTGGAGTCCCGAGCGGCTGGTGTTTCATCAGAACCTGGAGACTTTCGCCGACCAGGTCGGTCTGATCGTCGGTCTTCAGGCCAATGGAAAGATGAGCCAGGACGAGGCCTACGCCAGCATCAAGAAGATCTGGAAAAACCTCAAGTTCACCCGCGATTCCCTGTTCGACAACACCAAAGGCTGATCGTCTGGAGCTTCACGGCAGCGGCACCCCTGTCACACCCTGGCTCCGCATGTCGAGGCCGGTGCGAGGCGACTGGCAGCGGTCCCGCCGGTCCCTCGCCTGGAGGCAGGGCACGTGCGCCGCCGCGCAGATCCGCAGGACCTCCTCCTGAATCGGAGCCAGCTCCTCCCACCCGCACGTGATCGCCAGATCGTCCCGGGCGAGCAACACCCCCACCGGCGCGCCGTGGGCCATGGCCGCGAGCAGCAGCTGCGGCAGGTTCAGGAGAGCCTGGCGGGTGCTGATCGTCAGCACCATCGCCAGATCCCCCCCGCCCCGCTCCTCCAGACGCCGGCGCAGGGTGTGGAGGTCGGACTCCCTGTGCACGCAGGCACAGATGATCATGTCGGCGTGCCGGATCACGAACGCCAGGTCGTCGATGTGCCTGGCGGTGAGCGTCGGCGAGCGCAGGTCGCTGTCGGGGACATGCATAGCCATGCCGGAGCGCAGCCGGCTGCCCCTGGCCCGGGCGGTGGTGACCTCGAGCACCACCTGCCGGGGAGACACCGCTCGGATCACCCCGCCGCTGCGGCCATCGCCGAAGAGCACCCGTTCGCCTGGGCGGAAATCAGGCAACACCTCAGGCAGCGTGCAGGGAAGGGTGCCGGCGCCCCGGTCCGGCTGCGCCGTGAGCCGGATGGTGTCGCCGTGCCGCAGCAGCCGTTCACCACCGACAAGGGGCAGCGGACCCACCTCAAGACGGGCTTTGCCGCGGCGCTGGCGGAACACCAGGCCGGCGACGAAACGACAGGTCCTGTCGGCCCGCAGCAGCACCCCATCGGGGCCACGACGCACCACGGTGAGGGTCCGCCGGCGGCCGGAAGCATCCCGCCCCCGCAGGCGAGCCCCGGCCTTGAACCGCTTCATCTTCGAGAGGCGCGCCGGCAGCAGCACCAGCTCAGGGTCCTGCGGCGCGGGCCTGGATCCCGGTGGCACCGCCAGGATCCGCACCGGCTGGGTGGGGCGACCCATCCGGTCACGGGGGGGCCGGGCGCGGATCACCGCCGGCTGGGGGGCCAGCAGGCCGATGCGCAGCGTCGGGCCGGCAAGGGCCATGGCGATCGCGCAGGGGCGACCGGTCGCCACCCGGGCCTGGCGGAGCGCCTCCACCATCCGGCCCCACACCGCGGGGTTGCCGTGCTCGCAGTCGATGCGGGCGATGGCCATCCCCGCTGCCAGGAGTTCGGCGATCAGGGCCGGCCGCTCGACCGCCTCCGCCGGCAGGGTCACCAGGCGTCCGGCTCCCCCCGCGGCGGCCAGCGCTCCGAGGTGCGGATCGCCGTGCGGCGCCCGCCGGTCCGGGCCGGCCAGGCCAGGGGGGCCGGCCGGGTCTCCCGGGGCCGTCGCCCCCTTGGGGCCTGGCCCCTCGATCGCTTCGAGGGCGGTGATCACCGCCTCCAGGGTGGCGAGCAGCTGGGGGTCGCCTTCGCCGAGAGGGCCGAGACCCCGTTGCCGCAGGGCCTCGGCCAGGCCGGGATGGACATGGTCGTGGAAGGCGATGACGTGCAGCAGGTTGCGGGCACCGGCCTGGTGGTGGGGATGGATGGCCTCCAGGCAACCGGCCTGCTCCCGTTCGATGCTCTTCAGCACGGCCTTGAGGCCCTGCAACGTATCGAGCAGCCAGTTGTCCGGGGCGGGCGGGGGATCCGGACCGCCCGGCTCCGTGCGCCGCTGTGGAGAAGGTGGGCCGAGGACCTCGACCAGCACCGGCCCCTGCCGCCGCCTGGACGCGCCGGGAGGGGACAGCGAGGCGGGGGCATCCCCGGACTGGGCTGCAGGGTCGGGGATGGGAGCTGGGCAGGCCCCTCCATCTTCCCAAGGTGCAGGGATTTCCGCCTCCCCCTGGTGTTCACCATCCCTGTTGAGGATCGGATGGTGTTCGCGACGATCCGACATCACAATCACCCTGGCCACCGAGATGGGTCGCCCCGAAACCGGCGCCTACGGCGATCCCCAGCGCAAAGGGCCTGAGGGCGCCGGATCTGCTCGACGGCCTGGTCGAGCACCTGCTCCACTCCCTGGGAGGCGTGCGCAGAAAGCCGACCGCCACGACCTCTCCATGGCGCCCAGCTACGCCGTGCGCGACCGGCTGATGACCCGCTGTCGGGCGGGCCTCGAGGCCTCCGGCACCGGCAATTGGAAACGCATGATGAACGGCGCTCGTACCATCGGCGCCCTCGATGGCGCCATCGGCGAGAACGCCCCGACGATCCGGAACGGGACGCCCTCTCCGGTGAGCCTCCGCGGCCGAAGCGTCAGCCCGCCGCCCCCGGCATGAAGCGCCGCTCGTGCGGGGCTCCCTTGAGCATGCGGTTCCAGTAGATCCAGGGCAGCACGTCCTTCTTCATCACCCACATGCTCCAGCGCTCCTGGGTGGGATCGAGGGGGAAGGAGGGAACGGGCTGGGCGTCGTAGTTGAACTCGGCCATGATCACGCGCCCGTAGCCGGTGATCAGAGGGCAGCAGGCGTAGCCGTCGTAGCGGGCGGCCAGGGGCTGGCCATCGAGGTGGGCCAGCAGGTTGGCCACCAGCACCGGCGCCTGGCCCCGCACCGCCGCGGCGGTCTTGGAGTTGGGCAGCGAGGACACATCGCCGAGGGAGAAGACGTTGGGATGGCGCACGTGCTGGGTGGTGAACTTGTCCACGTCCACCCAGCCCCCCGGTCCGGCCACCGCCAGGGGGCTGGTGGCCACCACATCCGGAGCCGCCATCGGCGGGGTGACGTGCAGCATCCCGAAGGGAAGCACCTCTTCGCGCACCGTGTCGCCGTCCTTGACGGCGAACACCGCCTCCTTGCTGGCGGCGCGCACCTCCTTGAGGGTGTGCAGGTAGTGGGGCTCGATGCCGCGGCGGGCCACCACCTGGCGCAGGGGTTCGGCGAAGCTGGGAATGGCGAAGATCCCCGGGGTGGCGGTGGCGTAGATCACCCGGGTGGCCGCCGCGACAGCCGGCGAGCGCTTGAAGACGTCGTCGGCCAGGTACATGATCTTCTGGGGCGCCCCGGCGCACTTGATCGGTGTGTCGGGGAAGGTGAAGATCGCGTTGCCGCCGGAGAAGGCCTGGATCGTCTGCCAGGTGTAATCAACAAGATCCTTGGAATAGTTGCTGGTGATGCCCTGGCTGCCGAGGGCCTCCGGCAGCCCCTTGATCCGGTCCCAGCAGAGCTTGATGCCGGTGGCCACCACCAGGGCGTCGTAGTGGAGCGTTTCGCCGTCGCTGCTGGTCACGGTGCCGGCCACCGGATCGAAGCCGGCGGCGGCGGCGCGGATCCAGCGCACCCCCTCAGGGATCAGGTCGGCCTCGGCGCGGCGCGTCTGCTCGAGGCTGAAGACGCCGGCGCCCACCAGGGTCCAGCCGGGTTGGTAGTAGTGGTCAGCGGAGGGCTCCAGGATGGCGATCTCCAGACCGGGCCGGGCTCGCGTGAGCTGGCTGGCCACGGTGAGGCCCGCAGCCCCTCCGCCGACGATCAGGATCTGGTGATGGGCCATGGAACGGGAATTCAGACGCGGAGGGCCCGGCAACGGTGAGGGGAATCGTTACGGTCCTGATTCTTCGTGGCACCGAGGCGCCAGCAGACTGAAGAGATCGGGAACCGGAGCAGGGCGATGTTTCTGAAGGTACGCCACAACGACGACGCCAGCCTCGTGGAGGTGCTGAATGTCAAGCAGTTGTTCAACCCGTTCGACACCCAGGTCCAGGGCCGTCTCCATGGCGGCGAGGAGATGCAGGATCCCCAGGAATACGCCAAATCCGAGCTGCTCTTTCCCTCCGGGGAGGCCCTGCCCCGCTGCTGGCTCGATTCCCACTACCAGGGCTGAAGGCCAGCCCACGCCAGCGCTGCTAGGACCCCTCCATGGCGTCCCACTCCCACCAGCACGAGCTCCAACACCAGCACGGCCACGAGCATCCCCACCGGCAGGGCTCGCCCCGGGCCTTCTTCTGGGGGGTGCTGCTCAACAGCGCCCTCTCGGGGCTGCAGCTGGCGATCGGCATCGGCTTCGGCTCCCTGGCCCTGATCGGTGACGCCATCCACAACCTGGGCGACGTGGCCGGCCTGCTGTTCGGCTGGGGGGCCGAACGGCTCAGCGCCCGGCCGGCCTCGGCCCGCTTCACCTACGGCTTCGGCCGCAGCACCCAGCTGGCCTCGCTGATGAACGCGGCCCTGATCCTGATGGCGGCCGGGGTGGTGATCGTCGAGGGGGTGCAGCGGCTGCTGGATCCGGTGCCGGTGGTGAGCGGCCCGGTGGCCTGGGCGGCGGCGGCCGGCATCGTGGTCAACCTGCTCTCGGCCCGGCTGTTCGGCAGCGGCCACCACCACGATCTCAACCGGCGGGCGGCGGTGGTGCACCTGCTCACCGATGCCGCCGTCTCGGCCGCGGTGCTGATCAGCGCCGTGCTGGTGGGGCTGGTGGGCTGGATGTGGCTGGATGCGGCCACGGCCATCGGCGTGGGGCTGGCGGTGGCCTGGAGCGGCTGGGAACTGCTGGTGGAGGCCCTCAGCGCCAGCCTCGACGCCGTGCCGCGGGGCATCGACCTGGCCGCGGTGGAGGCGGCCCTGCGTGCCCTCCCCGGTGTGGAGGACGTCCACCATCTGCACGTCTGGGGCATGAGCACCTCCCGCGCCGCCCTCACCGCCCATCTCGTGGGCTCCGGCCACGGGCCGCTCGATGGAGACCTGCTGTCTCTGGCCCGGCAGCGGCTCGCCCAGCTGGGCATCAGCCACAGCACCCTCCAGATCGAGGCGCCCGGGAGCTGTGCGCCGGACGCGGCCCACGGGCCCCGATAGGCTGGATCCAGCCTTTGGCGGCGGACGCCTTGCGGTTCTCGCCTTCACTGCTGCCCCGCCACGTGCTGCCCCGTCACCTGGTGCCCAGGCTCAAGGGACGGGCCCGGCGCGGGCTGGAGAAGGGGCTGGCCGCAGCGGGCCTCGGCCTCGTGAAGCTCGATCCCCCCGACTCGCCCGCCCACCGGGCCGCCGAGCGCCAGCGGACCCTGCAGCGGCAGATCCTGGATCGCCATGACCAGCAGACGATCGCCGATGTGGAGGCCCTCAACGACCGGTATCGGACGCCGGTCCTCGGCAGCCTCCGGCCGATGGATCTGTTGCGGATGCTGGGGGAGTGCCTGGATCCCACCGACAACCGCCTGGGCTGCGCCAGCCAGCTGACCCACAGCCTGCAGGTGATCGAGGCGATGGTCGGCGACGGCGTGCTCGACGACGACCTGCTGCTGCTGGCCTTCCTGCACGACCTCGGCAAGCTGCTGCTGCTCACCGGTGAAGACCCGGCCAACGTGGTGGGCACCAATGCCATCCTCACGCCGAGGGCCAGGACAGGCCTCGACCATCACATCTGCCAGTGGAACCACTGCGAATTCGGCTACCTGCGGTTCCGCTCCTTTCTGCCGCCCCATCTCAGCTGGACGATCCGATACCACGGCCTCAAGGACACCCACCCCGTCGACTACATGAATGCCAGCGATGAACAGCACTTCAACGGCATCATGAAGCGCTTCCGCCACTACGACACGGCCTCCAAATCCATCGACATCAGACCCGCAACCCGGCTGGACGACTACCGAGATTTCATCGAATCGAGACTCCCCGATCGCATCCTTTTCTGATCACTTCGCAGCGTTGCCGTCATGCGCTTTCTTGTCGTTGGATCCGGCTTCGCCGGTGCCGTGCTGGCCAGGGAGCTTGCCGATCACACCGACCACTCCATCGATGTGGTCGATGCCAGGGATCACATCGGCGGCAACTGCCACACGCACAGGGAACCGGAGACCGGCATCACCGTGCATACCTACGGAGCCCACATCTTTCACACCAGCGATCGGCAGGTATGGAACTACGTGCAACGCTTCACGGAGATGATGCCGTTCATCAACCGTCCCAAGGCCAGCATCGACAAGGGCATCTTCAGCCTACCCGTCAACCTGCACACCATCAACCAATATTTCGGTAAGAAATTCTCGCCTTCAGAAGCCCGGCAATTTGTCGATTCCATCCGGCGCCATGACATCGCGCAGCCCCGGAACTTCGAAGAGCAGGCACTGCACTTCATGGGCGATGAGCTTTACCGGGCGTTCTTCCATGGCTACACGAAGAAACACTGGGGCTGCGAGCCTGAGCAGATCCCGGCCTCCGTGCTGAAGCGATTGCCGTTGCGGTTCAACTACAACGACAACTATTACGCCTCGATCTACCAGGGCATTCCCAGAGAGGGCTACACCGCCATCTTCGAGCGACTCCTCGACCATCCGCGCATCTCCCTGACGCTCAACCACCGCTGGCAACCCTCCGATGGCCAGGCCTATGACCATGTCTTCTACTCGGGCCCCCTCGATGGCTTCTTCGGCCACCGGCGCGGGCGGCTGGGCTATCGCACGGTGTTCTGGGAACGGCAGATCGAAACCGGAGATGCCCTGGGCCATCCCGGCATCAACTTTCCCTCCCTGGATGTGGCCTTCACCCGCCGCAGGGAGCACAAGCATTACGAATACTGGAAGCACCACGAGAAAACGATCGTGTTCACCGAATACAGCAAGGAAACGGGCACCGAGGATGAGCCCTATTATCCCAAGCGCCTGGCGGCCGACAAGGCCCTGCTGCAGGGCTACCTGGGCGATTGCCTGCAGACGGAAAGGACCAGCTTCCTGGGCCGGCTGGGGCTCTACAAGTACATGGACATGCACCAGGTGATCGCCGAATCGCTCTCCCTGGCACGGGACTTCATCGCCGCGATCGCTTCAGGGGAGCCCAGGCCCATCTTCCCCGAGGCCTTTCGCCTCAGCCTCCCATAGCTTGTCGCCGACCACACCCGGTCCCTCCTCCTCCAGCTGGAACACCAGGCCCCGGTTGCGCTGAATGATGGCGGGATCGCTGCCGCGGCCGGCCGGATCGGGACACAGCCGCAGGCTGTTCCAGGCATACCACTTCAGGGGAATGGAACTGACCCGGGGGGATTGCCGCATCCCGTCGCAGATCATGTAGTCATACCCATACACCACCGGCTGACCGGTGAGCCAGCCATAGAGCCGGCGGCATCCGGCCTGGGTGAGGGAATAGGCATGGGTGCAGTAGAGCGGGCAGGTCACGATGTCCTGCAGGATCCGCGTCGGCCTGGAGACCACCCGGCCTGAGAGCGACCTCAGGCGGGGATGGCGATCGAGGAAACGAAAGACACTGGGGGTGGGCAGATGCCTGTAGAGGATCTGGGAGCCGAGAAACAGCAGGTCCCAGTCGGCAGGGGTGGCGGCATGGAAGGCCCTGGCCTGGGTCGCCCAGATGGGCGGGAAGAACACATCGTCCTCGAAGATGTGAACCAACGGCAGGTCCCGCTCGATGGCATGGGCCAGCAGGCCCAGGTGGGAGAGCAGGGACCCCTGGGAGCCCCGCCGGGCCATGAAGCGATCGACGTCGATCGGCCTGCCCAGGCCATGGCGCTCGAACAGGGTCTCCAGATCCTCCGAACGGGCATCCACGGCGGGCCAGATCGAGACCCGCGGGAATCCCGCCGCCCCCAGCCGCTGAAGCAGTCCGTCGCGGCGATCGGGACGGCGCTCCAGATTGATGCAGAAGGCGGGGGCCTCCAGAAACGCCTGCCAAGGCCCCATGGCTGTCGCTCCCTGCAGGAGCGAACGCTAGGGAACCGCCCCGTGCCCCGCCCGAATCAGGCCGGTGGGGCTCAGGGCTCGATCCTGGCCGCCCGCTTGTCCTGCTCCAGCAGCTGCTCCACCAGGAGCTTGAGCAGCAGCGACACGATCGCCACGCCCCCCAGCACCATCGCCGCCCCGAAGGCCAGCTCGGTCTGGTAGTTCTTGTAGGCGTCCTCGACGAACAGTGGCAGGGTCTGGGTGAGGCCCTCGATGTTGCCGCTGACCACCGCGACGGCGCCGAATTCGCCCAGGGCCCGGGCCGTGGTGAGGATCAGGCCGTAGAGGGCGGCCCAGCGCACCGAGGGGAGGGTCACCTTCCAGAACACCTGCCAGTTGGTGGCGCCCAGGGTGCGGGCGGCCTCCTCCTGCTCCCAGCCCTCCTCCTCCAGCAGGGGAATCACCTCCCGGGCCATGAAGGGGAAGGTGACGATGATCGTGGCCAGCACGATGCCGGGCCAGGAGAAGATGATCTTCCAGCCCAGGCTCTCGATGACGCCCCCCAGCAGGCCGTGGCTGGGGCTGTAGAGCAGCACCAGCATCAGGCCCACCACCACCGGTGAGATCGAGAAGGGCAGGTCGATGACGCTGAGCAGCAGGGCCTTGCCCCGGAACTGGCGACGGGCGATGGCGGTGGCCGCGGCCAGGCCGAAGATGACGTTGCAGGGCACCGCCACGGCGGTGGCGAACAGGGTGAGGCGCAGGGCCGAGATCAGTTCGTGGGACTGGAAGTTCTCCAGGAAGGGGCCCAGCCCCTTGGCGAAGGCGGAAGCCACCACGCTCACGGCCGGCAGCAGGATCACCACCCCCACGTAGACGCAGGCGATCAGGGGAATCAGGATCGCCGGCAGATCCAGGCCCTGGCGGCGCGATCGCCTGCCTGGAGCGGGAGTGGGCCTGGGGCTCTCCAGGGTGGGAACAACGATGGTCATGGCGAAGGAATCAACACAACGGAAACTGGAGGGAAATCAGGCCGCATCGCCCTGATAGCGCTGGCCCCACACCTGCAGCAGGTTGATGACGAGCAGGCTCAGCAGGGAGAAGATCAGCATCACCGCGCCGATCACGGTGGCGGCATCGAAGTCGTATTCCTCCAGCTTCTGGATAATCAGGGTGGGGGTGATCAGATCCCGGAACGGCACGTTGCTGGAGATCATCACCACCGAGCCGTACTCCCCCACTGCCCGGCTGTAGCCCTGGGCCACCCCGCCGAGGATCGCCGGCAGGAGCTGGGGCAGCACCACCCGCAGGGTGGTCTGGAGCGGCGTGGCCCCCAGACACCAGGAGGCCTCCTCCTGCTCCTTCTCGAGGGAACGCAGCACGGGCTCCACGGTGCGCACCACGAAGGGCAGGGAGATGAACACCATCGCCACCGTCACCCCCGGAGCGGCGAAGGCCACCTTGAGGCCGAAGGCCTCGTGGAGCGGCTGGCCCAGCCAGCCGTTGGTGCTGTACACCGCCGTGAGAGCCAGGCCGGCGACGGCGGTGGGCAGGGCGAAGGGCAGATCGATCAGGGCATCGAGCAGGCGCTGGCCCGGAAAGCGGCAGCGCACCAGCGCCCAGGCCACCACCAGCCCGAAGACGCCGTTGATCACGCTGGCCACCAGGGCCAGGCCGAAGCTGACCTTGTAGGTGGCGATGGCCTCCGGCGTGGTGGCCATCTGCCAGAAACCGGCGGGTCCCACCTCGGCGGCCCGGAGCAGCATGGCCCCCAGGGGCAGGAACAGGATCAGGCCCAGGTAGGTCCAGGTGATGCGCCAGGGCCAGCTGGGCAGCGCCAGGGCCGGCGGGCGCCAGCGGCGCAGGAGGGCGGGGGTCATCGGGACAGGGGACGGGGGGCGCGGGGGTGGAGCGGGACGGCGCGGGGCGCGACGACCGCGTCAGACTAAAGGACGGTTTGACGGTGCGCTTACCGGTATAGTCAGGTTCTCCCTGCCACCCAGGCCGTTTCCATGGGCATCCGCGTCGCCAACGTCAGCAAGAATTTCGGCGACTTCCGCGCCGTCGACGACGTCAGCGTCGACGTGGAGACCGGCTCCCTGGTGGCCCTGCTCGGCCCCTCCGGCTCGGGCAAGAGCACCCTGCTGCGCCTGATCGCCGGGCTCGAGGAGGCCGATGCCGGCCGCATCTGGATCACCGGAGAGGAGGCCACCGCACGGACGGTGCAGGAGCGCCAGGTGGGCTTCGTGTTCCAGCATTTCGCCCTGTTCAAGCACCGCAACGTGCGTCGCAATGTGGCCTTCGGCCTGGAACTGCGCCGCTGGAAGCCCGAGGCGATCCGCCGGCGGGTCGACGAACTGCTCGACCTGGTGCACCTGCGGGGCTACGGCAACCGCTACCCCTCCCAGCTCTCCGGCGGGCAGCGCCAGCGGGTGGCCCTGGCCCGCGCCCTGGCGGTGCAGCCCCGGGTGCTGTTGCTCGACGAGCCCTTCAGCGCCCTCGATGCCAAGGTGCGCAAGGAACTGCGCGCCTGGCTGCGCAACCTCCACGACGAAATGCACGTCACCACCGTGATCGTCACCCACGACCAGGAGGAGGCCATGGAGGTGGCCGATCGGATCGTGGTGATGAACGAAGGCCGGGTGGAGCAGATCGGTTCCCCGGCGGAGATCTACGACCATCCCGCCTCCCCGTTCGTGATGAGCTTCGTGGGCGCCGTCAACGAACTGCCCAGCGGCTCGCTGCCGGTGCGGCGCGATGCGGCCCCGGCGCTGCCGGCGGAGGGCCGGATCTTCGTGCGCCCCCACCATGTCCAGGTGCATGCCACCCCCCAGCCGGGCACCGTGCCGGCCCGCCTGCGGCGCCTCACCCACATGGGCCGCGACCTGCAGGCGGAACTGGTGCTCGATTCCGAGGAGGTGGTGGTGGCCCAGTTCCCCCGGGAAGAGGTGGACTACGCCAACCTCAAGCCCGGCGACCGACTGCATGTGATCAGCCGCCAGGCCCACGCCTTCCAGCCGGACTACTCGATCTGATCAGTCGACCTGATCAGTCGACCGTGGCGGCGGCGGCGGCGCGGCGCCGAGAAGGTTCAGAATGAACCTCCGCCAGGCGGGCGTCGGCGAGGTACTGGGCCACGGCCAGGGGATCCTGGTGGCGCAGCAGCTCTCCGTTGCGGAAGACGAGGGTGAAGCGCTGGGGATGGGGCTCATTGAGCCTGGAGCGGAAGTACTGGGCGGCCATGACGGTGGGTGTTGTTGAGCAGAAAGGACGCTGAACATGGGGCGCCGAGAATTCGGCGCTGATCAGTCGGTGCTGAGAAGCGTCGGTGCGCTCAGGGGATGCTGACCATCAGGTCGGTGTCGCTCACCTGATGCAGCAGGCCGAGGCGCTTGAAATGGTTGAGGGTCTTGGTGACCGTCACCCTGGTGAGGCCGCAGATCTCCGCCAGGGCCTGATGGGTGAGGTTCATGTCCCGCAGGGAGAGGCGATAGCCGCGGCTGCTCACCTGCCCGAAGCGGAGGCCGATCCAGCGCAGCAGCCGCAGCAGCCGGGAGTCGGCACCGCGGACCCGGTTGATCTCGAACAGCTCTTCGGTGTTGCGGATCTGGTGATGCAGGAAGGCCAGGATCTCGGCCTCGCTGGGATGGCCCTGCTCCACCACCACCGTGGACAGGCACTGGATCTCCACCGGACGCAGGGTGGAGTAGGCGTTCGTCACCCAGTCACCCGGTCCCCAGAGGCCGAGGGTGAAGGATTCACCCTCCTCGTCGTGGGAGGCGGTGCGGATGTAGCCGTCCTGGATCTTCCAGTGCAGTCCGTCGGGCAGGACGTCATGGGGCAGGAGCGTGAGGCGGAGGGTCTGGGGCGTGCGTGAGGTGGTCATGGCCGCAGGCGGAAAGCGATGGGATCGGGGGGTTCAGGGCAGGGCGGACAGCCAGCCTTCGGCTGGCGACAGGCATTCGCCGACAACAGCACATGGGGAGCCTGCGGGGACCCCAGAACCATACCTCACATTCCCCATCGGCGATGTGGTCTATTTAACGGTCCGCTCAGATGAAATACATCGCCTGGGCCTGGGCCAGGTGGTCCCGCTGGTCCAGCAGGTCCTGCAGGGTGGTGCCCGAGAGGATGCCGCGGCGGGCCTCTTCGAGCCGCTCCTCCAGCCGGCCCAGCACCTCGAATTCGGGCGTGGCGCCCTCGCTGCCGGCGCGCGGGGTGGCATCCCCCTCCAGGCAGCTCACCACGTCATCGACCCGGATCTCGGCCGGCGGCCGCGCCAGCTGGTAGCCCCCCCTGGGGCCGCGGATGCTGCGCAGGATCTGGCCCCGGCGCAGGCTGGCGAGCATCTGCTCCAGATAGCGGTCGGGGATGCCCTGGCGCTGGGCGATCTCCGCCACCTGCAGCACGCCGCCGCGGGAATGGATGGCGGCCAGCTCCATCAGGGAGACGAGGCCGTATCCCGTTTTCGCGCTGAAGGCCAAGGGATTCCCCGGTCGATTTACGGGGATTGTGGCAGCCCAGGCCCTGGCGCCTGGCACCCACCGGACCTCCGCCCGGTGTCATCCGCCCTACATCGCCCGGCAAGCGACAGGGATAACTTTCTCCAGTTCGCCCATCGGTCAACCGTGCTTCATCCGTTCTCCTCGCCCCTTCAGCCCGCCGCCCGCCGCCCGTGGCTTCCCGGCCTGGTGGCCGCCCCCCTGGCCGTCGCCGTCGCCCTGGGGGGTTCCGGCACCCTGCTGCCCCTGAACGCCCAGGCGCAGCAACCGGCGCCACGACAGGAACTGCTGCTCGTGTCCTATGCCGTCACCAAGGCGGCTTACGACAAGATCATTCCCCGGTTCACAGCCGACTGGAAGAAGCGGACGGGCCAGAACGTCGTCATCCGCACCAGCTACGGCGGCTCCGGCTCCCAGACCCGGGCGGTGATCGACGGCCTGGCGGCGGATGTGGTGGGCCTGGCCCTGGCGGCCGACACCCTCAAGCTCCAGGAGGCCGGGCTGATCCGTCCCGGCTGGGAGAAGGAGAACCCCAACAACAGCATCATCACCAACTCGGTGGTGGCGTTCTTCGTGCGGCCCGGAAATCCGAAGAAGATCCGCACCTGGAACGATCTCGACAACAAGAATGTGGAGGTGATCACCGCCAATCCCAAGACCTCCGGCGGCGCCCGCTGGAACTTCCTGGGGCTGTGGGGTTCGGTGACGGAAACCGGCGGCAATGAGGCCAGGGCCCGCTCCTTCGTGACCAACGTGTACCGCAACGTGGACACCCTGCCCAAGGATGCCCGGGAGGCCACCGACGTCTTCGTCAAGCGGGGCCAGGGGGATGTGCTGCTGAACTATGAGAACGAGGCCATCCTGGCCAGGAAGAGCGGCACCTGGACGACCCCCTTCATCGTTCCCCGCACCAACATCCTGATCGAAGGGCCGATCGCGGTGGTCGACAGGAACGTGGACCGCAAGGGAACCCGCCGGGTGGCCGAGGCTTTCGCCAGGTACCTGTACAGCGAACCGGCCCAGCGGGCCTTTGCCGAGGAAGGATTCCGACCCGTCAACGCCAAGGTGAAGGCGGAGACACGATCCCGATTCGCTCCGGTCTCGAAGCTGTTCACCGCCCGGGACTTCGGCGGCTGGGACACCATCAACAAGCGGTTCTTCGGCAAGGGAGGGCTCTGGGATTCGATCTTCTCGAAGTCCCGCTGATCCAAGAACTGGCCCTCTGGTGAGTGGGAGGGGGCGGAGGCCATAGGAACAGGGGGCGCTTGATAGCCGATCGGGATACCGGTGTATGCTCTGCCGGATTGTCGATCAGTGAACCGTGGCTTACCCCTTCCCCCGCTCCGCCGCCCCCCTCGCCATCACCGGCCTCCTGCTGGGGGGCCTGGCCCTGACCGGCTGCAGCCCCCGGCCCGAGGCTGGCGGCGGTGCCGGTGCGGGCGCCAACGGCGCTCCCCAGGAGCTGCTGCTGGTGAGCTACGCCGTGACCAAGGGGGCCTACGACCGGATCCTGCCCAAGTTCGAAGCCGACTGGAAGGCCAGAACCGGTCAGGCCATCAACGTCAAGACCAGCTATGGCGGCTCCGGCTCCCAGACCCGGGCGATCATCGACGGCCTCGATGCCGACGTGGCCACCCTCGCCCTGGCCGGTGACGTGCTCAAGCTCCAGGAAGCGGGCCTGGTGCAGCCGGGGTGGGAAAACGACCTGCCCGGCGGCGCGATCATCACCCACTCGGTGGTGGCCTTCGTGACCCGCGACGGCAACCCCAAGGGGGTGCGGAGCTGGGCCGACCTGGCCAAGCCCGGCGTCACTGTGGTGACGGCCAATCCCAAGACCTCCGGCGGCGCCCGCTGGAACTTCCTGGGGCTGTGGGGCTCGATCAGCCAGACCGGCGGCAGCGAGGCCCAGGCCAAGGCCTACGTGAGTTCCGTCTACCGAAACGTGGACAACCTGCCCAAGGACGCCCGCGAGGCCAGTGACGTGTTCCTCAAGCGCGGCCAGGGCGACGTGCTGCTGAACTACGAGAACGAGGCGATCCTGGCCAAGCGCAGCGGCGACCTCAAGGCACCCTTCATCGTTCCCGAGGTCAACATCCGCATCGAGGGCCCGGTGACCGTCGTGGACCGCAACGTGGATCGCAAGGGCACCCGCAAGGCCGCCGAGGCCCTGGCCGCCTACCTGCAGAGTGAGCCGGCCCAGGAGATCTTCGCCGAGGAGGGCTTCCGTCCCGTCAACCCCGGGGTCTGGAGCCGGGTGAAGGGCCGCTTCGCCCCGGTGAAGCAGCTGTTCTCGGCCGGCGACTTCGGCGGCTGGAAGCAGATCAACGACACCTTCTTCGGCAAGAACGGGGTCTGGGACCAGCTGTTCAGCAGCTCCCGCTGAGCGGGAAGAGCCCGGACGGGGACAATGGGGGCCTCGGTGCACCTCGGGTGATGTGTGAACTGCTGGCCCTCAGCGCCAACACCCCCACCGACATGCGCTTCTCCTTCCACGGCCTCACCCGCCGGGGGGGCGCCACCGGCTGCCACGGGGACGGCTGGGGGGTGGCCAGCTTCGATCCCGATGGCCGCGGGGTGCATCTGTATCGGGAGGACGCCCCGGCCGCCTTCTCGCCGATCGCCGCCCGGGTGGCCAGCCTGGATCTGCGCGCCCACTGCTCGATCGCCCACATCCGCAAGGCGACCCAGGGGGTGGTGGCGCTGGAGAACTGCCACCCCTTCCACCGGCGCTGGCAAGGGCGTGAATGGGTGTTCGCCCACAACGGCAACCTGCTGGGGCCGCTGCCGCCGACCGGGCTGTTCGTTCCGGAGGGAACCACCGACAGCGAAGTGGCCTTCTGCTGGATCCTGGAGCAACTGAACGCCGCCGGTGCCGATCCGGCGGACCTGGACGGCATCTTCGACACGCTGGTGCAGTGCTCCCGGCAGCTGGAGCAGCAGGGCACCTTCAACTGTCTGATCAGCAACGGCAGCTGGCTGTTCGCCCATGCCAGCACCCGCCTGCACCGCATCACCCGCCGGGCCCCGTTCGGCCGGGCCACCCTGGCCGACGACGACCTGAGCGTCGACTTCACCGAACTGGCCGGCGTCGATGACGTCGTGACGATCGTCAGCACCGAACCGCTGACCAGGGATGAGGAATGGCTGCCGCTTCAGGCCGGCGAGGCTGTCCTGCTGGTGGGGGGAGAGGTGGTGCGGCACCAGCCCCCAGCAGCGCCCGTCGCCCCCATCGACTAAGCCAGGCAGAAGACATGCCGATAACCCAGGTTGAGCAGGTCCTCCGCCAGCTGAACGGCTGACGCCTGGATCGGGCCCCCACTGCCCCGACCGATGCAGATCAGGGGCCAGGCCAGATCGGGCAGCAGGGCGCGGATCCGGTCCGGCTCCATCTCCGCCTCCAGCTGGACAGCACCCTGGAGGGCATCGCCGAGGGGATGCTTTCGCTGCACCAGGGTGGCTCCTTCCCAGAGCAGGCGGCGCACCTCCAGGGGCTGAAGATCCTGGCGCTCGGCACGGGTGAGGAACTCCCGATCGCAGAGGGAGTCCTGACGGTCCCGGAGGCCATCGTGGTCGTGGTGATAGCCCATACGGAATGGAGGAAGGGTCCTTTTCGCCTGCAGCATGACCGGCATCTTGGGGAGAGCCTGTGTGCTCAGGCCTTCGGCGATGTGTTCACAACCACGACCGAAGCGACAGGACAGGCGCACCATGTGGGGGTGCTCCGAAGGAGTGCGAGTAAGGGACTTCAGGGATCCTGCCGAACAGCAGGATCCTTTTTCATGGGCGGCGCACGGGAAGGGCTTCCTGGATCGCATCGGTGCAACGATCTGACGGAAAGACTGATTTTAACGGTTTGTTGCCCGGATTACCGTAGTTAAGGCCTTCGGGCCTGAAGATTGGGGCACCGCAGCAAGGATCCCCATGGCAACCGCCATCCACAAAGAAGAATCCACAAACCTTTCCGATGATCTCCTCTCCCCCCGGCAACTCCTGCGCCTGCTGGCAGGCTCAGGCCCCAACGGCCCGGAGGCACCGACACTGATCATCGATCTTCGCGCCAGGAGCCGCTATCGCCACAGCCATGTTCCCGGGAGTCACAACATTCCCAGCGGCTGGCTGATCAGTGGCGAGCTCCCCGATGGTGACCTGATCCTGGTGGGCGACAGCACCCAGCATTCGGCCACGACGATCGACCATCTCCAGGCGCAGGGCCATGCCCGCCGCATCCGCCATCTCGCCGGCGGCTTCGGGGCCTGGCAACACCAGCACCTGCCCGTGACCGGACGGCAACGCCAGGGGTGGCCCCAGCTTTTCCGGGGGATCTCGGGGCTCCGCCCGAGCCGCCTGCTTCGCCCGGCCTCGCCGCAGGAGGCCTGACCTTGACGACCACCCGCACGCACCCTCGCCGCGGCCATCGGCAACCCGTCGAGCTGTTCGGCGAGCAGCCGTTGCGGCTGGAATCCGGGGACACCCTGGGGCCGATCACCATGGCCCACGAGAGCTGGGGGAGGCCCGATGCCGCCCGCAGCAACGGGGTGCTGCTCCTGAATGGATTCAGCGGCGACAGCCACGCCGCCGGCCCGGGCCGGGCGATCGACACTGACCGGTTCTTCGTCGTCTGTCCGAACGTGCTGGGGGGCTGCCAGGGCAGCACCGGCCCCGGCAGCCCGGCCCCCGACGGCAGGCCGTGGGGGAGCCGTTTCCCCGCGCTCACGATCCGCGACCAGGTGGAGGCGGAGGTCGCCTTCAGCGACAGGCTCCAGATCCACCGTTGGCACGCGTTGATCGGGGGCTCCATGGGCGGCATGCGCGCCATGGAGTGGGCGATCGCCCATCCCGGCCGGCTGGAGCGGCTGGTCCTGCTGGCCACGACAGCCCGCTGCTCCGAGCGGACCAACGCCTGCCACCGCAGCTAGATCGACGCCATCCAGCGGGACCCGGCCTTTCTGGGTGGCGACTACTACGACCATCCCGGCGGCGGGCCCCGGGCGGGGCTGGCCCGGGCCCGGACCATCGCCCGGCTCACCTACGGGGGCATCGAGGACGGTGGCGTCGAGGAAGGTGGCGTCGAGGAAGGTGGCGGGTTCCTGGAGCGGTTCGATGCCAACAGCTACCTCGTTCTCACCCAGGCCATGGCCGGCCCTGGCCCGGATCAGCGCCCCCGCCCACGTGGTGTCGGTGAACTCCGACCGGCTCTTCCCGCCCCACAGCCAGCGGGAGCTGGCCCGGGCGATCGATGGGCCCGTCCGCTTCAGCGCGATCGACAGCCACCACGGCCACGACGGCTTCCTGACGGAACAGGATCAGCTGGCGTCGATCCTGCGCCAGTCACTGGCCTGACGCCAGCGGGCCAGCGAACGGGAGAGGGACGGCAGCGCCGGGGTTCCATCGGCGGAGCGCAGCAGGGCCAGGCCCAGGACAAGCAGTGGCATCCCGATCAGCAGTGGGGCCGTCAGCAGACCCAGGCCAGGAGCAGGGTCGGGCCGAAGTTGTTGGGCACCGGAGGGAGGCTCTCGGGAAGGACGATGGGCGCCTCAGGGGAACCGTGTGCGAAGAAAGACTGTGACACGAATGGTGGTTAGCGACAACATCGTCCTACCGACAATCGAGCGAGGGGAACGTCACTCTCACCACAGCGAGATGTGGGCCTGGATCATCGATCGAACAGCCAGCCACAAAGCAGACAGAACGCCGCGATGAGAACGAACAACTGGGGGGAGAAGCCAATCACCTGGCCGACAAGCACACCCGCCAGCATCACCATCCAAGCCCGCCAGTTCGTCCACGGACTGAAGAGGGAACCCCCACGGACGGGCTCGGCCGGCGGCTTCTGCAGCTTCCATCCGCCAGCCCGTTCACCGGGCCTTTCGCCGGCTTTGGAGCTGGGACCATCACTCCTTGCCATCGCCAAACCTTTCCGTCCATCCTGCTGCCCATCGATGGGCGGGATGTAACTGGAAACACATCCGCTCGGCGGCGCGCCGTGACAGCCCGCTGACTAAGTTGTGACCCTTCGCGGTGCCGATCGGTGCTGAAGGATCCGTTCAGCCTCACCACGGCCGCCCGTTTCTGGCTGCGGCTGGGGCTGGTCAGCTTCGGCGGGCCGGCCGGCCAGATCGCGCTGCTGCATGCCGAGCTGGTGGAGCGCCGGCGCTGGCTGTCGGAGCGTCGCTTCCTGCATGCGCTCAACTACTGCATGCTGCTGCCGGGTCCGGAGGCCACCCAGCTGGCCACCTACCTGGGCTGGCTGATGCACGGCCTGGGGGGTGCCCTGGTCGCCGGTGGCCTGTTCCTGCTGCCCTCAGTGGCGTTGCTGCTGAGCCTCTCCGCGATCTACGCCCTCTGGGGCCAGCTGCCGGTGCTGGCGGCGGTGTTCTGGGCGCTCAAACCGGCGGTGCTCGGCATCGTGCTCCAGGCGGCCTGGCGGCTGGGGCGGCGCACGCTGCACAACCCCGCCCTGGCGCTGATCGCGGCGGCGGCCTGCCTGGCCCTGGCCGTGGGCCGGGTGCCCTACCCGGCCCTGATCATCGCCACGGCCCTGGTGGGCTGGATCGGCGGTCGGCTGCAGCCGGCCCTGTTCCGGGGCCCCGCGCCACGCACCTCCGTCGCCTCCGGTGCTGCCCCACCCCCGGAGGCCGCCCTGCACGGCGACGACACACCCACCCCCGCCCACGCCCGCTTCCGCTGGCCCGGCCTCGGCCTCACCCTGCTCGGGGGCGGCACGGCCCTCGGGCTGCCCCTGGCCCTGCTGACGCTGGCGGGGGGCTGGGACGGCCAGCTGGCCACCATGGCCCGGTTCTTCTTCAAGGTGGCCCTGGTCAGCTTCGGCGGCGCCTATGCCGTTCTCCCCTTCGTGGCCCAGGGGGCGGTGGAGACCTACGGCTGGCTGGACGCCGCCCAGATGGTGGACGGCCTGGCCCTCGGCGAGACCACGCCGGGGCCGCTGATCATGGTGGTGGCCTTCGTGGGCTTCATGGGGGGCTGGAACGGCAGCGGCACCCTGGCGGCCGGCGTGGTGGCCGCCCTGGTGGTGGTCTGGTTCACCTTCCTCCCGTCCTTCCTGTTCATCCTTGCCGGCGGCCCCCTGGTGGAGGCAAGCCGCGAGGACCTGCGGATCGGCGCGCCCCTCACCGCCATCACCGCCGCCGTGGTCGGGGTGATCGTGAGCCTGGCGCTCTACCTGGCCGGCCCGGCCCTGGCTCCGGGGGGCGCCCTCGACGGCGGCGCGGTGCTGGTGCTGGTGGTGGCCGTGGTGCTGCTGAGCCGGGGACTCGGAGCCTTGCCGGTGATCGGCGCCGCCACCGCGGTGGGCCTGGGGCGCTGGTGGCTCAGTGGGGGGGGCTGAGGCCGGCGCTCAGGGAAGCAGGCCGCAGACGAACAGCTTGTTCATCACCGGGCCGGCCACCTGGTCGATGAAGCCCTGACGCAGCTGGGGATCGTCGTTGAGCATGTCGAGCACGCGCTGCTCCTGGGACCCACGCCGCTCGCTGCGGGCGGCCCAGAGCTGGTCGCAGCTGGAGGTCTGGTACCGCTCGATCACCTTCTTGGCCACCAGGTTGACGACCGGGGACTGGGCGAGGACGGGGGTGGCGCCCAGCAGACCGCCTGTGATGCCGACAGCGGCGCCCACCGTGACACCGGCGGTAATCCCCATCGCGACACTTGCGGCGGCGCCCAGACGGGCCATCGGGCGGATCAGCATGGAGCGCCAGGGGAGAAGGTTCCCCAACGTAGAACCGGCCCATCGGCCGGTCTCAGAAGACGTCGAGGGGCTCCAGGCTCGGCGGCTGAACACCACCGGCGGGGAGGGCGTCGAGGCGCACGCTGAGCGTCGACGCCTGGCGCCGGGCCGATTCGCCGCAGCTGCGCGGGGTGGGGAAGATCTTGCCGGGGTTGGCCAGGCCCGCCGGGTCGAAGGCCTCCCGCACCAGGCGCATGGTGGCCAGGTCGTCGGGGGCGAACATCCAGTCGAGGTAGCAGCGCTTGTCGCTGCCCACCCCGTGCTCGCCGGTGATGCTGCCGCCCGCCTGGATGCAGAGGCGCAGGATGTCGGCCCCCAGCTCCTGAACCCGGTCGGTCACGCCGGGTTCATCGGCCCGGTACAGGATCAGGGGGTGGAGATTGCCGTCGCCGGCATGGAACACGTTGGCCACCGGCAGGTCGTAGCGGCGGCTGAGCTCCTCGATCGCCGCCAGCACCGAAGGCAGGGCGCTGCGGGGCACGACGCCGTCCTGCACGTAATAGGTGGGGGTGATGCGGCCGACGGCGGCGAAGGCGGACTTGCGCCCCTTCCACAGCAGGGCCCGGTCGGCCTCGCTGGAGGCGCGCCGGATCGTGCGGGCACCGGCCCGGCGGCAGAGCTCACCGGCGATCTCCACGGCGGCGGCCACCTCCCGCTCCTGGCCGTCCAGTTCGATCAGCAGCACCGCGGCCGCATCGCGGGGGTACTCGTCGCGGCCGAACAGATCGTCGACGGCATTGATGGTGAAGTTGTCCATGATCTCCATCCCGGCGGGCAGCACCCCGGCGGCGGTGACCAGCCGCACCGCCTCACCGGCGGCCTCCATGGCCGTGAAGTCGGCCAGCAGCACGGCCACGCTCTGGGGGGCCCGCAGCAGCCGCAGGGTGATGGCGGTGGCGATGCCGAGGGTGCCCTCGCTGCCGATGAACACCCCGCGCAGATCCAGCTCGGGGGTCTCGGCCAGGCCGCTGCCCAGGGTTGTGACCGTGCCGTCGGGGAGCACCACCTCCATCTCCAGCACGTGGTTGCTGGTGACGCCGTACTTGAGGCAGTGCACACCACCGGAGTTCTCGGCCACGTTGCCACCGATCGAGCACACCACCTGGCTGGAGGGATCCGGGGCGTAGTAGAAGCCGTCGCCGGCCACCGCCCGGGTGACCCAGCCGTTGATCACCCCCGGCTGCACGGTGATGCGGCGGTTGGCCAGATCCACGTCCAGGATCGAGCGCATGCGGCTGGTGGCGATCACCAGCGCGCCGTTCTCCGCCAGGGCGCCGCCTGAGAGGCCGGTGCCGCTGCCGCGGGCCAGGAAGGGCACGCCGCGGCGGTGGCAGAGCCGCAGGATGGCGGCCACCTGCTCGGTGGTCTCGGGCAGCACCACCAGCGGTGGCTGGGCCCGGTGCAGGGTGAGGCCGTCGCAGTCGTAGGCCAGCAGCTCCTGGGGCGCCGCCACCACGGCCCGGGCCGGCAGCAGGGCGCGGCAGTCACGCTCCATCGCGGCCCAGTCGATCGTCACGGATGGGTTCCGGTGGGCCGGGGAAGGGGGTGCCATTGCTTCCGAACTTACCGACGCCCGGCACCTGGGCACCCTTCTGGGTCAGGATGGGAAACGAATGCGTCCACCTTCCGCGGATCCCGCCTTGAGTTCGGCCTCCCCTTCAGCGCCCGCCTCGGCCCCTTCCCTCCTCACCACCCGATCCGAGGAGATCTTCGCCGCCGCCCAGACACTCATGCCCGGGGGCGTCAGTTCCCCGGTGCGGGCCTTCAAGTCGGTGGGCGGTCAGCCGATCGTCTTCGACCGGGTCAAGGGCGCCTACGCCTGGGACGTCGACGGCAACCGCTACATCGACTACGTCGGCAGCTGGGGCCCCGCCATCTGCGGCCACAGCCATCCCGAGGTGATCGCCGCCCTGCACCAGGCCCTGGAGAAGGGCACCAGCTTCGGCGCCCCCTGCGTGCTCGAGAACGAGCTGGCCGAACTGGTCATCGCCGCCGTGCCGTCGGTGGAGATGGTGCGCTTCGTCAATTCCGGCACCGAGGCCTGCATGGCCGTGCTGCGGCTGATGCGCGCCTTCACCGGCCGGGAGAAGGTGATCAAGTTCGAGGGCTGCTACCACGGCCACGCCGACATGTTCCTGGTGAAGGCGGGCTCCGGGGTGGCCACCCTCGGCCTGCCCGACTCCCCCGGTGTGCCCCGCGCCGTCACGGCCGGCACCCTCACCGCCCCCTACAACTGCCTGGAGTCGGTCAAGCAGCTGTTCGCCAACAACCCCGGTGAGATCGCCGGGGTGATCCTCGAGCCGGTGGTGGGCAATGCCGGCTTCATCACCCCCGAACCCGGCTTCCTCGAGGGCCTGCGGGAACTCACCAAGGAGAACGGTGCCCTGCTGGTGTTCGACGAGGTGATGACCGGCTTCCGCATCAGCTACGGCGGCGCCCAGGCCCGCTTCGGGGTCACCCCGGACCTCACCACCATGGGCAAGGTGATCGGCGGCGGCCTGCCGGTGGGGGCCTACGGCGGCCGGGCCGACATCATGGCGATGGTGGCGCCCGCCGGCCCCATGTACCAGGCCGGCACCCTGAGCGGCAATCCCCTGGCCATGACCGCCGGCATCAAGACCCTGCAGCTGCTCAGCCAGCCCGGCACCTACGAGCGGCTGGAGTCCATCACCAAGCGGCTCATCGACGGCGTCCGCGCCGCCGCCGCCGAGGCGGGCCTTCCCTTCTGCGGCGGCAGCATCAGCGCCATGTTCGGCTTCTTCCTCTGCGAGGGGCCGGTGCACAACTTCGAGCAGGCCAAGGCCGCCGACACGGTGCGCTTCGGCCGCCTGCACCGCGGCATGCTCGAACGCGGCGTCTACCTGGCACCGAGCGCCTTCGAGGCCGGCTTCACCTCCCTGGCCCACAGCGACGCCGACATCGACGCCACCATCGACGCCTTCCGCGACGTCTTTCTCTCGCTGGCGTGAGGGTCGGCCGTCTGCTGCAGGTCGGCACCGGGCTGCTGACCCTCGGCCTGCTGGTGGCGGGCTGCAGCTCCGACCCCGGCAGTCAGCCGGTTGATCTGGCCGGCGGGGTGCCGGTGGGGGCGGTGCTCGCCCTCACCGGCAACGCCAACGTCTACGGCCAGGACCAGAAGATCGGCCTGGAGCTGGCCCTGCAGCACCGCAACGGCAACGGGGGCATCAACGGCCAGCCCCTGAAGCTGGCCCTGGAGGACAGTGGCAGCGACGAACCCGGGGCGAATGCGGCCTTCACCCTGCAGATCAACCGGGGCGTGCTGGCCCTGGTCGGCCCCACCCTCTCCCAGCAGGCCTTCTCCGCCGACCCGATCGCCCAGCGCCGCGGCGTGCCGGTGGTGGCCCCCTCCAACACCGCCACCGGCATCCCGGAGATCGGCTTCTTCATCAGCCGGGTCTCGGCCCAGAGCTCGGTGATCGCACCCCTGGCCATCGAGCGGGCCCTGAAGATCCAGCCGGGCCTGAAGCGGGCGGCGGTGTTCTACGCCCAGGACGACGCCTACAGCACCGCCGAGACCACCATCTTCCAGAAGGCCCTCAAGGAGAAGGGTCTCGATCCGGTGACGGTGCAGCGCACCCAGCTCAACGACCAGGACTTCCAGAACCAGATCAGCGCCGCCCTGCGGGAGCAGCCCGACCTGATCGTGCTGTCGCTCCAGGCGGTGGACGGCGGCAACCTGATCCGCCAGCTGCGGGAGCTGGGTTACCGGGGTCTGATCGTGGCCGGCAACGGCATGAACACCCCCAACATCTATCCCATCTGCCAGAAGTACTGCGACGGGCTGCTGATCGCCCAGGCCTACAGCCCCGAGCTGGACACCCCCGCCAACACGGCCTTCCTCAAGGCCTTCCAGGCGGCCAAGGGCGGCGCCATCCCGCCCCAGCTCACCGCCCAGGCCTACACGGCCCTGCAGGTGATCGGCGAGGCCCTGGTGCGGCTGGACAAACGCCAGCCCCTGAAGGGGGCCACCCTGACGGCGGCGCGCAAGGCGCTGATGGAGGAGATCCTGGCCGGCACCTATGCCACCCCCCTGGGGGAGATCCGCTTCACCCCGGAGGGAGAGGTGATCCAGAGCCAGTTCTTCGTGGCCCAGGTGCGCATGGATCCGGGCGGGCGCAGCGGACGCTTCGCCCTTCTCAAGTAGGCGCCGGGTGGACCTGCTCCAGATCCTGGTCAACGGTCTGTCGGTGGGGGCGGTCTACGGCCTGTTCGCCCTCGGCTACACCCTGGTGTTCTCGGTGCTGGGGGTGATCAACTTCGCCCATGGGGCGGTGTTCACCCTGGGGGCCTACTTCACCTACCTGCTGATCGGCGGCGCGGTGGGGGCCAACGGTCTGCTGGCCGGCGTCCAGCTGCCCGTCGCCCTGCCCTTCTGGGGCGCCCTGCCCCTGGCGGGGCTGGGGGCGGCCCTGGTGGCCCTGCTGGTGGAGCGGGTGGCCTTCCGTCCCCTACGCCGGCGCCGGGCCGACCCGCTGCTGGCCCTGATCACCAGCCTGGGGGCCGGGGTGATCCTGGTGAACCTGATCCAGCTGCTGGTGGGGGCGGAGAGCTACGCCATCCCCACCGGCGCCCTCGGCGGCCTGCCGGCCTCCTTCCCCCTGCTGAGGGCCCGGGTGCGCACGGTCCAGGCGCTGCTGCTGGGCATCGCCGTGCTGCTGCTGGCCCTGCTCACCCTCTGGCTGGAGGGCAGCCGCAACGGCAAGGGGCTGCAGGCGGTGGCGGAGGACCCCGAAACCGCCCAGCTGCTGGGCATCGACAGCACGGCCATGGTGCGGCTGGCCTTCGGCCTCAGCGGCTTCCTGGCCGGCGTGGCCGGCGGGCTGGTGGGGCTGAGCGTCAGCATCGCCGGGCCCTACTTCGGCATCGGCTACGGCCTCAAGGGGCTGGCGGTGCTGGTGCTCGGCGGGCTGGGCAGCGTGCCGGGGGCGGTGCTGGGCGGGCTGATCGTCGGGCTGGCGGAGGCGTTCGTGCCGGCCGACTGGTCGGGCTGGAAGGATGCGGTCAGCTACGGCTTCCTGTTCCTGGTGCTGCTGCTGCGGCCGCGGGGGCTGCTGGGCCGGCCCCTGCCCACCAAGGTGTGAGGGCCATGGACGCCGCCCTACTCGAACAGATGCTGCTCGGCGCCCTGCTGGCGCTCTCGGTCTACCTGCCCCTGCGCTGCGGCCAGCTGTCCCTGGCCACCCCGGGCTTCTATGCGGTGGGGGGCTACGTGGCCGCCCTGCTCTCCACCGGCGTTCCCGCCTTCGCCGGCAGCGGCGCCACCTCGCCGCTGCCGGCCCTGCTGGCGGAAATGGCGCTGGGCGGGGCCCTGGCGGGGCTGATCGCCCTGGCCATCGGCGGACCGGTGCTGCGCTTGCGGGGGATCTACCTGGCCATCGCCACCATCGCCCTGGTGGAGATCCTGCGGGTGTTCAACCTCAACCTGCCCTTCACCGGCGGGGCCATGGGGATCTTCGGCATTCCCCAGCCCTTCGCCCACGCCGAGGGCTACGTGCTGTTCACCCTGGCGCTGCTGGCCCTGGCCTGCTGGCTGTGCCAGCGGCTGGAGGCCCTGCGGCTGGGGCGGGCCATGGCCGCCATCCGCGACGACGAACTGGCGGCCGACTGCGTCGGCATCGACACCCCCCGCACCAAGCTGATCGCCTTCGTGGCCAGCGCCGTGCTCGCCGGCGTCACCGGCGCCCTGGCGGCCCATTTCTTCAACTCCTGGAACGCCCGGGCGGGCAGCTTCGACGCCAGCATCACCACCCTGGCCTTCGTGGTCTTCGGCGGTTCCCGCCTGTGGCCGGGGCCCGTGCTGGGGGGCCTGGTGCTCACCGCCCTTCCGGAGCTGCTGCGGCCGGTGGGCGACCTGCGCCTGATCCTGTTCGGGGCGGTGATCCTGCTGGGGCCCCTGTTCTTTCCCCAGGGGCTCGTCACGGCGGAGCGGCTGGGCTGGCTGGCCGCCCTGCTCGGCAGGGGCCGCCATCGGGGCCGCCAGGCGCCGCAGGCCCCATGAACCAGAGCCCCGACGGCACCGCCCCGGTGCCCCTGCTGCAGGTGGAGGCCGTCAGCTGCCGCTTCGGCGGCCTGCTGGCCCTCGACCAGGTGAGCCTGGCGCTGGAGGAGGGGGAGATCTTCGGTCTGATCGGCCCCAACGGTGCCGGCAAGACCACCCTGTTCAACATCATCTCCGGCCTCACCGCCCCCAGCGGCGGCCGCTGCCTGTGGCGGGGCGCGCCCACCACCGGCCTGGGGGCCAGCGGGCTGAACCGGCTCGGCATCGCCCGCACCTTCCAGAACCTGCGCCTGTTCGAGAGCCTCTCGGTGCGGGAGAACGTGCTGGTGGGCCTGCACCACGCGGCCCGCACCCCCCTGCTAGGGGCCCTGCTGGCCAGCGGCGGCTTCCGCCGGCACCGGAGGGGCCTGGAGGCACGGGCGATGGAACTGCTCACCCTGCTGGAGCTGGAGTCCCTGGCGGAGCAGCGGGCCGGGGAGCTGCCCTACGGCGACCGCCGCCGGCTGGAGATCGCCCGGGCCCTGGCGACGGCCCCGCAGCTGCTGCTGCTGGATGAACCCGCCGCCGGCATGAACCCGGCCGAGAAGGACGACCTGCGGCGGCTGATCGGCACGATCCGCGAGCACTTCGCGCTGACGGTGCTGATCATCGAGCACCACGTGCCGCTGATGATGCAGCTCTGCGACCGGCTGGCGGTGCTCAACTTCGGCAGGCGCATCGCCCTGGGCAGCCCCGCCGAGGGGCGCACCGATCCGCGGGTGATCGAGGCCTACCTGGGTGGCTCGGGCGGTGCCGGCCGATGACTGCCCCGCTGCTGGAGCTGCGTTGCCTCACCGTGCGCTACGGCGCCCTGACCGCCCTGCGGGGCCTCGATCTGCAGGTGAGGGAAGGGGAGCTGGTGGCCCTGCTGGGTGCCAACGGTGCCGGCAAGAGCACCACCCTGCGGGCCATCTCCCGGCTGGTGGGCGCCGCGGCCGGCCAGGTGCTCTGGCGCGGCGCCGACCTGGCGGGGCTGAGCACCCACCGCACGGTGCGCCTCGGCATCGGCCATTGCCCGGAGGGCCGCCGGGTGCTGGCCCGCCAGACCGTGGCCACCAACCTGGAGCTGGGGGCCTGGCTGCGGCGCGACCGGGCCGGCATCGCCGCCGACCTGGAACGCTGCTACGGCCTGTTCCCCCGCCTGGCGGAGCGGCGCCGCCAGCTGGCCGGCAACCTTTCGGGGGGCGAGCAGCAGATGCTGGCGATCGCCCGGGCCCTGATGGGCCGGCCCAGCCTGCTGCTGCTGGATGAGCCGAGCCTGGGGCTGGCGCCGAAGCTGGTGGCCGAGGTGATGGCGGCCCTGGCGGCGCTGCACGCCGGAGGGCTGTCGATGCTGCTGGTGGAGCAGAACGCCACCGCCGCCCTGGAGATCGCCGACCGCGGCGTGGTGCTCGAAGGCGGCAGCATCGCCCTGGAGGGCAGCGCTGCCGCCCTGCTGGCCGATGCGGGGTTGCGGGCCTCCTACCTGGGGAGCGGCTGAGGATGCCGCCGGTGACGCTGCCTGAGCCGTTGCTGGTGCCGTTGCTGCTGGGCGGCCTGCTGGCCGGGGCCCTGGCTCTGGTGCGGGTGCTGGACCGCTCCAGGCTGGAGCGCACCATCCTCGAGACGGACACCCCCTCCGGCAAGGCCTTCGACGCCCTGCTGATGCTGGCGATCGCCCTCAGCGTGCTGGCGGTGGTGCTGGAGAGCGATCCGCTGCTGCGGCAGCGCTGGGCCGGCGCCTTCCTGGGGCTGGAGTGGGGCTTCACCCTGCTGTTCAGCCTCGAGTACCTGCTGCGGCTGCTGCTGGTGGCCGAGCCGCGGCGCTACGCCACCAGCTTCTTCGGGCTGGTGGATCTGCTGGCGATCCTGCCCACCTACCTGGGGCTGCTGATCGGCGGCGGCCAGCTGTTCCTGGTGGTGCGGGTGCTGCGGCTGCTGCGGGTGTTCCGGGTTCTGAAGCTGGGGGCCTATCTGCAGGAGGCCGAACTCCTCTGGAGCGCCCTGATCGCCGCCCGCCGCAAGATCACCGTGTTCCTACTGGCGATGGTGACGCTGGTGATCCTGATCGGCGCCTTCATGTACGTGATCGAAGCCGGCAACGACGGCTTCCGCAGCATCCCGGTGGCCATCTACTGGGCCTGCGTCACGATCACCACCGTGGGCTACGGCGACGTGGCGCCGGTGACACCCCTGGGGCGCTTCATGGCCTCGGTGGTGATGCTGATCGGCTACAGCATCATCGCCGTGCCCACCGGCATCCTCAGCGCCGAGATCGGCCTGTCGGTGCTGCGGCCGTCGCCCCCCCAGGCGGCAAACCCCTGCCCCGCCTGCGGGCTGGGTGGCCACGAGGCCGACGCCCGCCACTGCAAGCACTGCGGGGCGGCGCTGGCCGGGAATGCTCTCGGTGAGAATCCCCCCAGTCGCGACGAGCCCACCCCAGGTGCCGATGCAGGAGCCGAGCCCCAGCGCTGAACTGCAGGCTGCGGGCTGGTCGGCGCAGGACGTGCGTCGCTACCGGCAGTTGTGGAGCTACCGCAGCCGCTGGGGCGCCGCCAACCTGGATCGCGACGAGCGGCGCTTCCTGCGCAGGGGTGACGATGCCCTGCGGACGATCCAGCGGTCACCGGCACCGGATCCGCCCGCGGGCCTGGCCGATCGCCAGCCGGATTGCTTCGTGGCGCTGGATTTCGAGACGGCCGACCAGGGCCGGGACAGCGCCTGCTCGATCGCCCTGGTGCGGGTGGAGTGGCGCCGGATCGTGCGCCGCGAGCACCACCTGATCCGGCCGCCACGCCGGACCTTCCTGTTCACCTCCATCCACGGGATCAGCTGGGCCCGGGTGGCCGATGCGCCCACCTTCGCCGAGCTGTGGCCGCAGCTGGCGGCCTGTCTGGAGGGGGCGCAGTTCATCGCCGCCCACAACGCCAGTTTCGATGCCGGGGTGCTGCGGGCCTGCTGCGAGCAGGCCGGGCTGCGGCCGCCAGCCCAGCCCTTCGTCTGCACCGTGCAGGTGGCCCGGCGGGCCTGGAACCTGCGGCCCACCAGGCTGCCGGACGTGTGCCGCCATCTGGGCCTGCCGCTCCGGCACCACGATGCCCTCTCCGACGCCGAGGCCTGCGCCGGCATCGTGCTGGCGGCGGGTCAGGAGTTGACGGCCGGCCTGGCCCGCAGCCGCTGAGGCCGCCACTGGCTGACGCCAAGGGCGGCCAGGAAGCCGAGGAACTGCATGATCACCACGCAGGGGCCCGACGGCAGGTTGGTGAGGCCCGAGCCGAGCAGCCCCAGCACGGCGCAGCCGCCGCCGATCAATGAAGAAAGCACCAGGTAGGTGCCGAAGCGGCGGCTCACCAGCCGGGAGGCACAGGCGGGGATCACCACGAAGGCGCTGATCAGCAGCACCCCCACCGCCTTGATCGACACGGCCACCACCACGGCGAGCAACAGGATGAAGGCGATGCGATGCCACTGGCTGCCCACCCCGAAGGCCCCGGCCAGGTCGGCATGGAGGGTGACCAGCACCTGGGCCCGCAGGCTCACCAGCAGGTAAACGACCGCCGCCACCAGCAGCACGGCGATCAGGCCGAGATCCAGCCAGGAGATGCCGAGGATGTCGCCGAACAACAGCTGCTGGATCCCGCCCGTGTAGGTGGTCACCAGGCTGAGGGCCACCACCGCGAAGGCCAGGGAGGTGGAGTAGACGATGTTCAGCAGGGCATCGGTGGGCAGCTGGCTGCGCTGCACCAGCAGGTTCACCAGCAGGGCGAACAGCACCGCGAAGGGGATCAGCACCAGGGTGGGGTTGAGCCCCAGCAGGATCCCCAGGCTGAGGCCCAGCAGGGCCGAATGGCCCAGGGCATCACTGAAGAACGACAGCTGCCGCAGCACCGCGAAGCTGCCCAGCAGGCCGCCCAGGGCCCCGGTGAGCAGCCCGCCGAGCAAGGCCCGCTGCATGAACGGCTGGGCGATCACCGTGTCCAGCTGGGAGAACTCCGTCATCGGATCCGGGGGCCGCCCTCGGGTGCACGGGGCCGGGGGTGGCTGGGGGCCTCGGCCGGGTCGTAGAGCCGCTCCAGCTGGGCCCGGGAGAGGGCCAGTTCGGGACGGCCGCTGCAGCGCAGCTGGCGGTTGAGGCACAGCACCTGGTCGCAGCTGCGCCGCACCATGTCCAGGTCGTGGGAGACCTGCAGCACGGTCCAGCCCTCACTGCGGCGCAGGTCGAACAGCAGGTTGTGGAACTGCTCGGTGGAGGGGGCATCCAGGCCGGCCTGGGCCTCATCCAGCACCAGCAGGCGCCGGGGCCGCACAACGCAGAACGCCAGCAGCACCCGCTTCAGCTGCCCCCCCGACAGCTCGCTCAGCAGGCGGTCGGCCAGGGCCCCGCAGCCCGTCTTGGCCAGGGCGGTGCCCACGGCGGAGCGGCGCGCACCGCCGCCCCTCCAGGGCAGGCGCGGGCCGGGGGGATCCCAGCCGAAGCCGACGAACTCGGCCACGGTGAGGGGCAGGCGTCCCTGGAGCGGCAGGGCCTGGGGGAGAAAGGCCAGCTGGGCCCTGACCTGGGCCGGCAGCTGGCCGGCGGGGCCCAGCCGATGGCCGAGGATCCGCACCTCCCCGGCCTGGCGGGGGATCAGGCCCAGGATCGCCCCCACCAGGGAGCTCTTGCCGGCCCCGTTCGGCCCCACCAGGGCGGTGTCACTCTCGACCGCGAGCTGGAAGCTGACGTCATCCACCGCCAGCACCCCATCGCGCAGCACCCGCAGGCCTTCGACCTCCAGCACGGCCATCAGCGGAAGGCGCTCACCAGGTCGGTGACGTTGCGGCGCATCACTTCGCCGTAGGTGGCCGGGTTGCGGGAGGCCTCCTCGGTGCCGGTCTCCAGGGGATTGAAGACGCTGATGCGGATCCCGAGGTCGCCGGCCAGGGCGTTGAAGGAACGGTTGCCCTCCTGGGGTTCGGTCAGCAGAGCCTTGAGCTGGGTGCGCTTCACCGTGTCCGCCACCCGGGCCAGATCGGCGGGCGAGGGGTTCTGCTCCGGCACATCGACCAGGTACTCGGCCTTGAGGCCATAGCGGTCGGCGAAGTAGGGGGCGAAGTCGTGGAGAACCACGAAGGTCTTGCCCCGGAACGGCGCCAGCTGCTTCTCGAATTCCGTGTTGAGCTGGCGCAGCTGGCCGGTGAAGGCGGCGGCGTTGCGGCGGTAGCCGTCGGCGCAGGCAGGGTCGGCGGCGATCAGGCCGTCGCGGATGTTGTCCACCTGCTGGGCGGCGCGCACCGGATCGAGCCAGATGTGGGGATTGATCGGGCCATGGTCATGGCCGTGGTCGTGGTCATGGCCCTCGGCATGGTCATGGTCGTGGCCGTGATCGTGGTCGTCAGCCTTGGCCTCGCCCGCCAGCTCGGGGTTCTCCAGGGTGGGGATGCCGCTGCTGGAGTCGATCACCTTGAGGTCGGGGTTCTCGGCGCCCTTGACCAGCTTGTCGAGAAAGGACTCCATCTCCAGACCGTTCTTGACCAGCACCCGGGCGTTCTTCAGCGCCGCCACATCCCCGGGGCGGGCCTGGAAATCGTGGGGACCGCTGGCGGCGGGGATCAGGGCCGTGACCTCGGCGCAGTCGCCGGCGACGGCCCGGGTGAACAGGGTGATCGGCAGGAAGGTGGTCACCACGCTGGGCCGGTCGGTCCGGCCGGCCTGGGCTTCCGGCGCCTGCACCGCCGGGCGGCAGCCCAGGAGCAGGGCGGAGAGCCCGGCGGCCATGGCCAGAACGGGACGACGGACGGGGGGCTGGGTCATGGGGCGAAACCTCCGGAACGGGGGGGGCGGGAAGGGTGGGGGCGGGAGCGGACGGACGGGGGCAGGGTGACCGGCCAGAGCCACCACTGCCCCTGGTCGCCGCCGGCGGCGAGGTGGCGGCCATCGGGACGCCAGCTCAGACAGGTGATCGCCTGGCCGTCGCCCTCCAGGAGCTGCTGCAGGCGGCCGCGGCCATCCCAGAGCGCCACGGTGCCATCGCTCGAGGCGCTGGCCAGCAGGCTGCTGCCGGGGGCGAAGGCGACCGCGTTGACGCGGCCCTCGTGCAGCACCAGGGGCTCCGGTTTCCAGCCCTTGGCGCCGCGATCCTGCTGGCTCCAGATCACGGCGATGTCGGTGGAGGCCACGGCCAGCAGGGGGGCCAGGCGCCCCGGCTGGTCGCACCAGGCCAGGGAGCGCACCTTGCCCGGGAAGCCGCTGAACTGCCAGCCGCGCCCGGCCGCGCCGTCGGGCCAGAGCATCAGCGAGCCGTCGAGCTGGCCGCTGGCCAGCAGAGTTCCCTGGTCGGACCAGCCCAGGGCCACGCCGGCCGAGCCGGTGGCACAGCGCTGGGGCGGCTCCCCGGGGTCGTCCGGCCGCCAGAGGAGCACCTCGCCGTGGCAGGCGGCCGCCAGCCGCTGGCCATCACGGCTCCAGGCCAGGGACAGCACGGTGCGCTCCAGCTCCTGGCTCTCCTCCCGCAGCGACCGGCGCTCCCCATCCCAGAGCCGCACCCGCCGGCCGGCCCCCAGCGCCAGCAGCGATCCCTGGGGCCGCCAGGCGGCCGCATCCAGCCAGCCGGCCTGCAGCGGCACGGGGTCGAAGGCCATCGGCCGCACCCCGGTGCCCCCCATCTCCCACAGCAGCAGTTCGCCGTTCTGGCCCGCCGCCATCAGAAAGCGGCCATCGGGGCTGAAGCCGAGCACATCGAGGCTGCTGTCCCGCTCCCCACGCAGCAGCTCCTCGCAGCCCGCCCGGAAATCGAGCAGCAGCAGCTCACCACCGGCCGTGGCCATCGCCAGGAACTCGCCATCGGCCGACCAAGCCTGGGCGGTGATGGCATTGCCGCAGGTGCCGCTGAGCCGCTCCCGCACCAGGGTCTGCGGAGGGGCCATGGCCGGATCAGGCGACACAGGCTTCGAAACCGGCCCGCAGGGCGGATTCATCGAGATCGCGGCCGATGATCACGAAATCGGTTCGGGGGGTTTCATCCGCCCGCCAGGGACGATCGCGGGCACTGTCGATCAGCATGTGCACCGACTGGAAGACGTAGCGGTGGCTCTCGCCGTCGATCTGGAGGATGCCCTTCATGCGGAACAGATCGGGACCCCGCTCGCTCACCAGCCGATCGATCCATTCGCCCAGCTTCTGGTAACTCATCGGCCGCTCCTCGATGAAGGCCACCGAGGTGACGGCATCGTCGTGTTCGTGGTCATGGTCGGAGGCGAGGAACTCCGGGTCGATCGCGAGGGCCCGCTCGAGCTCGAAGGCCCCCACGCCCAGGATCTCGTCCATGGCCGCATCCGCCCGGCAGGTGGGGATCACCCGGGCCAGGGGATTGATGGCCCGGGTGCGCTGGCGGATGGCTTCGAGGGCCTCGGCGTCCACCAGATCGGTCTTGTTGAGCAGCAGCACATCGGCGAAGGCCAGCTGTTCCTGCACCTCCTCGCTCTCCCAGTGCTGCTCCACATGCCGGAGATCGACGAGGGTGACGACGGCATCGAGCCGGAGCTGCTCCCGCAGGTCCTCGTCGACGAAGAAGGTCTGGATCACGGGGGCCGGATCGGCCAGGCCGGTGGTCTCGATCACCAGGTGGTCGAAGCGGTCGCGGCGCTTCATCAGGTTGCCGATGATGCGGATGAGATCGCCACGAACGGTGCAGCAGATGCAGCCGTTGTTCATCTCGAAGATCTCCTCATCGGCATCGATCACGAGCTGGTTGTCGATGCCCACCTCACCGAACTCGTTGACGATCACCGCCACCTTGAGGCCGTGCTCGTGGGTGAGGATGCGGTTGAGCAGCGTCGTCTTGCCGGAGCCGAGGTAGCCGGTGAGGACGGTGACGGGCAGGCGTTCCCGATCAGGGGCCATGGAAGGGGCCGAGCGCATCGGAGCAGAACCCAAAGGGCCGGACATGGGAATCATTTTCAAGCTAGCAGCACCGCTGCGCCCCGGCCGGCCATCCCGGCCGCCCCGTCCGCCAAACCGCTTCCATCACTACCGCTCCGCTGCGGCGGGCTGCCTACGGTTCAGTCCCGGGGATCCGCCCGATGGCACCCTGCGCTTGATGGCCCAAGAACGCTTCTTCCTCGAGCTGGATCCGCCCCGGTGCGCCATGGCCGAGTGGCCCCACGTGGTGATCGTGGGCGGGGGGTTCGCCGGGCTCAAGGCCTGCCATGTCCTGGCGGGGCAGCCCGTACGGGTGACCCTGATCGACAAGCGCAACTTCAACCTCTTCCAGCCGCTGCTGTACCAGGTGGCGTCCGGTCTGGTGTCGGAGGCGGATGTGGCGTCCCCCCTGCGCCAGATGGTGGGCCAGGCCCCCAACATCCAGATCCTGCTGGGCGAGGTGGTCGACATCGACACCGACGCCAGGGAGGTGGTGTTCAACGACCACCGCTACGCCTACGACCACCTGATCCTGGCCAGCGGCTCGGGCAGCACCTACTTCGGCCACGAGGAGTGGCGGCCCCTGGCGCCGCCGATGAAGATCCTCGAGCACGCCGACGAGATCCGCCGCCGGCTGCTGATGGCCCTCGAAGAGGCCGAGCAGACCCGGGACCCCGGTCGGCGCCGCTTCCTGCAGTCGGTGGTGGTGGTGGGGGCCGGGCCGGCGGGCTGCGAACTGGCCGGCTCCCTGATCGAACTGATGCACCGCGCCGTGGAGCGCGACTTCAAGCAGCTCGACCGGGCCCAGTGCCGGGTGATCCTCCTGGATGCGGTGGACCGGGTGCTGCCGGCGATGCCGGCCGATCTCTCCGCCGACGCCGCGGCCTACCTGCAGCGCGCCGGCGTGGAGCTGCGCCTGAAGACGATGGTGGCCGCGATCGAACCCGGCCGGGTGATCCTCCAGCGCCCCGCGGACGACACCGCGGACGGGGCGGACGCCGGCGCCGATGGCCTCGGCGACCTGGAGGCGGCCACGATCTGCTGGACCGCCGGAGTGCGGGCCTCGCGCCTGGGCCGGCTGCTGGCCGAACGCACCGGCGCCCCCCTCGACCGGGGCGGACGGCTGCAGGTGGAGGCCGACTTCTCCCTGCCGGGGCACCCGGAGATCCGGGCTGTGGGGGATCTCTGCCACTACGCCCACACCGGCGACGGCCGGGTGCTGCCGGGCATGGCGGGCCCGGCGGTGCAGATGGGCGGCTGGGGGGCGCGCGACATCCTGGCCGGCCTCGACGGGCGGCGCAGCGAGCCGTTCCGCTGGTTCGACCTGGGCAGCATGGCCGTGATCGGTCCCTGGTACGCGGTGGCCGACCTGCGCGGGCTGCACGTGAGCGGCCTGGCGGGCTGGATCCTCTGGGCCCTGGCCCATCTGGCCTTCATCCCCGACACCGAGAACCGCATCGCCCTGTTCAGCAAGTGGATGTGGCAGATCGCCACCCGCCAGCGCACGGCGCTGCTGATCACCGGCCGTCCCGACCAGCACCTCGGCGTGGATGTGGGCCTCGAGCGGGCCCTGCCGCCGGATGGCGCGTCTCAGTCGCCGGAAGCGCCCCCCTCCGGCCCCTTGAACCGGTTGATCAGCACCCCCAGGATCACGGCGATGTAGAGCGGCCCGGCGATTCCCAGCACCACGCTGGCCATGCGCGCCGGAGGCAGGGCCGGGGTGATGTCGCCGTAGCCGGTGGTGGTGAGGCTGACGAAGGCGAAGTAATTGATGCGGGCGAAGTCCAGCTCCCAGACTTTGTTGGCGGCCACCCCCGCATGGGAGCGGACAATGGCGGCCTGGCCATCGGCCGTGTTGGCCAGGAAGCTGCCGGGCTGGATCGTCTCCAGCACGCTCAGCACCAGGCCGCCGCTGAGGCCGAGCAGCAGGTAGCCGGCCACCGCCCCGACCACGACCGGACGGGTGGCCCGGGGCTCCCGCCCCAGGGTCCGCACCAGCCGCACCAGGCTCCAGCCGATGAACAGCGAGGTGATCATCAGCAGGGGCACCCCGGACAGGCGCCGCGCCTCGGGGGTCAGCAGCCAGTACAGCTGGGCGACGAGGTTGGCGCCGCCCAGCGCCAGGAACAGACGGTCCCCCCAGTCACGCGCCACCGGGCCGGCGAGGAAGCCGCCCAGCTCCACGGTGGTGAGGATCGTGATCAGGAAGTACCCCACCGATCCGACCAGCCGCAGCGTCTGGGGAAACGCCAGGCTCAGCATGACCACCAGGCACAGCACCAGCAACCGCCGGTAGAAGCGGTGCCGTCGCCGCAACAGACCGTCCGGCGTGGCGGCGGCGGCCAGAGGTCGGACCACGGGGGCGAGGGATCGGAACCGACAACGTAGGCCGAACCCCTGCGGAGGCCAGTGAGCACCGGACATGGATCCGTTCTGCCATGGATACTGGACACACCCGCGAGGACCTCCATGGCCAACCGTTTCCGGCCCGTCTCCCGCCTTCTGCCCGCCGCCGCGGGGCTCCTGCTGGCGGTGGCCCCCATG
Source organism: Cyanobium sp. Copco_Reservoir_LC18 (assembly GCF_009834675.1). Classification (NCBI taxonomy): domain Bacteria; kingdom Bacillati; phylum Cyanobacteriota; class Cyanophyceae; order Synechococcales; family Prochlorococcaceae; genus Cyanobium; species Cyanobium sp. Copco_Reservoir_LC18. Next base: position 250,573 of record NZ_ASAC01000022.1, read on the forward strand.
GCCCCGGCCCTGGCGCAGGGGATCCCCTTCAACGAAGTCCGGGCCCTCAACCTGGCCCGCAACGCGGCCGTGCTCAGCAACGGCGGGCTGACGGTGTACACCCCGGCCAACTGCATGTTCACCACCTCGGCGGCCAGCAACCCCTGCCTGGTGCGCAACGACGCCGATGGCTTCGTCTACCGCTTCCTGGGGGGGCCCCCCGGCTGGGAAGCGAAGGGGCTGCCGGCCACCATGGAAACGGAGATCCAGATCGCTCCCGATGGTCGCCGGGTGGTGGCGATCCTCTACAACGGCCCGCCGCGCTGAGCACGGCGGTCGGCCAGGGGAAAGCGACCTAACCTCCCACCAGCCTCGCCAAGCCCTTGTCCGTCCCCGCTTCGCCCACCCTTCGCTGGGTCACCGCCGGCCTGCTGCTCGTGGCGGCCGTCCTCTGTCTGGCCCTTCCCTTCGTCTCGGCCACCCTGCTCACCATCGCCCTCGGCGGGGTGGCGGTCGCGGCGGGTGCCTCCCAGCTGCTGCGGCTGACGTCGGCCGATGACACCCGCAGCAAGGTGTTCCGCGCCATCTCCGGGGTGCTCTACGTGGTGGGCGGCATCGGCCTGGTGGCCTTCCCGGTGGCCAGCACCGTCAGCCTCACCCTGTTCATCGGCGTCCTGCTGGCCGTCGAGGGGGTGATGGAGCTGGCGGGTGCCGCCGCCGGCGCAGGCCCGGCCCGGGGGCTGGTGCTGCTCGATGGGATCGTCACCGTGGTGCTCGGGGGGATGCTGATCGCCGAATGGCCCTCCGACAGCCTCTGGGCCATCGGCACCCTGTTCGGCTTCGGCCTGGCCTTCTCCGCCTTCAACCTGATCACCGCCCCCGCCGCGCCCGAGGGCTGAAGCCTCAGGGCTGGGGCTCACTCGGCCACGGCCAGGCCCTCGGCCCGGCGAGGGTCCACCGTCCCCAGGCTGCCGCCCCCCACCAGCACCTCGACGCTGTTGGCGGCCCCCATGGCCGGGGCCCGGCGGACGCTGTGGCCCATCGCCTCCAGCAGGCGGCGGCTGTCGGGGCTGAGCCCCTCCTCCGCATCGATGCGATCCGGCCACAGCTGGCTGTGGATCCTCGGGGCCGCCACGGCGCCGGCGAGATTGAGGCCGTGCACCAGCCGGTTCAGCAGCACCTGCAGGACGGTGGTGATGATGCGGCTGCCGCCCGGGCTGCCGGTGGCGATCCAGGGGCGGCCATCGGGGCGGAACACCAGGGTGGGGGCCATGGAGCTGAGGGGCCGGCGCCCGGGGGCGATGGCGTTGGCCGCGCCCTGACGCAGGCCGAAGGCGTTGGCGCTGCCCGGGAGGGCGGTGAAATCGTCCATCTCGTTGTTGAGCAGGAAGCCCATCCCCGGCACGCTGATGCCGTTGCCGTAGGGGAAGTTGAGGGTGGTGGTGAGGGCCGCCAGACCCCCGTGGCGGTCGGCCACCGAGAGGTGGGTGGTGTTGGTGCCCTCCCGGTCGGCGGCCGCCTCCAGCGCCGGGGCCGGGGTGTGGCGCCGGGGGTCGATGCGGCGGCGCAGGCCGTCGAGATGGGCCGGCGACAGCAGCCGTTCCACCGGCACCGGCACCTGGTCGGGGTCGCCGAGCAGGGCATTGCGGTCGCGGTAGGCCAGGTTCATGGCCTCGGCCATGGGATGGAGGCTGGCGGCGGCATTCAGGCCGGTGGCCGCCAGGTCGAAGGGTTCGAGGATCCCCAGCAGCTGCAGCAGGGTGAGTCCGCCGCCGGGGGGCGGCATGGACAGCACCGGATGGCCACGGAACTCCCGCCGCAGCGGCCGCACCAGCCGGGCGCGGTAGGCGCGCAGATCGGCATGGGAGATCAGGCCGCCGCCCCGCTCCATCGCCGCCACCAGGGCATCGGCCACCGGCCCGCCATAAAAGCCCCGCTCCCCTTCGGCGGCGATGCGCCGCAGGGTGGCCGCCAGCTCGCCCTGACGCAGCCGCGTTCCAGGCGCCGGTGGCGGCAGGAACAGACGGCGGGAGACGGGATCGGCCTGCAGCCGTGGGGCGGCGGCGGCCAGGGAATCGCTCAGCTCCCGGCTCACCGGAAAGCCCTGGGCGGCCAGCCGGATCGCCGGCGCCATCACCTGGGCCAGGGGCAGGCGTCCATAGCAGCGCTGGGCCAGGGCGAGACCGGCGACGCTGCCGGGCACGGCGGTGCTGAGCAGGCTGCGGGTGGCGCGGGCCCGGTCCACCTGGCCATCGGGCCCCAGGAACAGGGTGGCCGTGGCCGCCGCCGGGGCCGTTTCGCGGAAGTTGACCGCCACCGCCGTGCCGCCGCCGATGGCCAGCTCGGGGCCGGCCGCCGGGTTGCCGCCGGCCGCCTGATCGAGGCAGCCCCGCTGGCGGGCCGGCGAGGGGCCGGGCAGCCACAACAGCAGGAAGCCGCCACCGCCCAGGTTGCCGGCCTGGGGCAGGGTCACCGCCAGGGCGAAGGCGGTGGCCACCGCCCCATCCACCGCGTTGCCCCCCTGGCGCAGGATCGCCGCCCCCGCCGCCGAGGCCAGCGGCTCCTGGGCCGCCACCAGGCCCCGGGCCGACCACTGGGGCCGGAAGCGCTGCTCCCCCTCCAGCAGCACGTTGCTCTCCGCGGCCACGGCCGGCGGCACGGCCTGGGCCAGCGCCACCGGCATGGGGGCCGCCCCCGCCAGCAGCAGCAGCAGCAGCGCCCTCACAACGGAACTCCCGCGTCGCCGGCCGCGGAAGGGCCGAAGCCGCCGCCGCCGGGGGTGGCGATCTCCAGCAGGTCGCCGGGCTGGACGCTCACCTGGGCGCAGCCGCCCAGCCCTTCGAGGCGGCCATCGGCCCGCTCCAGCCGGTTGCGCCCCACGGCGCCGGCACCTCCCCCGGCCAGGCCGAACGGGGGCACGCGCCGGGAACCCGAGAGGATCGAGGCGGTCATCGGCGCCAGGAAGCGGATCCGCCGCACCACCCCGTCGCCGCCGCACCAGCGCCCGGCGCCGCCGCTGCCGCGGCGGATGGAGAAGCGCTCCAGGCGCACCGGGAAACGGTCCTCGAGGATCTCGGGGTCGGTGAGGCGCGAGTTGGTCATGTGGCTCTGGATGGCATCGGCGCCGGCGAAGCCCCGGCCGTCGGGCCGCAGGCCGGCGCCGGTGCCGCCGCAGATCGTCTCGTAGTACTGGCAAGCCTCGTTGCCGAAGCTGAGGTTGTTCATGGTGCCCTGGGCCGCCGCCATCACGCCCAGCGCCCCGAACAGGGCGTTGGTGACCGCCTGGGAGGTTTCCACGTTGCCGGCCACCACCGCCGCCGGCGGCCGCGGGTGCAGCAGGCACCCCTCAGGAACGATCAGCTCGATCGGTCCGAAGCAGCCGGCATTGAGCGGAATCGGGCGGCCCACCAGGCAGCGGAACACGTACAGCACCGCCGCCTTGGTGATCGCCAGCGGCGCGTTGAAGTTGCCCTGCTGCTGGGGGGAGGTGCCGCTGAAATCGATCCGGGCCCGGCGGGCGGCCCGGTCGATGCGCACGGCCACGACGATGCGGCTGCCGTTGTCGAGTTCGACGCTGTGGTCGCCGTCCCTGAGGCGGGCGATCGCCTCGCGCACGGCCTCGGCGGCGTTGGCCAGCACGTGGCCCATGTAGGCGGTGACCTCGCCGCTGCCCTCGCGCGCCAGCAGCCGCAGCAGCTCGCTGTCCCCCAGCCGGTTCGCCGCCACCTGGGCCTGCAGGTCGGCGAGCAGCTGCTCGGGGTTCCGCACCGGGTGGGGGCCGGCCGCAAGGCGCTGCCGCCACCCGTCCGCATCGAACCGGCCCTGCCGCAGCAGGGGCACGTGGCGCAGCCGCAGCCCCTCCTCCTCGATCCGGCGGCTGAAGGGGGGCATCGAGCCCGGGGTGAGGCCGCCCACGTCGGCGTGGTGGCCGCGGCAGGCGACGAACAGCAGGGGCTTCGGCGGTGTTTCGCAGGAGTCGACAGGGTCTGCGGCGTCAGGGGCGAACACCGGCGTGATCACGGTGATGTCGGGCAGGTGGGTGCCGCCGTCGAAGGGATCATTGGCGGCATAGGCGTCGCCCGGTGCCAGGGGCGGCAGGGTGCCGGCGGCCACGGCGGCCAGCAGGCTGGCGACGCTGTCCCCCATCGAGCCCAGATGCACCGGGATGTGGGGGGCATTGGCCACCAGCCGGCCGGCGCCGTCGAACAGGGCGCAGGAGAAGTCCAGCCGCTCGCGGATGTTCACCGAGCGGCTGCACTGGCGCAGGCGCTCCCCCATCTGCTCGGCGATGGCACTGAAGCGGTGGTTGTAGAGCTCCAGCCGCACCGGATCCACCGCACCGGCGCCGCCGCTGGCCAGGGCCGCCCCGGCGGCCGACCCGGCCACCTGCCCCGGCCGCTCCAGCAGCAGCTCGCCCCCCGCCAGCACCCGTCCGCCCCAGCCGGGTTCCAGCACGGTGGTGCCCGTGGGCTCCACCACCAGGGCCGGCCCGGCGATCCGCTGGCCCGCCACCAGCTGCTGCCGGCGCCAGAGGGGCACCTGGCGCCAGACCATGGCGGTGCCGCTGCCGGACGCCTCCGGGAGGCACAGCGGCACCCACTCGGCAGGCTCGTGCTGGGGCGGAGCGTCAGGGGGCGGCGCTTGGGGGCCCTGTGCCTGCGGTGGCCGGACTTGCGGGGCCACCGCCGGGGCCCCCACCTCCACCACCAGCCGCTCCAGCACCAGCGGCTCATCGGGCACCACGAAGCCGAACCGCTGCCGGTGGCGGTCCTCGAAGGCGGCGCGCAGGTCCGCCAGCAGGTCGTCCGCACGTTCCGCCGGCCAGGGCAGCTCCAGCCCCTGATCGCTGCCGCCATAACGCAGCTCCAGGCGGACCTGGCGCCGGGGCTCCTGGCCCGCCGCCAGATCGCCGCCGGCGCGAAGCTCGGCGGAGGCCTCGGCCAGCAGCGCCTCGATCGCCCGCTCCAGCCGGGGCAGCAGGGCCGGCTCCAGGGGCTGGCGCAGGGTGCGCTCCCGCAGCAGGGAGGGGCGGGCCAGGCCGATGCCGTAGGCCGACAGCACCCCGGCCAGGGGATGGAGCAGCACCCGGTTGATCCCCAGGACATCCGCCAGGGGGCAGGTGAGCTGGCCGCCGGCGCCGCCGAAGGTGACCAGCACGGCGCCGCGCAGGTCGTGACCCCGCTGGATCGAGATGCGCCGGATCGCCTCGGCCATGCGTTCGATGGCGATCGTCAGCGCCCCCTGGGCCGCCGCCTCCGGGCTTTCCAGCCCCAGCTGGCGGGCCAGGTCGTCGAAGCGCTCCAGCACCACCTGCCGATCGGCCGGCCGGTCGCCACCGGGGCCGAACAGCCGCGGCAGCGCCTGCACCGGCAGCCGGCCCAGCAGCAGGTTGGCGTCGGTGATCGCCAGGGGGCCGCCCCTGCCGTAGCAGGCGGGGCCGGGGTTGGCGCCGGCCGAGCGGGGCCCCACCTGCAGGCGGCCGTCCGCCACATGCAGCACCGAGCCGCCGCCGGCGGCCACGGTGTGGATCGGCAGCATCGGCGCCAGCAGCCGCAGGCCGTCGATCTCGGTTTCCGTGCTGCGCTCCCAGGCGGCCGCACCGCGGCTGCCGTCGAAGTGGAAGACATCGGTGGAGGTGCCGCCCATGTCGAAGCCGAGGATCGGGGCGTCGCCGAAACCGGCGGCGGCCGCCACCGCCACGGCCGCCACCATCCCGCCCGCCGGACCGGAGAGGATCGTGTCCTTGGCCCGCAGCAGGCCGGGCGACTGCAGCGCTCCGGCCGAGGTCATCACCCGCAGGGGGATGGCGGCGCCGATGGCGGCGCGCACCTGATCGAGATAGGCACCGAGGACGGGGCCCAGGGACGCCTCGAGCACGGCGGTGTCGAGGCGGGGCACCAGCCGGGGCTGGCGGCTGAGCTGATGGGAGAGCACCGCCGGAGCGAAGCCGCGGGCCGCCAGCCAGCTGCCCAGGGCCCGCTCATGGGCCGGATGGCGGCAGGCGTGCATCAGGGCCACGGCCACACTGCGGAAGCCGTCGGCCCAGGCCTGCGCCAGCTCCGCTTCCAGGGCCCCATCCCGCTGCAGGGGTTCGAGTTCCTCACCGTCCGCCGCCAGCCGGCCGCCCACTTCGATCACCCGCAGGGGCGGCGGCTCGGGCCGCTCGATGGCCAGGGCGAAGAGGTGGGGGCGGTGCTGGTCGCCGATTCGCTGCAGGTCGGCGAAGCCCCGGTTGACCAGCAGCAGGACGCGCGCCCCCTGGCGCTCGAGCAGGGCGTTGGTGGCCACGGTGGTGCCGAGCCGCACCTCCGTCACCAGCCCGGGGGGGATGGGTTGGTCGGGCGCCAGGGCGAGCACATCCCGCACGGCGGTGACGGCCGGGTCGGGCGAGGGGGTGCCGTCCGCCGGTGGGGGCGGATCGGAGAGCAGCTTGCGCACCACCAGATCGCCGCTGGGGGAGCAGGCCACCACATCGGTGAAGGTGCCGCCGCGGTCGATCCAGAACCGCCAGCCGTCCGCCACGGGCGTCAGAGAGGACAAAGCGAGGCTGGGAGCTCAACCAGGAAGCCCAACCCCAGAACGGCCCCGGTCTGTCGTAGCTCCTCGCGACACTCTGGGGCGACGGATCGATCCGCCCGTGCAACCTCTGCCGTGGCCGCCGACCCCAAGGCCATGGGGTCGGGCCAGGGGTTCATGACGTTGGGAAAGGAGCCAGAAGTCTTGACGAAATGAAAGATGGCTCCAAGTCCTGCCGCCATCCGTCAGATCCATCGGAATGTCGTGAAAGAATCCTGCCAAGCCGGGAATCAGGCTGAATTCCTTCTTTCGGCAACGTTATCACCGCTTCTGGGCGCCTTGCTGTGAACGCCTGCTGCTGCGTCTACGGCCCCAGACTCCACCAGATGCATCGCCGCTGCACATCTGCATCCATCGTGAAGATGCAGCCATGGCAACGGATTGGATCCGCCCATAACAGAATAATGATGTTGAACAGTCACTGAGGGGCCATGGCGCCGGCCAGCCATCGCATGTCAGCAGCGGTCGTTCTGGGTGGCGCTGCGGCCGTCCTGCTGCTGCCGCCACCAGCCTTGGCCCTGGATCTGGTCTTCATCCTTGATGGCGTCAGCGGCACCTTCCGCCATCTTGTGGCCGGGACAGCCACCAGTTCCCCGCCTGCGACCGTTGAATTGAATTTCGCGTCGTCTTCGGGGTCTCCCAAGGGGATCTTCGAGACGGCGCCGCGCTGCCTGCTGCCCGACTGCGGGTACATCTCCGTGAACGCCAGCGGTTCCACATTCACCCGCCCAACCGTCTTCCATGGCCATAACGCTGGCTGGCAACTGCTGATCAGCTCCGTTCCCCAACAGGATTCCAGCGCCCCTCCCTGGGATCTCACCGGATGGCTGCTCTATTGCCCAGGTTTCGAGCTGGCTGGGGAGCTGGACGATTGCCCAGCCCCCGGTCCTGGCACCGAGCCGAGATCCGGATGGCTCACACCGCCTCCCCACGGCGACCCCAGCGACCCGCCTGATCCTGCGGTCCCTGGCCCTGCGCCCTTCCTGGGCGCCGCCGCCGCCTTCCGCTGCAGCCGCCGGCTGAGGGCCAGGATGCGCGGCACCCTCAGCGGTAGTTCTCAAACTGCAGCGGCACCTCCAGGTCCTCGGCCCGCAGCAGGGTGATCACATTTGCTAGGTTAGTTGGTACTAGCCTTGGTACTAGCCAGGGAATGCCACCTTACCTCCGAAAGCGACCAGGACGACCTGGGCTGTACTTCCAGCGAGCGGTCCCCCGTGACGTGCAGGAGGCCATCGGCAAGAAGGTATGGATCATCAAGGCTGGGGACACCCAAGCCCAGGCCAGGGTGGTTGCCAACAGGCTTTGGGAAGCCACAGACAGAGAGATTGCACAGGCTCGGGGGACTGGTACTGGGGTAGTGGTCCCAGCTGTTGTTCGTCAGCTGGACCCGCACTCGGAAGAGGCGAAGGCATTCGACCGTCTGCAGTCCGAGGCCTGGCTTCGAGGCAAGACGGTTGAAGAGGTTCGGGACGCCAGCCAGCTGGACTGGGATACCTATATGACAGCCCTCCCCAGCGATCCCAACGAGATCGACAAGATTCGATTATTGCCGAAGGTAAAACTGAAATCAGTAGATGAGTTGATCGAGAAGGCTTCTCTAATTAAAGGCTCAGCAGAACAAACCAGGATAGAGTGGAGACGGAGCCTGTCGGATTTCATGGAACATGCAGGCTTACGTGTTCCTACCTTTGGCACCAAAGATCAGGCAAGGGCGTTCAGAGACCACCTACTTCAACGCGGCCTGAATACGAGCACGATCAAAAAGCAGATTGGTTACCTCGCCGGCATGTGGTCAATCATGGAAAACGAGGACTGGGTAGAAGAGAACATCTGGCTAGGAGTCACCCAAAGGATGAAAGTGCATAGGCGGGAAAAACAAGTGATCGTGATCGAACCAATAGATATCATCGCTGAGACAAGACTGAAAGGCGCTCAACAACTTCTGTACCTCATTCTCCGGTACTCCGGGATGAGACTTGCTGAAGGGGCTGGCCTTAGGTTCGAGGACATCCGAGATGGGGTAATCCACCTAGTAGCTCACGAAACGAGAAGCCTGAAGACCGATCAGTCGGAGAGAAAGATTCCACTGCACCCCAAGCTCCAAGAGTTGTCTTGGACAGGGACGGGGCTGATCATGCCATCGCTCTACAATGAGAGAAATAAACGGTGGGGCTCAGGCCTTGTCTGGTCAAGGCTGATCGGCATTCCTCCAAAAGACCTTAGGGATCATGCCAAGCAACGAATGCGAGAAGCAGGGATCGACATTTCCGTCAGTCGGGCGGTCATGGGGCACAAGCCGGTAAACCCCGGGGAAGCGTACGGGGGGATATCGATGGAGCTAAAGCGGAGGGCGATCGAGGTGCTGTAGCGGTTGGATCCCCACGATGGCTGGCTTTGGCCACCTAGACGAGGACCGAGTGGGAACCTCTGTCACCCAGGGAACTCCAGTACCTGCTGACCTGGGCAAACGTAGGTCCGTGGCTTCCTACGCAGAGAGGGCTGAGGAGCTGGTTGTGGCGCTGGAGTCGAGGAAGCCGGGGAACCGGCCCTGCGGCGTTGGGGGCGCGGAGAGGGGACATCCCTTGGAGGGTTGCCGTCCTCGTCAGCGTTGTAGATGCTTGAAAGAAAGTCCGATTGGTCAGGGTTGAAACTGGATGGCATGGGTCCTTGGCCACATTGCTATCGACAGGGTATGGACCGCCTCTGAAATGCGGGTCCTCGTTGCGTGAAGCACCGCCAAGGACTCTTCAAAAGGCAACGATCAGACCGTGGACTGGCCCAACAGAACCGACGTGGGGGCGAACAGTGAGTGAACCACCAACAAACGAACCAAAGATTGAAAACAGTTTAAGCAAAATCACTACCTTGAACGGGGAAACCACAACCCTTGGGACCAGTGGCTAACAGAAAGCGGTCTGCGCCTAACCTGCACCAATACGGGGCCAGTACGGGGATAATTCAAATCGGTTGTCAGTAGCACTTCAGGGAAGGCCTTGGTTGATCTTATGGAGGGTGAGGTCGGAGAAGTCACTACATCCAGCCGTGTCATAGATCAAAAGCGACAGGGCTTGTTCATCATCACTAAGCGCTGGTGGTAGACCTGTATACGACGATTGAGACTGGAAGGTCGCATCCAAGAGCCAGAAGCATGGCAGCGTTGCTCTCAGAGTCGATCGCACATATACTACCAAGTGCAACACTTAAAAATCATGACGCAGCCCCCACAAACAGCAGCTAATACAGTTTCGCTATCTTGGTGAGTTGCCATGCTAAACGAAATACACATGAGTGAGGTGGCAACCTTCAAGAATGCCACATCTCTAATAAGCGATAAAAGGATTAATCTAGTTTATGGACTGAATGGAGCTGGGAAGTCTACGATCTCGAACTTCCTTTATGATCCCAGTCACACGCGATTTGCCTGTTGCAGAAAAGTACCCGAGCAAACCGTTCCAATTCTAGTTTACAACCAGAAGTTCATCCAAGACAACTTTTTCTCTACTGATAACCTCAAGGGAATCTTTAGCTTGTCCAAGGAGAATAAAGACGCTGAGCAAAAGATTGCCGACCAAACCAAAGTTCATCGAGATCTCGAACAGTCATTAGAACGAAGGAAAGCTGAAAGGGGTGTGATCGAGAATACACTCGGGACGCAAAGGAAAAAGGCCGTCGATGAGGCGTGGAAGATCAAAATAAAATTTTCAGGCGGAGATCGTGTACTGGAATATTGCCTTGACGGGTTAAAGGGGGAGAAAGAAAAGCTGTTTTCGCACATCTTACAAATCCCGAAACCAACAGCTGAGCCCACTAAGGGAATTGAGAAGATTCGGAGCGAAGCCGATGCTCTCAAAGGGGATGGGGCACAGCCACAGCCAAGACTATCGCTCCTAACGTTTACAGCCAGCGATGTCGAGTCAGAAGCAATTCTAGAACGCTCAGTTTTAGGCAATACGGATAGTGAAGTTGCTTCTCTCATTGAGAAGCTTGGAAATTCAGACTGGGTCAAACAAGGGCTAGTGTTTCTACCAGCGGAAAGCGAGGAAGAGATACACACATGTCCATTCTGCCAACAAGAAACAATCAGTTTGTCATTCGTCAAAAATATAAAGGAGTATTTTGATGCAACCTATCAACTTCAGATAGATAAACTTGTGTCTATGCAGAGTAGGTACACTGAAGCGTCGAACCAGCTAACTCCCTTGAGTGTGTTTATAGGTCATCCATTCGCTCGTGAAAAGGAAGAGTCGCTTTCCATAAAGTACCAGGCAGTCATGAACACGATAGCCAGCAATATCGAGAAGATCAAGCATAAGATTGAGAATCCAAAGTCACAGACTCCTCTCTTGAATACCTCATCCGTATTACAAGAGTTCAACAAGGAGGTAATGGCTATAAATGATTCTATCGACACATACAATACACGTCTCATGAATCGAGATGATGCACTAGCAAGCTTAAAAGCAGAGTTTTGGACTCTCATGCGCTGGCAATATGACCAGACATTATCCCGTTTCGAATCAGATCAACAGGCAGCCAAACAGAAACTGCAAGAAATAGACGAACAAATCACGAATATCGAAAAGGGACTTGCAGATTCCAAGGCACTGATAGTACTGGCGCAAAAAGAGACAGTAAATATCGATGAGGCAGTAGATGCAATCAATGAAGGACTGCTAGATCTTGGGATCGAGGGATTTAGACTAGCCAAGCACTCAGACCATCTCTACAGGGTTGTTCGAGCGGGTGACCCCACAAACGCCTTCCCTTCACTTAGCGAAGGAGAGAAGATGATGATAAGTTTTTTATATTTCTGTGAGCTGTGCACAGGGAAATCCAGCACGGAAGACATGCCAACCCAGCGTATAGTTGTCATTGACGATCCTATATCGAGCCTGTCACACGTGTTTGTCTACAATGTAGGGCGATTGATTCGGAACATCTTTTTCAAGGATGACAGATTCTGCAAAGTTTTTGTTTTGACCCATAGCCTTTATTTCTTCTACGAGTTGACAGACACGGATCACAGACGCAGGAAAGATAATCAGAAGCTCTTTAGAATTACCAAATCTGCATCAGGTAGCAGTATTCAGGCAATGAAGTATGAGGAGATTCAGAATGACTATCAAGCTTACTGGTCCGTAATCAACAATCCAGAACAACCACCAGCCCTAGTCGCAAATTGCATGCGAAGTATTGTGGAGTACTTCTTTAGCTTTGTTCGGAAGAAGGATTTGAATAATGTTTTTATGATGCAGGAGCTTCAAGCCATAAGGTTTCAGGCTTTCTGTCGCTTCATAAACCGAGAGTCCCACTCACTTGGACAGAACATCATCGACATGAAAGAATTCGACTACGATACCTTCAAAGAAGGGCTTGGGCTGGTTTTCGAGAAGACAGGCTATCTAGAGCATTTTAATGAGATGTCTAGACTTTAGGATCACGCAGCGTCTCTAGATCAAGTGGAATGAGTAGAGCCAAGTGGAAGAAGGTATGTTGGCGGTGCGAGGAGTAGAGATCTATTGATGGGAGGACGGCGCCAGAACCACCGATACAATGTAACGGTAGAAAATCCACTATCAATGTCCTGAGAAATGCGATGGCCTAGTGGAACGAGCTGACTGCATAACTCAGCCTTTGGCATGCCAATATCACCGCACCAGTCTCAGCCCTGATGCGAATAGCCTCAATGGCCACCCGCTGTTAGGGGTATTGGTCACTTGCATAACCTCTTCCACTGCCACCATCGGCACCGACGATGAAATTGGAACCAGCGTGTCGAGGAAGCTGATCAGAGGCTCGCTTTGAGCATGGCATTCAAGTACCCCGTTAATGGGTACCTGACCGAAGTGTATTGCAGAGAGAAGGCTTGTAGGCAGTCTGCAAGATGGAACTACAATTCTTCGGCCCGCTGAAATAAGCCAATGGCTGAGCATCAGCGTTCATGGATTAAGCTACCAAGGTAACCTCGCATAACCATCCGCTCCAAATACTGCATGAACTATTTTGAGGCGGCATCGTTACTCTATGGGGAAGGAGGTGGTACAGAGCTTCCATCGAAGGCACATTCCTCCCAATCAGCAATGGGGGGTAAATACAGACTTCGCAAAGAAGACGGAACGCTACTTGCTGAATACAGAGTGGCAAGAGATCTAATCCCAGTAATTGGCGGTAAAGGGGAAAGATCAAAGGCCAAATCTACAGGAACTATGCCTCACGTCGGTGATCCGCAAGCAAGCAGTCATTCGGGGAGCAATAGATGGCAGATTATCCTGCCACTGCTCTTTCTCTCATTCGTCATCCCTCCCCTTGGAGTAATTGTATTCCCAGTTTTTGTAATATGGATAGTTTGGAAAGGTGCTGCCATGCTGGTCTCTACCACTAAGTCAGTTCCGTCTGAAGGCGTTGTTGCGGTCCTTATCTCTCCATTTGCCTTGGTGATAACAGCCCTAGTATGTGTGCTGATCCCACCGATAGCTCCATTAGCGCTATTGGTACTGCTTTTGGTGATGGTGATTATCACTCTACCCAGGCTCAAGAGATAAACTAGGGAAAAAGCCCCTATGGACACTCTCAATATGAGGTCGACCTTGATAGATTGCAGTTGCGGCAAAGATGCGTCTGATAGAGTAATTGAAGAGTTTGCAATAACTCTGGGCTTCGTAAGCATGTTGCTGATAACACCCGTCGCCGCCTCAGCGGCCACGGTGATCTCAGTTGGTGATGGCGACACACTCCGCGTCGAGGAAGCTGGTCGGAAGCTCACAATCAGAGTCGCCTGCATCGATGCCCCTGAGATGGCACAGTCCCCCTACGGGCAGCATGCAAGGCAGGCGCTCCAGCAGCTGCTTCCGGTCGGTTCCACGGTCACCCTGAAGGTGCAGACCAGAGACCGCTACGGGCGGACCGTTGCTGAGGTGTTCACTCAGAACGGAGCCAACGCAGGGCTGACCCTGGTTCAGCAGGGCAACGCCTTCGCATACCGCCAGTACCTGAAGCAGTGCGACGAGTGGGCCTACCTGGATCGGGAGAAGCTGGCTGAGCGCTATCGAGTAGGTGTCTGGCGCGTAGATGGCGGCATACAGCGACCATGGGATTTCAGGGCAGCCCGGCGTGGAGGCCAGAGCCAGCCAGCGCCAAGAACACAGAAGCCGGTGACCCTCACGATCATCAATGGTGGATCCAGGCCAAGCTCAAGGAGGCGGTGGTACTGCCGGAACGTGGGGTCTTGGGAGCATGCCCAGCAGCTGCTGAGGGAGGGGCATACGTACTTAGATGGGGACGGGGATGGGGAGGCTTGTGAGGCGTTGCGGTGATTAGGCTGAACATAATGCAGGCACTTATCTGGAAGCTATCCTCAAGTGGCCAGAGACGCTGCCACCACTGTGCAAGCACGGGAGATTCGTGACTATGACTTTGCTTGGAGCAAGCCAGCAATTATGAAGGAACATCGGTTGACATGTAACGCTTCCTATTTAGAATACAAAGATGATGGCTTTGAGTTTCGAGTGCAGGAGATTCAATTGTTTCATGTAGATCTTATTGCTGTCTTGTTTGCAATATCCAGCCAGTCGACCGCGTCGGATTTCCAATAAGGACAAGCAGGAGCATAACAATGAATTTCCGACTCCTGTTCTCGTTCCTGAACACTTCAGTTGCGGCGCTTCCGGTCATCATGGGGATAGCGGTGGCTGCTTCCCCATTGCCAAACAACGAGTACATTCCCCATCACCCGACTGGCTGCCGATATGTTCGGAAAAACCCCGATGGGAGGTTTAGCTTTGTGCAGACTTGCTCCCGCGGCCCAGCTGGAGAGTGGGAGCAAGTAATTGACGCGATGGGCCTGGCTACACCAGGTGTGATCTACATACCGCGTCAGACACTAGTCAATGGACTTGATATTGAAGGCTATTGGTGCTCAGGTGCTGCTCCTAGAGCGTTCAAGGACCAGCCTCAGAGTTGCACGAAGATCGGTTGGCAGAAGACAACCGAAACTCCCTGAGCATCACAGGCCTACAACGCTGTCTTTAGTCCTCGTGCCACAAACCATTCGGCGCAGTCAGCTCAATACACATCACGTGATTCTATATTACATTTCTCTTGGTATCTCGGACAGCACAAGTACCAGCATCAATAACGCCTGGGGGTGAGCCACCGTACAGCTCAACAATCTGCAGATTACTCCTGTTGATTCTGTACATCTTATGAAGACAGTGTCCATAGGGACAATCAGAATAGTCAGTTGAGTCAACAACTATTGTATCCGCCGTGAAAGTAGTGGGAACTCTGGCAAGCATCTTTTGGCTGGGCTGAAGCAGAATGGTCGAAAGACGTTGTGCTTCGTCAATGCTGAACTCAATCGCCTTTGATGTGCGAGTCAGACTGCAACCGAGAAAGATAGTCTTTGCGAATGATGATTGATGACAGGATAGAACTATAAGAGCTGGAATGAACATAAGGGATTTTCTCAATGCGCCATTCATGTACCAAGCCCTTGGAAACCGATGATTAACTTACCCTTAGAAGCTCAATAGCGTTACTTTTGTAATGAACTGCATTTCTGTGGTATCCCTGGCTTTATTGACAGGGCCCATCGTTAACGTGTGAGACGGTGAACCGCCCCTGAGAGTGGTTGCCACCGATGAGCAAACGCCGCATACACTGCCCCGGATTCAAGGTCAAAGACCCGATGGAGGCAATCAGTGGCCGCAAGACGCTCCAAGAGTTTGCCGCCGACAGCGGCATCTACCCGAACAAGCTGAGCCAGTGGAAGGGCCAGCTCCTAGACGATGCTAACGAGCTGTGCACGAAGGCAAGAAGACTAAGCACATGGGATAGGGGCTGGGCAAGGAAGCATAGCTATTGCTGCAGATTGAGCGGCTGCAGATGGGGCATGAGTGACACAGAGATATTCATATGCTCCTTTGCGCTTAAACTGCACAGGCTAGTCAAACCATGGCCACCCTTACCTCAATGTCAGCCGGCAATAGGTGCAGCTGGGGCTGCCTCCATGGAGCTGAAGCGGCAGGCGATTGAGGTGCTTCATGAAGGGGAGCAGAATACAGAAGCGAACTCTGAAACAGAACCTAGCTGGATACTCTCCCTGACAAACCTGTAAGGACTGGAACGAGTAACGGTCCTTGAAAAGATCTAGACGGACGACCAGCCGCGACCATTCAAGACAGACTTGGTATAGTGGGGTAGATTGCAGCCAAGCCCAGTGGGCATAACCATCAGCCTTGGATCTACAAAGTTTATCTCAGCTAAACAGTAGAAAGCTGGCCGATCTCGACCATCCAGCCTGGAGCCTCTTACCCAAAAGCCCATCAGAAGCGCAGAGGAGAGGAGTCAATTGGTATTATCCTGAGGTGCCGTGCAAGAAATGCCAAAGACGAACACCCAAGCGAACAAATAGCAGGACCTGCTTGTTTTGTGAACTCAGCAAGGAACGCGCAGCCAGAATGCGTGAGTACCATCAAGGCAGGAAAGACGAGGTAAATGCTCGCCAGCGAGAAAGGTATGCCAGAGAAAACCAGGGCAAGACCGACCGCAGATACAACGAGAAAGCACCCGAAGTCATACTACGTCAGGTTGCATTAGAAAACAACCTGGAAGACCAAGCAGAGAGATACCTACGAGACCTACTTCTCAGGGCCGAGAATGCCACAAAGGAGATATCGAGTCACGGCAATCTCTTTCTAGGCGAAGAATGTCAACACGGACACGGAAGACTAAGGTCAGTGCATAGCACCAAGCCGTGCTACATCTGCAAGTGCATTAGGGATGCAATTGATCGGTATGGCAACAGAGAGACATACAACATCCTGAAGAGACTTAAGTACCATCGACTTTCTCAGGACAAGAAGGAGGTGATTATTAGGAGAGCTGCCGAACATAACAAGTCAAATCCAGAGCGCCGCAAAGAAATATTGGCAGCGAACTTAGCGAGACATCCTGAAAGGCGACGATTAAGTGTAAAGAGGCAAAACGAAAAAGAGAGCCAGCAAGCTGCCATTAAAGCTTGGGGAACGAGGCATCCACACAGACGGAAGATGTATACAGCCAAGAGAAGGGCATTAAGAATTAGGGCAACTCCACCGTGGATAGGCATGTACTCATCCGATATTGAGAGCATCTATGAAGAGGCTGATACCCAAACACAGATCACCGGAATTAAGCATGAAGTTGATCACATCATGCCATTAAACCCGAGAGACACAGAAAGAGGCCCAATGGGATTACATGTTCCTTGGAACCTACAGGTGATTACGAGAGAAGCCAACAGGGAAAAGTCAAATCAAGACCCCGGACCATCTGATTGGGTCGCACAGCCCTATACGGGTAGAGCCAAATGAGGCAATACGATGCAGGACCTCATTGTTAAGCGACCTAGTGTTTTTCGATGCTCGGGATTCTTATGTCTGAGCCTTGGCATATCTCCTCAGATCACATAAGGGGCTATGAACCGGGGGTGTCTAACTCCTCCCTCAACGCCATCACAGCCGCAAAGATCGGAGCCCATCGCTCCAACACAGCCTCACGTTCATGAGTGTTCGGCTCAGTAGCTCTGCCCTCTTCTGACAAGGCGTCCAGCTGCTTCTGGAGTTGGGCTAGGCGGGTGGTGCGGTCGTCAGCGTCTGTCATGGGGACGCAGTAGCAATGGGCGACGTTGGTGGAAGGTAGTCAAGATTTCAGGCCACACAATCATGAGCAACTCGAAGGTTGCAACAGCCACACCGGTCTAGAAGTCATCGGTCTCATCAATGATCGAATGTCCTTCCTGCTCGGCGCTCGGACAGATATCGAGAAACTTACAGAAGCGGCAGTAGCCACTGGGCCTAGGATCTGGAGGCTCAGCCAAGGCAACAATCCCCAGGAGGCGAGACACAGACTTTTTGAAGTCATCAGTAATTTCAGTAAACGGGATATCAAGGACTGTTCCGTCCTTGTAAACGAGCTGACCGTCAGGCATGTTCGAGATTCCGCTGATACTACGGGCAGCATTTGTCATCATCATGTAAAGCATGACCTGCAGTCGATCCTTGCTGCGTTGCCTCCCTGTCTTTGCCTCAACGATGATCCCCCTTGACTTCTCGGGTCCACTGAGAACCTCTTCAACCAGAATGTCAGGCTGTCCAACGACCTTGACGCCCGACTTGGAAATAATCTCGACTCGGTTCTCGTCCTCGATACGGACGGTTCGGCCAATCTGCTGGTAGCGATCGGATACCTCACTGACCAGCCGGTTATGGTCGTCAATCCATGATGCTGGAAGGTCGGTATTGCTCTTTGGAGCAACAAAGTTACCCAGCTGGTGAAGCATGAACTCACAGTGAGTGTCACCAGATAGAAGGGGAGGAATCCAAGTCACCCAAACAAAGGACTCTTTCCGTGGGGTGAGATCAAGGTTTGGCATGCTCCAAATGCGTATACCCAGCTTCAGAAGGGTAGCCGCAATTCGTCAACTTGCTAGGACTGGTGTCAGCGGATACCAGCAGCATAAGATCGCCCAAGCAACAAATGAAACACACGCAGAGCATAAACAAGGACTAGCTTGCTCAGATCAGCCGAGCCATAGCCAGTACATGTAAAGAAGCCTTGATTATAGAATCTGTAAAAGGAAGTCGCAGTTACCAAGCAACGATTAGGTCATATTGTGGAAGAGACGAGCCGCAATCCAGAAATCCAGAGGTAATAGCGTGGTGATCGAGAATCATGGGATGGGAATTCAAGTAGACAGATCGCAAAGCTGGGCACCGCACATCACTCTGGAATGGACTGCAGGAAACAAGCCGATAGGCATTAGCGGTCAACCAGACGAAGACATCCTCCTGGGCAGAGGCTAATCACTGAGCTTTCGCTCGTGATAGCGCTTACGAGCTGAATTCCGGCTTTGTTCTCGACGACGTTCCGGATCACTTGCTACATAGTTCCGCTTACTTTGAGCGCTTGCACATTTATCGGAGCAATATATCTTGTCAATACGCATCTCGGGTGTCAACGAGAAGCTTTTATTACATTCCGGACATATTCTTGCTGGAATACTGTTCAGAATAGACTCCCTGCGTTGTGCCTTCTTGCGCTCATTGATTCTTAGCTGGCTTAATCTCAGACATTCAACGCAAGGCCCACTAGTGAATCTTGGGGACAGATGGCCGTGCCGGCAACGAGATCCATCGAAGAATCTGGATGAACCAGCCTTCAAGGCCTCTAGCTTTGTCTTTGGCAACTCCTTCCAAATAGCAGGAACATCAATTTGTGGGTAGTCAGCTACGCTCGAATCTGCTTGCTGCTCCTCAGTTGGGATAAGCGGCAAGATACATGCTGCAGCAAACAGCTCAGCAAGACTTTCAAATGACGCATAAGTGGTTGGCCAGTTCTCTTTCTTTCCTTGAATAAGCAAACCAATTGATGTTTTGAGCCATAGCTTCAGTTCTCTTTCTTTGTCAAGGACAGACAGCCCTGCTGTTGGGCCAATAGCATCTAGCAACTGAAACCCATCTCGCTCGTGGAACTGGATGCGGCCAGCAAGATCATTCGTGATGCCAAACTGTTGCTCTCCAGGCTTCGCCATCAGGTACAACCAGGCTGGTTTGTTTACATCAAAGCCAAACTCTGCGCACGCTGGACAGCCTGTTGGTTTAGTTGAGGTGAGTCGATTTGGCGAAATAGACCAGACATACCCGCACCCGTCCCTGTTACAACAAAACTCTGCTCTATGGGTATATCCCCGATATGGCCCAATAAGTGAGATGCCCCCCGCAGTCTTGTGGCTGAGTCTTCGTAAGAACTCCTCTTTAGTTACCCGCGCCACACCAGCACAGTTAGGGCAGCCAGCATCATTGTTGGTAAAAACAGCGATAGAGGTTTTCCAGCTGTAAGAACAGAGCGTGCAGGTAAACGTACATGGCAACTTAGTGGTTTTGTAGTCATCTCCCATCAGAATTGCAGGCTTGTGAGATGCCATCCAGGAGCGTTTCTCTGCTTGATCAACAAGCAGCCGCTGGCCATTAGCCCGCCATCCACAATGCTTGCAACCCTGGAGCCCTCTCCCCTGGAGACGAATAATCTCGGGAATAGTCTTCCAGAGGTAAGGCTTTGAAGGGTCGTGATCTGGATTCAAGCAGCGGAAGGTTGCTTGGCTGCTCTGATTTGCATAATCCAACAAGTCAATCATAGGTCGGTTCTCACGAAGCCAGTTGCGGAACTCGCTTTCAGGGACCTTCCTAGATTCAGAGATCCTACGTAGCGCACACTGGGGGCAGCCGGATTTGGATCCTCGAACTGAGCGGAAGGTGCTTCGCCAGCGAAAGCTGCAGGAAGGAACAACACACTTGAACCAGGTCTTGCTGCGTGCTGTGTCGAGGTCACCATCCAACTGAATATCAGGCCTATGGTTGCAGAGCCATTCCTGTATTTCAGTCTGCCATCTCAACTTTGCTGCCTGCCTAGCACAGTTTGGACAACCAAATCTGAGCTGATGAAGAAGATTGTCTGGTGTAGATGAATCCCAGCTGTGCCCGCAGGTACGGCATCGACAAGCGATTGGAACCTTAGCTGCAACATATTCACCAAGAACCTCCAGTTCAGGATGCTTGTTTGCAAGCCTATGTACGAATTGTGCGGTAGAGATGGATCGGGGCATGAAAAGTCAGGACGTAGCCGGTAGATTCGTACGAGTGCTCAAGTCCTAAGCGCCCTGAAGAAAAGCCCAAGATTCTTAGTGTTGGATCGTCTGAAAATCAATTTACTCTTCATGATGCCATCACCTCGCAGCTCGATCGGCAGCAGGCATTACCTGCCAACCGCTGAGATCGTCGATCACGCTTATCTTCATGGTGCTGGAGGAATCAGAATCCGTCTTCACAGCACGATCTACCCCATAGCCCAAGCTTTCCCGACCCCTATAAACGAACACTTCACCGCCAGGGCCACGCCGGATCAGGTCACCAATGAGGACGTTCGTGACCATAGTACGGTCTCTATTTAGCTGTACCACTGCTACAGGCTGCCACAGTGCTTCAAGCTTGCGGAACTCCTCCTCCTCAATCTGCCTCTGTCGCTGCGCCTCCTCTCTACGTAAACGAACTTGTTCCAGGGAGTGGAGGCGCTCCTGAAGTTCGGCTTGTTCGCGGACCTTCCTTTCACGTTCGTGGCGGTCAGCCTCCTCCTGCTCTCTGCGAACGCGCTCAGCCTCAATTCGCTGCCTTTCGATCAGATCCGCAAGTGCATGGTCGTGAGCTTCATGTACCTCTTCAAATGACGTCTCCCATGGCAGATCAATACCGAAGTCATGTCGAAGAAGAGCATTCAAGGATACTGCCTTCTCGGCGTTGCGCTTGAGCGCGGCGCGTTCCCCCTTCGCCCGAGCCAGTGCTTCAGGAGCAGCAAATCCCTTTGCGAGCCATTCGACATACAAAGATCGAAGGCAGGGTAGTGGCGGGGAAGGAATCGTAACCTTGCCAAGGAGACCAGGTGGCGGGAGAAGCTCGATGCCAAGGATGCGGGACTTATCCAGCTCTTGGCGGATAATGAAAGCCTCATGTCCGTTTTCAGCCAGCCACTTTCGGGCCTCTACCGTTCCGTGTAGATGACGCTCAACAAAAACCCAACGCACGTCTGCGAAGTGTCTCAGGTGATCAATGGTACGCTGCCGTATCTCCTCAACACTGATGCGCGAGATCTGAACCTCAATTGCGGAGACCATCTGCACTGCATGGGCAGGGATGTATCCGTCGCGTTGGATTACCTCCATCACCCGGGTCGGGTCCACGGCATTGCATCGAACAATGGCTAGGTCAGGCGACCGCCAATTTGGAGGGTCAACTCGGTATCGAGGCTCACGCAGCAGAAGTGACTCTGGAGATGCAGGGATGCCATTCAAACACCAAGCCCTCTGGTTCCCAATGAGCCAGTTGAGAAACTCGACGTGTTCATGGCTCCGGGTCTCACAAGGTCGGGCGATCTTATCGCCTTCCTCGTTCAGCAATGGCTCTGGGTGAAAATAATGAGGCTCGACAATGAGCGTCTTGGGAGAATACCCTCCTGATTCGGGATCCCACTTCTTGCGACGGTGCCCGCATCGGAAGGTGGAATCAATGGAACTCTCCAGGGTGGCTCTATCGAGGCCTTCAGCCTGGGCCTGCGTTAGCTGGCGGCGTGCAAGAAGGCACTGAAGGCAGACACCACGCGAGCCACGAAGTTGACGGTTGACGTCATCGATGGTGACGCCAGCCTCTAGCATCGCCTTGATGTTGATAGTGAGCCCCGAGGTGGTTAGGACGGAGTAGGCCATGACACGTCACACTAATTCACTTATAGCAGGTCTTCCGTGGTGGTGCTGAATCACACCTAACCCTTCAGCACGCGCAAGATCTCAGTGCGGGCAGTCGCACTGCCCTCCTGAGCATTCAACCGGGAGATCTGGGGATCAGAGCCTCAGTGACTGGCCTGTAGGGAGATACTTTGCTGAACGCTATCGCAAATAAATCCAAGAGCGGACTCATTTTCGAGTTGAGCGGCAACAGGATAATCTCCACACTAATCCCATCGCCAAGCACAAAAGAGTCACCGGGCAAATGACAACTTCCTCAATGCGGAAGATCTTAAAGGACTGTTTCAATTCCACTCAGCCGACTCATAACCAAAGAAGGCGAGCTAGAACTTAGCCCTTTGGACATTTCGGCAATGGCGCTTCTGGCACTGTTCCTTGCTTCCTTTGCATTCGTTTCCTTCACCTGGGCAATAGTAGCTCAATCCAAGCTAAGGCGAATCAGGAAGAAGTTTGCTCCGATTGTAGACGCTCAACGGGAGGCAACCAATATGCGAGAAGGAACCCAGCAGATGGAAGCAGCATCAAGAAAGATGGCTGAGTCCATCATTGCCAAGGCGAAGACTGAAGCAACACAGATCAAACGGCAGGCCGAGAGGGACCTAGACGAGTTAGAGCAGGAGAAGCTACAAGCGCTTAATCGAATCGCAGAGATTGAAAACGAGCGCAAGGGCAAGGCACTCGAACTGAACGCGATCAGGAGGTCGCTCAGCCTCCTTCAGGATGACAGCCTACTGATGCAAGTCGGCTACATCGAACCCGACTATGAGTTCAGCGATCTTCCAGCTTACGAGGCTGCGCTTTCAGAGCTAAGAGCAGAGCAAAAGAAAATGCTGCTTCTAGATGGCAGCGGTGGGGACAGAGAAGCAGCAGCCTTCTGCTCAAAGGAGATCAGCTTCGATGGCTCGGTGAAGAAGGGGAAAGCAATGCTGAAGAAGGTTCTTCGCCTAATGCTTCGGGCGTTCAACGGCGAGTGCGATGCGTACATTGCGCGTGTCACTTACAAGAACATCGGCTTGATGGAGAAGAGGATCGAGAACAGCTATGAACAGATTGGCAAGATCGCAGACGTGTGGTACTGCCATCTTTCAAAGGGGTACTTGGAGAATCGGCTTCGAGAGCTGAGGCTGGTATTCACCTACGAAGAAGCGAAGCAGAGAGAGCGTGAAGAGCAAGCTCAAATCCGTGCCCAAATGAAGGACGAAGAACGAGCTTTGAGGGAACTTGAGAAAGCAAGAAGTGATGCTGAACGTGCAGAGGAGAAGTACCGAGAGTTACTTGACAAAGCAAAGGCAGAAGCTGAAGCTTCAACCCTGGATGATCGGTCAGCCCTCGAAGAAAAGGTGTCCCGCCTAGAAGCAATGCTTGCAGCGGCTGAGGAATCCAAGCAAAGGGCCATTAGCCAGGCACAGCTAACGAGATCTGGTCACGTTTACATTATTAGCAATGTTGGGAGCTTTGGAGAGCATGTATATAAGATCGGAATGACACGTAGGCTTGAGCCACTAGACCGAGTACGCGAATTGGGTGATGCCTCGGTTCCCTTTCCTTTTGATGTGCATGCACTAATTTTTACAAAAGACGCTCCATCACTTGAAAGCTCGCTACACAGAAGGTTCGACAACCGCAGAGTCAATCTTGAGAATCTTAGAAAAGAGTTCTTCAAGGTGACGATAGAAGAGATACGAGAAGAGCTTCTCAGGATCCACCAAGAAGAAGGAACAGTCTCTGAGCTCAAGATCACCTTGGCTGCTGAAGCGAAGCAATATCGGCAAAGCGAAGCCAAGCGGATGGAGTTGGAGAGAACTTTCGAGAACAGCTGACTCACCACGGTCATCAAGGCACTTGCTCCCATTCCTTAGAGGCTCTCATCGACCGCTGAATAGGTCTGCTGGGCTATCCCCCCTAGCAACTAGCTCAGAGAGGGCTTGCTGGGCCTCGTGGTTGCCAATAGTGGAGCCATCGCTTGGAAGCGGCTCCAGGAGAGCATTGCACAAATCCTCTTCACTATCCGCATCGGCTGTAGAGGTGCCTTCTGGCTGCTCCGTGGGCAAGAGAGGCCGGGGAGAGTCGGCCTAGCTTATCCCTGCTGCTTGGGGCCTGCAGTGGCCTGCTGAGCAACGCGGTAACTGCATGGTTCTGAGCAAAGCGATGGACGACTCCTCGATCCATGGCTGGAGTGCGAATAGCGCGCTAGATCCGTTCATCGAACCTTATAATCCTAGGGCTTGACAAGGCTGGCGATGTGCCCTAAAAGTTGTCTTGATTGAGTCCCCTCCTGCTCCAGTGGCTTGGAAGCCACGACAACGCAAGGGACAGTCTCAATACCTGAAACTCGATCTAAGCCGAGCAGATGGTGGATTCCCACGTCGGGATCCAACCCGCTGGTTGGCTTGAACCGCCTCCGGTTCTGCTCACAGAGATCCTCAACCACACCAATAGGGCTCCTCAAACCCCTGCTTTCGATAAGCAAGAAGGAATGTGAGCCAAATGGTTTGTGAGGTGGCTGGATAGGGGGCTCTCGCTACGTGACCTCAAAGAGGCTGCGCCTTGATGCTGCAAGGGTTTTCACGAGACTTGGTATCTCTAGATACACGTTCCGTGGGATACACAAAATATCGCCCCTGAGACCCATTGCGCTGGAACGAGTCTCGAACCCTTTGTTTGAAGGAAACAGTCAAATCCGGCTGCTTCAGTTTGCCTCCCGTGAGGGCCACACAGATAAAGGCTCAACAGCTGGGGCAGGCATACATCCGTTTGCCTCGTCCACTGGGAATAGGGGGACAGACCATCACCCAACCAATGCCTTTCAACCACGATCAATCAAACAACCATGACCGACACCCAAACACTTCAGGACATCTCTTCGGGGATGAGGGCTCTGAACGCCTCAATTCGAAAAATCGGCTTCGTCCTTGAAGAGATAGCCAAGGCTCAAGGCGTTCAACCTTCTAGGCCGTATCAAGCAGGCAAGAGCGACACAGGCTCCAATCCGTGAAGCCTCTTTACCAGCCAAACTTTAATTCAGTCAATCACATGAACCGAAAAATCACCCCTGTCAAACCAGTAAAGGCACCAATCTCAAAGGCACGAGTCCCTGTACTCAGGCAAAGGAGGTCAGATTTTTTTCTTGAGATCGATCCTACTACTGCTTTCTGTGTGAAAGGAGATCTTTTCGGGTTGGAACCGCCCCTTGCGACTCCCCATCTTGCAAGCACACCCAAGATCGAAGAGAACTGGTTCATCGAGGACATGGCATCGGTCTGGACCAGTAGAGGGAATGAAATCTCACCTGAGTTGATCAGTGAGTGGAAACTCCTCCTTGCGGCATTCAACAAGTCTCTTCTCGACAACAAGGGGACGGTCTACACCTACAACGGCACCTGTGGCATCGGGAAGTCCCAAGCCGCTCAGGTGGCATGTGCTGAGTTGGCTGCAAGCTACTACCACTCCAGTTTCACGAGGATCAAAGCCAGCTGGGGAGCAATCCTGATCGTTGAAAGGATTGAAACTGCAAACGAGGCAGCCAAGGAGATTAACCGGTTCTATCAAGACATCACTGGCAGGACCGACTTGTGCGCAGTGGCGAAGCACTCACAATCTGAGGTCAGCTTCGAAGAGATCTACAACTATCCCATCTTGGTGATCTGCCATCAGGGCTACAGCAACTCGCTCCATAGGCTCAGTGATGGAAATGAGTCAACCATGAGGTCTCTTCGTAAGTGGAGGTATGGCGAGCGGAGGCTTGTCATCGTAGACGAATCAATCAACCCGATCACCGAGTACCAACTGACACTTGACGACTACAACCGAGTTCACGGGTACTTCGTTCAGAACGGCGTCATTCGTCGGCTAAAGCAGCAGCATCCCCAAGAATGGGCTGTCTTCGAAGCGATAGGACCAGTCCTTGAGCAAATCCAATCAGACAACAAGCACATCACGATCACCACTGACAGCTTTAACCAGATTCTTGAGAATGCACCCTCTGCCAATCTGCAAAAGCTCTACGACACCCTCCTGAAGGACTGTGCCTGGGATCTGATTACCATCGGTCGAGAAAGTGCATCAGTTGCCCGGGAAGTCAAGTCCAAAATCAAGACTTGTCTTCAAGCCATTGATCGACTGGTCAGTAGCTGGTCCTATTCAACCAAGTCTGGGAGTTTTCAAAAGACCAACGCAGCCAACTGGCTGATCTCCAATGAGGCTGGAAGCATGGTCATCCTGGATGGCACCGCTGCCCAGGACCTGACCTACAGGCTGTTCCCGAATCGGGAGGAAGTGACATCCAACAAGGCCCTAAGGAACCTTGAGAACGCGAAGCTCCACGTCAAGCACACAAAGGCCAATCAAGGGAAATCGGGCTTCGACAACCCAACTGAACGTGATACCCGTGCATTTGAGCTGTACAAGTGGCTGAAGACCAATCTCGACCCAGATCGGAAGGTCCTAGTCGTCTCCCACATGAACCTCGAAAATGTTCTTAAGGACTTGGCACAAGCTGATCCTTATTTCCAAGAGTTTGAGACGACCCACTGGGGAGCTACGACTGGAGAGAATCGTTGGTCAGATTTCGACACTGTTGTCATCGCGTCTAGCTTTTATCGACCTAGGGAGTGGGCTGCCAATGCCATCTGCTCACAGCTTGGTCTTGCTGAAGGCTTGGATCACCTCAGCCGACGTGAAAAGACCAGCCTCGTGGAGGCCATGGTCAACAGCAAGGTGGCTGTAGAGATCATTCAGGCTCTCTATCGGAGTCGAATCCGGAGGGTAATCGACGTAGAGGGGCGTTGCCATCAAGCGGATCTCTTCGTGCTTCTTCCCGCAGGTGAGAAGGGCAATGACATCAGGCGAATGATCATCGACGAACTCCCTAATGTGCAGGTCTCAGACTGGTCCTTCTCTGGTTTTGAACGGTCGCGACAACCAAAGGGGAGTGACCTCCTCAAAGAGGCATCTATCCTTAGGGCCCTAGAAGATCTTCCGGTTGGAAGGACTCCAGTTTCAGAGTTCCTTGAACTGGTGGGGATCTCTAGAAATGCTTGGAACAAGACCTGGCGGGGTCGATTTACTGGTCGACATCCGATCGCTAAACATGCCCGTCGTCTTGGAATCAGTCTGAGTTACAGCGGGCATGGGAGGTCTCAAAAGGCCTTCCTAGAGAAAGCTCTACCGACAAGCGAATCCTAGTGTTTACAAGGGATTTCGGCTAATTGGCGCCCATAACCTCTAAAGGGTTTCTTTTAGAGCCTATGGTAGCCGATTAGCTGAGAACCGTTGGTATGACAGGAGTCTAGTTGGTTTAAGCCTGGACCATACGGGAGTGTCTTCCCATGCTTCTTTAGAAGATCAGAATCTTAAGACTCCTTCGGAGTTGAAAGATCAGAATCTTGTATCTCTAGAAGATCCTTGGATTGCCTAAGGACCTATGGGAGTGTCTTCTCATGTCTTCTTTAGTGTCGTATCTCTATCCATTCTTAGACACTAACCCCTACCTCTCTCGACGAGCCTTGGAACCTGTCTTCTTTAGCTGGTTAGAGTCATATCTCTCTTACTGTCATCTTTAGAAGATCAGAATCTTAAGACTCCTTCGGAGTTGAAAGATTAGAATCTTGTATCTCTAGGACATCCTTGGATTGTCTAAGGACCTATGGAGTCAGATTCTTCTGGTAGAGATTCTGAAGGCTTGGTCTCCTCCGTTTCCTCTCCGGCAGACGCTCGCCAGGGCTGACGCCCGCTCGCTGCCTCCGAGAGAAACGTCGGTTGTTGGGGTTGGTGTAGGGATTGATTGGTGTCAACCAGTTGGGACCAGCTATGACAGACACGCCCATCCCAATCCCTACCAACCTCCGCCTCTCCGCTCCGAGCCAGGGCCGGGCGTCAGCCCATAGGCCCGGTGAAGCGAGGAGTGAGAGGTGGGGAACTGCTTCGATAAACAATACAGACCTGTCCCTGCTAACCAGCCTGTGACGCTAAGGTCAACCCACGTTGAAGATCCTAGGAAACTCAGATTCAATTCCGTGTCGCAATTCCATCTCTCTAACACCTTCTGAGAGCCCTCTATACACCCCTAGAAGGTCCCTCTAATCACCTTTAGGTAGTCCTGGATGGTCGAGCCTCTTTGCGTCGATCCTAGGCCCCTGATCTTGGCCAACCTGTGGTCTGGAGTTTTTACCGCAAAAATCCGTTGCCCTATACGCAGAGGGGGCTTTTTCGATTGCCCCCCCATAGGGGTATGCATTTCCAGCAGGTTGAGGATCGGAGACTGGACCAACCTGAGAGCCAGCTGGTCAGCAAATGGGTTGCCAAGAGCCCAGGCTCGATCCGCCGTACCCGTCACAACAATCGTAGACTCTTGGTACGAGGTCGCTCGATGGCCTCACGCGGATGGGTTGGTCCCCATGGATTTGATCGCCTACTACAGGGTCTCCACCGACCGCCAAGGCCAGAGTGGTCTTGGCCTGGAAGCCCAACGAGAGAAGGTCACCCAGCTGGCTGCTGACCGGGGAGCTGTGGTCGTGGCTGAGTTTGTCGAGGTTGAGTCGGGTCGGAAGCATGACCGGCCTGAGCTGGCCAAGGCCCTGGTGGAGGCCCGCAGGCGGAAGGCTGCAATCACCGTGGCCAAGCTGGACCGCCTGGCTCGGGATGCTGAGTTTGTCCTTCGCCTCAGCAGGGAAGCAGAGACCAACGGGCTTGGTGGATTCATTTTCTGTGACCTCCCAGACGTGGATGCCACCACCTCAGCAGGTCGGCTGATCCTTTCGGTCATGGCCTCTGTGGCTGAGTTCGAGAGTCGTCGGATCTCCGAACGGACAAGGGACGCTCTGGCCGCTGCCAAGGCCCGTGGGGTGAAGCTGGGAGGCCTGAGGCCAGGAACCCTCCGCAGCAACACGGCGGCCAAGGAGAGGGCTCAGGGGGAGGCTGAGAAGCTCAGGGGGGTCCTTCGCCCCATGGCTGCAGCTGGGCTGTCGCTGAGGGAGATGGCAGCTGCCCTTGAGGGGGCTGGCAAGACCACCAAGGCTGGGAATCAGCTCAGCCCTACCCAGGTCAAGAGGCTGCTGGAGCGGCTGGGTATCTCGGTCAGGAGTGCCTGAGGGTTCGCCGTCAGGAGCAGGGGTCTGCCAGGGGGGATCTGTGACCGTGATTTGGTACTAGCCGTGGTACTAGAACGGGCTTCAGCAAGGTCCCATAGTCCAGTCAGAGCCAGGATTCGCAGCCCCCTCAGCGGTAGTTCTCAAACTGCAGCGGCACCTCCAGGTCCTCGGCCCTGAGCAGGGCGATCACCTGCTGCAGGTCGTCCTTGTTCTTGCCGGTGACGCGCAGGCTCTCGCCCTGGATCGCCACGGTCACCTTCTTGACCTCATCGCGCACCTTCTTGCTGAGCTTCTTGGCCAGCTCCTGGCTGAGGCCCTTGCGCAGCCTGATCACCTGCTTCACCCGGTTGCCCCCCACCGGCTCGGGGGTCTGCAGGTCGAAGATCTTCAGCGACAGGTTGCGCTTGGTGGCCTTCTGGCGCAGCACGTCCACCACCGCATCGAGGGTCATGTCGCTGGCGGTGGTGATCGTCAGGCTGGCCTCCTCCACGTCGATCTCGGTGGCCGAGTCCTTGAGGTCGTAGCGCTGGCCCACCTCCCGGCGCACCTGATCCACCGCGTTCACCAGCTCCTGGCGGTCGAAGTCGGAGACGACATCGAAGGAATAGCTGTCGGCCATGGCGCGGGCGAAGTCAAGGCAGCGCCAGCCTAGAAAAGAGACCCCAGCCGCTCCCTCCCGATGACCCTGTCCCTGCCCATCCCCCTCCTGGCGGCCAGCCTCGCCCTGCCGGTGCTGCCGGCGGCCGCCGGTGGACCCTTCGCCTGGTCGCTGGTGCTCTCGGGAGCCGTGGTGGTGCTCAGCCTGATCCCCCTGGGGGCCGCCCGTTCCCAGGCCGACTTCACCCCCTCCGACCTGGCCGCCCCCCGGGCGATGTTCGAGCGGCTGCCGGCCTGGGGCAAGCGGGCCAACTGGGCGCACCAGAACAGCTTCGAGGCCTTCACCCTGCACGCCCCCGCCTGCCTGCTCTGCCTGCTGGTGGCCCCCTCGGTGCTGGCGGCCGCCCCGTGGGTGCCCCTGGTGGCCTGGCTGCACCCGCTGCTGCGTCTCGGCTACATCGGGGCCTACGTGGCCAACCTGCCGCCCGTGCGCAGCCTCTGCTGGGCCGGCGGCATCCTCTGCACGGCCCTGCTGTATTCCGAAGGGCTGCGGGCGGTGCTGCGCAGCTAGGCGCCCTGGGAGGAGGGGCGGAGCCTCAGCTGCCGCCCTTTTCCTGCAGGCCCTTGAGGGCCGCCAGCAGCGACGCCGGGCTCTGGGGATCCACCATCAGCACCGATCCCCCCTGGGCGGCCATCTGCTGGCCCATGGCCATCCAGTCCTTGGCCAGCAGCAGCCGCAGCCCCTCGGCCGCCGCCGGATGGGCCTCGATCACCGCCGCCAGCTGGGTGGCCGACTCGGCCCGGGCCTTGGCCAGCAGCAGCTGCTGCTTGGCCTGGGCATCGGCATCGAGCAGCACCGCCTCCTGCTTGGCCTTGGCATCCAGCACCAGGGCCTCGGCCCGGCCCCGGGCCGCGTTCACCTGGGACTCCCGCTCCCCCTCGGAGCGCAGGATCGCCGCCCGCTTCTCCCGCTCGGCGGTCATCTGCTGCTCCATCGCCTGCTGCACCCCCTGGGAGGGCTGGATGTCGCGCAGCTCCACCCGGGTCACCTTGACGCCCCAGGGATCGGTGGCCTGATCCAGCTCCTTGAGCAGGGTCTCGTTCACCTCACTGCGGGTGGTGAAGGTCTGGTCGAGGTCGAGCTTGCCCATCTCGGCGCGGATCTGGGTGAGCACCAGGTTGACCATGGCCGCCTGCAGGTTGTCGACGCCGTAGTAGGCGCGGGCATGCTCCAGCAGCTGCCAGTACACCACCGCATCCACCTCGATCGAGACGTTGTCGCGGGTGATGCACTGCTGGGGCGGGATGTCGAGCACCCGCTCCTTCAGCGATTCGTGGCTCACCACCCGCTCGAGGCCGGGGATCACCAGGGACAGGCCGGGGCGCAGCTCCCGGTCGTACTTGCCGAGGCGCTCCACCAGCATCGAGCGGCTGCTGCTGGTGACCTTGACGCCACTGATGCCCAGTCCGGCCAGCACCACGAGCACCGGAATGATGAGCGCTTCCATGCAGGCTTCTTCACTGGGGCAACGCTAGGCAGGATGGGGGCGATGGCCAACGTTCGCGTTGGTTTCGTTGTTCCTCCGCCACCGCCCCTTCGCACCCCGCCGATGCCCGCACCCCCGATCCTCTGGCTGGCCCTGGCGGGGGTGCTGCTGCTGCTGGAGCTGGTGGGCGCCGACGGCGACGGCCTGCTGCTGATCGGCGCCGTGGCGGCCCTGCTGCTCACCCTCATCGCCATCCTGGCGCCGGTGCTGCCGCCCCTGGGCCAGCTGCTCCTCTACGCGGTACTGGTGGGCACGGGCTACGTCTGGCTGCGCCGCTGGTCGGCCCGCCGCCAGGCCCGGGCCATTCCCCCCAGCGCCCGCGCCGAACTGGCGGAGGTGACCACGGCCTTCGATGCCAACGGCGAGGGCCGGGTGCGCTGGCAGGGCCAGAGCTGGGCCGCCCAGAACCTGGCACCCCAGCAGAGCCTCCCGCCCGGCAGCCAGGTGACGGTGATGGGCCGGGAGGGAACCCGGCTGCAGGTGCTGCCGCGCCAGGAGACCCTGCCGGGCTAGTCGAAGAACATCAGGCTGACCACCTTGCCCATGTCCTCGGCGGTGCGGCAGCTGGAGAGCAGGGTCTCGCTGTCATGGAAGGCGTAGCAGATCAGCTGGTCGCAGCGGTTGATGATCTCCTGGTTGCAGAGGCTGCTGGCCATCGGCAGGGGCAGCTCGTCGTTCTCGGGCTTCTCCACCAGGTGCAGCACCCGCTCCAGCTGGCTGCGGGATTCACCCGGCTGGCGGTCGAGGCTCTGGGGCAGCAGCACGGTGAGCCGGGCCGGATCCACCTCCAGCACGCTGCGGATCACGGCCGCATTGACCCCCTGGGCCCCGGAGGTGATCAGGTTGTGGCCCTCCTGGGCCAGGGAGCGGGCCACCAGCTCCACCAGATGGATCGACACCACCGGCACGTGGCGGCTGCCGAGGAAGGCGATCCTGCGTTTGCCCCGGTCCTGGAGCATGGCCAGCTCCTGGGCGAGCGTATCGATCCGGTCCAGGGCCGGAAGATCTAGGGACCGGGTCACCCGTTATCGACAACCAACGGTCCGAAACTAGCAGCGCCCTCAGGCATGGACCGCCAGGCGCAGCCGGCGGAACAGCCGTTCGAAGTGGCAGTTCTCCTCCACCAGCCGGATCGCATAGGTGGCCTTCACCGCTTCGTGCAGCCGCACATGGCCGATGGCGGCGTCGATCACCTCCACGGTGGTGAGGGTGTCGTGGTCGACCTTGAGCACCGGCACCTCCAGTTCCTCGGCCCGGCTGATCAGCTGGGGCAGGGGTTCACCGGCCCCGGTGAGGATCAGGCACTGGGTGGAGGCCTCCAGGGCCGCCAGCTGGATGTCGGTGCGGTCGGCGCCGGTCACCACCGCCATGTTGCGGCGGCGGCGGAAGAATTCCATCGCCGAATTGACGTTCATGGCGCCGATCGAGAGGGTCTCCACCAGCAGGTCGAGGCCGTCGCGGCAGCAGAGCACGGTGGCCGCCAGCCGGCGGGCCAGCTCCTCCACCGTGACGCTGCGCAGCAGGGGGCTGCGGGGCATCACGCCCAGCACCGGGATGCCGAGCCGCTCCAGGGCCGGCAGCACCGCCTCCCGCACCTCCGGCACCACCTCGGGCACCACGGCGTTGAGCACCACGCCCGCCAGCAGATCGCCCAGCTGGTGCCGGGCCTCCAGCAGGGACTCGACGCTGCGGCTCTCGCTCCACGGGTGCACCAGCAGCACCGGGGCCTGCAGGGCCTGGGCCAGCTGCACCAGGCCCAGGCCGTAGAGCTGCCCTTCGCTGAGGCTGCCGGCCCCCTCCAGCAGCACCAGCCGCTCGGCGTCGTCGTGGATGCGGCGCTGCAGCAGCGTCAGCCCCTCCCCCGGGTCAAGATCCCCCGCCAGCAGCCGGGCCCGGGCCGTCGCCGGCTCCAGCACGTGCAGGGAAGGGATCAGCTGCTCCGGCTCCAGACCGAGGGTGGCGCCGATGAAGCGCACGTCGGGATCGAGCAGGGGGTTCTCCGGGGCCGCGTCGGGGAAGGCGTCGAGCGGGTCGTCCATGCAGGTGGCCAGCGGCTTGCCGAAGGCGAGCGGCACGCCCTGGCGGGCGAGCTGGCGGCCCAGACCGAGCACCACCGCCGACTTGCCGCTGAAGGGTTCGCAGGAGCCGATCAGCAGGGGGATGGACATGGTGTGACCTCGCCGGGACCCGCAGGTGCCGGGCAATCTAGGCAGCACGTCCACCGCAGGCCCATGCCGGACCCCTCAAACGAAGCGCTCACCGTGGCCGTCACCGGTGCCAGCGGGGCCCTCGGCCAGGCCCTGCTGCGCCGCTGGCACCACCGCGGCGCCCGGCTGATCGCCCTCTGCCACGGCCGCACGCCGCTGCAGCTGGCCGGTCCGGACGGGCAGCCGATCCCCCTGCGCCAGGTGCACTGGCAGGTGGGGCAGGAGGCGGCGCTCGAATCCCTGCTCGCGGAGGTGGACGTGCTGGTGATCAACCACGGCATCAATGTCCATGGCGACGGCAGCGCCGGGGCGACCGGCCGTTCCCTGGAGGTCAACGCCCTGAGCGCCTGGCGGCTGCTGGAGCTGTTCGCCGCGGTGGCGGCGCGGCGGGATCCGGCGCAGCGCGACGGCCGCCCGCGGCCGGAGGTGTGGGTGAACACCTCGGAAGCGGAGATCCAGCCGGCCCTGAGCCCCCTCTACGAGATCAGCAAGCGGCTGCTGGGTCAGCTGCTCAGCCTGCGGGCGCCGGAGCTGGCGGCGGTGGTGCGGCTGCGGCGCCTGGTGCTGGGGCCGTTCCGCTCGGCCCTCAACCCCGTCGGGGTGATGGGGGCCGACTGGGTGGCCGGCGAGATCCTGCGCCAGGCCGACTGGAACTGCGGCCTGATCATGGTCACCCCGAATCCGCTCACCTACGTGCTGATGCCCCTGGCGACCCTGGGCCGCTGGGCCTACTGCCGCCTCCTGCTGCGGCGGTGAAGCCCGGGCAGGCCGGGCCTAGAAGTCGCGGTCGGTGAGGATGTCGCAGCCGTCGGAGGTGACCACGATGGTGTGCTCCCACTGGGCCGAGAGGCTGCCGTCCACGGTCACCACGGTCCAGCGGTCCTTGAGGGTGCGGCAGGCCTTGCTGCCGGCGTTGAGGATCGGCTCCACCGCCAGGGTCATGCCGGCCCGCAGCTGCATGTTGGGCAGGTCCCGGGTGCGGTAGTTGAACACCGAGGGCTCCTCGTGCAGGTTGCGGCCCACACCGTGGCCCGTGTAGTCCTCGACCACCGCATAGCCGTGGGCCTCGACGTGGTCCTGGACGGCGCCGGCCAGCTCCAGCAGGGTGCTGCCGGCCTTCACGGTGGCAAGGCCCTTCATCAGCGACTCCTGGGCCACCCGGCTGAGGCGGCGGGCCTCCTCGGGCACCCCCTCGCCGACACAGAGGGTGACGCAGCTGTCGCCGTGGAAGCCCTCGTAGTAGGCGCCGGTGTCGATCTTGACCAGATCCCCGGCCTTGATCACCCGTTTGGCGCTGGGGATGCCGTGCACCACCTCGTTGTTGATGCTGGCGCAGATGCTGGCCGGAAAGCCGTGGTAGCCCTTGAAGCTGGGGGTGGCCCCCATGGCGCGGATGCGGGCCTCGGCGTGGCGGTCGAGGTCGCCGGTGGTCATGCCCGGGGCGGCCATGTCGATGATCTCCCGCAGCACCGTGGCGACGATGCGGCTGGCCTGGCGCATGATCGCGATCTCCCGCGCCGACTTGACCTCCACGCCGCGGCGGGTCTTCTGGATGCGGGGGCCGGCCTGGGTGAGAGGGGTGCCACCGCCCTTGACGCCGTTGGTGCTGGCCAGCAGATCGGCGAACAGGTTCATGCGGTGGGAGTCGGGCCGGACATTCAAGTTATCAATGGCGTCCCTCCCGCCGTCGTTTCCCCGTGTCCAGTCCCACCCCCGCCGCGTCCCCACGGCCCGCCGCACCGTCCTGGGGCGCCCGCCTGCGGCAGGCCCACGCCTGGATGGCGCCGCTGGTGCTGACGCCCCTGCTGCTCTCGGCCCTCACGGGTGTGGGTTACCGCCTGCTGCGCGACTGGGGCGGGCTGGGCCGGGACCAGGTCCATCCACTGATGGTGCTGCACGAGGGCGAGTGGCTGCAGCGCTGGCTGGGCCCGGTGGGGGAGACCCTCTACGTGCTGCTCAACGGCCTGGGGCTGCTGTGGATGCTGGTCACCGGCGGCGCCATGGCCTGGGAGCGGCTGCAGCGGAACTGGCGGCGGCGCGGGGGGAAGGGGGTCAGCTGAGGCGGTAAGGTGTTGGTTTGGCCAGGCGCTCCGAGAAAAGGGATGGCAACCGAGACCGATCCGACCACCACCGATCCATCCACCGACGTGGACCCGCAGACCGAGGACCAGGGGACCCCTGACGTGGTCTCCGCGGCGGCCCCTGCCGCCGTGACCGTCACCACCGGCAAGCTGAGCGCCCGCGCCCTGATCGAGGAGTTCGAGGCGACCCAGCTGAAGAGCGACCTGCCCGAGATCTACGTGGGCGACACCGTCAAGGTGGGCGTGCGCATCCGGGAGGGCAACAAGGAGCGGGTCCAGCCCTACGAGGGCGTTGTGATCGCCAAGCGCCACGGCGGCCTCAACCAGACGATCACCGTGCGTCGCATCTTCCAGGGCATCGGCGTGGAGCGGGTCTTCATGCTCCACAGCCCCCAGGTCGCTTCCGTGAAGGTGGAGCGGCGCGGTAAGGTGCGTCGGGCGAAGCTCTTCTATCTGCGTGACCGGGTGGGTAAAGCCACACGCGTCAAACAGCGCTTCGATCGCTGAAGCCTGGTTTCACGGGTGGCCATTGCCCGCGAATCCCTCTCACGCTTTCCAGGGGCCATCGGCCTTGCGCCGTTAGTTCAGTTGGTAGAACGCAGGTCTCCAAAACCTGATGTCGGGGGTTCAAGTCCTCCACGGCGCGTTCGATGGTCCCATTTGCAGTCTCGTGGTTCCGAACATGGAGTTGGATCTACAACCCGGTGATGTGGTCAAGGTGCTGGAATCGGCCGCCCTTGGCTGGGTCCGGGCCCGGGTCATCCGGGTCAAGTCCGGAGGTCGGGTCGTGGTCCAGAGCGACCAGGGGCGGGAATTCACCGCCCGTGGCAATCAGGTCCGTCTGATCGAACCCGCCGGCTTCCGCCCCTGAGCCCAGCGCCTCGGCGTCCCTTCCGATCAGCGCCTGCCCCGTGCCCCGCACGGGGCTTTTTGTGTGGCCCCTCCCCCCGCGGCGCCCCGGGGCGGCGGGGTCGGTGGCCTTCGGGGGCGGCGTTGACGGAGGGACCGGTGACGATGGATACTTCCTTGGTCGGCGTCCGCGCCGTCGTGATCGCCCATCGGTGCCGCATCCACCCTCTGGGGCGGATTCAGGCTCGAAAGTCGGTCTGGGACTGTAGTTCAATCGGTTAGAGCACCGCCCTGTCACGGCGGAAGTTGCGGGTTCGAGCCCCGTCAGTCCCGTTCTCACCATCTGGAGCCGATTCCGTGGCCGCAGCGGTTCCCGTACGCGTCCGGCTGGCCCCCAGCCCCACCGGCACCCTCCACATCGGCACCGCCCGCACGGCGGTGTTCAACTGGCTGTTCGCCCGCCACCTGGGGGGCGCCTTCCTGCTCCGCATCGAGGACACCGACCGGGAACGGTCCAGGCCCGAGTACACGGAGAACATCCTCGACGGGCTGCGCTGGCTGGGCCTCACCTGGGACGGGGAGCCGGTGGTGCAGAGCCAGCGCATCGAGGCCCACCGGGCCGCGATCGCCCAGCTGCTGGAGAGCGGCCACGCCTACCGCTGCTTCGCCAGCGACGCCGAGCTGGCGGCGATGCGGGAGCGGCAGCAGGCCGAGGGGCGGGCCCCCCGCTACGACAACCTGCACCGGGACCTCACCCCCGAGCAGCAGCAGGCCTACATCGACGAGGGACGCGAGGCGGTGGTCCGCTTCCGCATCGACGACGGCGCCACGATCACCTGGAACGACCTGGTGCGCGGCGAGATGCGCTGGGCGGGGAGTGACCTGGGCGGTGACATGGTGATCGCCCGCCGGGCGCCCGCCAATGCCATCGGCGACCCCCTCTACAACCTGGTGGTGGTGGTGGACGACGCCGCCATGGCCATCAGCCACGTGATCCGGGGCGAGGACCACATCGCCAACACCGGCAAGCAGCTGCTGCTCTACGCCGCGCTGGGGCTGACCCCGCCCCTGTTCGCCCACACCCCCCTGATCCTCAACCCGGAGGGCCGCAAGCTCTCCAAGCGAGACGGCGTCACCTCCGTGGGCGATTTCCGCGCCATGGGCTACACCGCCGAAGCCCTGGTCAACTACATGACCCTGCTGGGCTGGTCACCGCCGGAGGGGATCGGCGAGCGCTTCAGCCTCGAGCAGGCGGCGGCGGTGTTCTCCTTCGAGCGCGTCAACCGGGCCGGGGCGCGCTTCGACTGGGACAAGCTCAACTGGCTCAACGCCCAGGTGCTGCACGGGCTGGGGGCCGGCGAGCTGCGCCAGCGGCTGCTGCCCCTCTGGCAGGCCCGGGGCTGGGGCGAGGGAGCCGCCGCCGACGCCGCCTGGCAGGAGGATCTCTGCGCCCTGCTGGGGCCCTCCCTCAGCCTGCTGGCGGATGGGGTCGAGCAGGCCGCCCCCTTCTTCGAGACACCGGAACCGGACGAGGCGGCCCTGGCCCTGCGGGCCGACGCCGCCACCCGCACCGCCCTGACGGCCCTGCTGGAGCAGCTGCCGGAGGGGCCCCTCGAGGCCGACACGGCCCAGGCACTGCTGGGGGCGGTCGCCACGGCCGCGGGCGTCAAGAAAGGGGTGCTGATGAAGGGCCTGCGGGCCGCCCTGCTGGGCAGCCTCAAGGGACCCGACCTGCTCACCACCTGGCTGCTGCTGCACCGGCGCGGCAGCGACCGGGAGCGGATCGCCGCCGCGCTCTGAGGCCGGGGCAGAGGCCTCAAGGGGCCTCAGTCGTCGAGGGCGCCGTAGATCGGCTCCACCCGGATCGCCTGGACACTGCCGGCCCGCAGCACGAGGAACTCGCTGGTCAGGTCGCTGATCGGCACGTTCACGAAGGTGTCGAGGGTCGCCGCGTTCAGCACGCCGCCGTACCAGTTCTGGAAATCCTCCAGGGTGTTGAAGTGCACCTCCTGGTGGTGGCCGCCGGTCAGGAACAGGTGGATGGCGTAGCGGCGGGGGGTGCGGGCCATGGGGCGCGGACGGCGGCGTCGGACTGCCCACAGGATGCCCCATACGGCCGCAACAGGCTTGCGGCCGGCCGGTAGAGGGGATGGAGCGGGGCGCCGGAGGCGGTGCAGCCCAGGCACACCAGCCGGGACCGGTGGGGGGCCAGCAGCTCCAGCACCCGTTCGTCCTGGCCGCCGCGGCGGCCGCCGTTGCCCCAGCCCAGCCAGATCAGCGGCGGCGGCGCGGCGGCGGCAGGCCCACCGGGCCCCTGGGCCGCCCGCACCCGGCGCCGGATCCAGGCCGGGTTGGCGGCGCCCACCGGATCGGCGGCGAGGGCCAGGGCGGAGGGTCGGGGGCTGATGCGGGCGAAGAGGTTCAGCACCTCCAGGCCGCCGTAGCCCCAGCCGGCGGCGAAGGCCACCAGCCGCCGCAGGGTGGGGTCGTCGCGGCGATGGTCGGCGCGGGAGGGGTTGAGGCCGATGAACAGCAGCCGGCTGCCCTGGGGCTCCCACACCCGCTCCAGCCACCAGCGGTAGTGGCCGCAGCGGCTGAAGACGGCGCGGCCGGAGACGTTCACGGCCGCTGCGGGCCGCCGGATGGCAGGCTGTGGCGGACGGCGGACGGATCCCGGAAACGGCCATGGAGCGGGACAAGCCCCTGTTGCTGCTGGTGGACGGTCACTCCCTGGCCTTCCGCAGCTTCTACGCCTTCGCCAAGGGGGGCGAGGGGGGACTGGCCACCAAGGACGGCGTCCCCACCAGCGTCACCTACGGCTTCCTCAAGGCCCTGCTCGACAACTGCAAGGGCCTGGCGCCCCAGGGGGTGGTGATCGCCTTCGACACCGCCGAACCCACCTTCCGCCACGAGGCGGACGCCGCCTACAAGGCCCACCGGGAGGAGGCGCCGGAGCACTTCTTCGCCGATCTGGCCAATCTGCAGGCCATCCTCAGGGACTGCCTCGACCTGCCCCTGTCGATGGCTCCGGGCTACGAGGCCGACGACGTGCTCGGCACCCTGGCCAACCGGGCGGCGGGCGAGGGCTGGCGGGTGCGGATCCTCTCCGGCGACCGCGACCTGTTCCAGCTGGTGGATGACGCGCGCGACATCGCCGTGCTCTACATGGGCGGCGGCCCCTACGCCAAGAACAGCGGGCCGACGGAGATCCGCCGGGCCCAGGTGATCGAGAAGCTGGGGGTGCCGCCCGAGGGGGTGGTGGACCTCAAGGCCCTCACCGGCGACAGCTCCGACAACATCCCCGGGGTCAAGGGGGTGGGGCCCAAGACCGCCCTCACCCTGCTCAAGGCCCACGGCGACCTGGACGGCATCTACGCCGCCCTCGACCAGCAGAAGGGGGCCCTGAAGACGAAGCTGGAGACCGACCGGGAGAACGCCTTCCGCTCCCGGATGCTGGCGGAGATCCTGGTGCAGATTCCCCTGCCCGAGGAGCCCCGCCTTGGCCTGGGGCGGGTGGACAGCGAGGGGCTGGGGGCGCGCCTGAACGAGCTTGAGCTGTTCAGCCTGGTGAAGCAGACCGAGGGCTTCGCTCGCCTGTTCTCGGCCGAGCCTCCCGAGCCCACCGCCACCGCCGCCACAATGGCCGCTCCCGCCAGCGAGCCGGCGGCGCCCGGGGAGCCCGCAGCGGCCGAGCCCAGGGCCGAAGGCGGCCTGCCCGCGCTGCAGCCGCAGCTGGTCACCACCCCCGAGGCCCTGGCCGCCCTGGTCGAGCGGCTGATGGCCTGCACCGACCCGGCGGCACCGGTGGCCCTCGACACCGAGACCACCTCCCTCAATCCCTTCCAGGCGGAGCTGGTGGGGATCGGCGTCTGCTGGGGGGAGGGCCTGGCGGACCTGGCCTACGTGCCCATCGGCCACCACAGCCCGCCCGCCGCCGACCTGCTCAGCGCGGCGCCGGCGGCGCCGGAGCAGTTGCCCCTCGATGCGGTGCTGCTGGCCCTGGGGCCCTGGCTGGCCAGCGCCGCGCACCCCAAGGCGCTCCAGAACGCCAAGTACGACCGCCTGATCCTGCTGCGCCATGGCCTGCCCCTGGCCGGTGTGGTGATGGACACCCTGCTGGCGGACTACCTGCGGGATGCCAACGCCAAGCATGGCCTGGAGGCGATGGCGGAGCGGGAGTTCGGCCTCCAGCCGACCACCTACGGCGATCTGGTGGCCAAGGGGCAGAACTTCGCCGACGTGCCGATCGAGGCCGCGGCGCTCTACTGCGCCATGGACGTGCACCTCACCCGGCGCCTGGGCGCCGTGCTGAGCGGGCAGCTGGCGGCGATGGGGCCCCGGCTGCCCCTGCTGCTGCAGCAGGTGGAGCTGCCCCTGGAGCCGGTGCTGGCCCAGATGGAGGCCACCGGCATCCGCATCGACGTGCCCTACCTGAAGGAGCTGGCCGAGGAGCTCAGCGCCGCCCTGGGCCGGCTGGAGCAGGAGGCCCAGGCGGCGGCGGGGGTGGACTTCAACCTGGCCTCCCCCAAGCAGCTCGGGGAGCTGCTGTTCGACACCCTGGGGCTCGACCGCAAGAAGTCGCGCCGCACCAAGACCGGCTGGAGCACCGATGCGGCGGTGCTGGAGAAGCTGGAGGACGACCATCCGGTGGTGAAGCTGGTGCTGGAGCACCGCACCCTCAGCAAGCTGCTGAGCACCTACGTGGAGGCGCTGCCGGCCCTGGTGGAGCCGGAGACCGGGCGGGTGCACACCGATTTCAACCAGGCGGTGACCGCCACCGGCCGGCTGTCGAGCAGCAACCCCAACCTGCAGAACATCCCCATCCGCACCGAGTTCAGCCGCCGCATCCGCAAGGCCTTCCTGCCCCAGGAGGGCTGGCAGATGATCAGCGCCGACTACTCCCAGATCGAGCTGCGCATCCTCACCCACCTGTCCGGCGAGCCGGTGCTGGTGCAGGCCTACAACGAGGGCGACGACGTCCACGCCCTCACCGCCCGGCTGCTGCTCGAAACCGACACGGTGACGCCCGAGGAACGGCGGCTGGGCAAGACGATCAACTTCGGCGTCATCTACGGCATGGGGGCCCAGCGGCTGGCGCGCGAAACCGGCATGGGCCAGGCCCGGGCCAAGGAGTTCCTGAGCCTCTACAAGCAGCGCTACCCGAAGGTGTTCCTGTTCCTCGAGCTGCAGGAGCGGCTGGCCCTCAGCCGCGGCTATGTCGAGACGATCCTGGGGCGGCGGCGGCCGTTCCAGTTCGATCCCGGCGGCCTGGGCCGGCTGCTGGGCAAGGACCCGCTGGAGATCGACCTGGAGGTGGCCCGCCGCGGCGGCCTGGAGGCCCAGCAGCTGCGGGCCGCCGCCAACGCCCCGATCCAGGGCTCCAGCGCCGACATCATCAAGCTGGCGATGGTGGGCCTGCAGCAGGCGCTGACGGCGTCGGGCCTGCCGGCCCGGCTGCTGCTGCAGGTGCACGACGAGCTGGTGCTGGAGGCGGCGCCGGAGGCGCTGGAGGAGGTGCGGGAGCTCACCCGCCGCACCATGGAGCAGGCGGTGCAGCTGCTGGTGCCCCTGGCGGTGGACACGGGCGTGGGGCCGAACTGGATGGAGGCGAAATAGCCGCTCGAAGGTAGGCTGCGCGCGAGCTCTGCCTCCGCCATCGATGCCCCAACCGGTGCGGGTGCTGCTGACCGGCCGCCATGGTCAGCTGGGACAGGCCCTGCTGGCCCGTGTGCCCGCCGGCATCGACCTGATCGCGACGGGCCGTGATGCCCTGGATCTGGCCGACGCCGACGCCTGCCGGGCGGCGGTGGCGCAGCACCGGCCCGACTGGGTGCTCAACGCCGGCGCCTACACCGCGGTGGATCGGGCCGAGGCCGAGCCTGAGCTGGCGGAGGCGGTCAACGCCGGTGCCCCCGGGGCCTTCGCCGAGGCCCTGGCCGGGACCGGCGGGCGGCTGCTGCAGGTGAGCACGGATTTCGTCTTCGACGGCGGGCAGGGCCATCCCTATGCCCCGGAGCAGGCCCTGGCCCCCCTGGGCGTCTACGGCGCCACCAAGGCCGAGGGGGAACGGCGGGCGGCGGCGGCCCTGCCGGC
This sequence comes from Cyanobium sp. Copco_Reservoir_LC18, assembly GCF_009834675.1. Classification (NCBI taxonomy): domain Bacteria; kingdom Bacillati; phylum Cyanobacteriota; class Cyanophyceae; order Synechococcales; family Prochlorococcaceae; genus Cyanobium; species Cyanobium sp. Copco_Reservoir_LC18. Next base: position 292,921 of record NZ_ASAC01000022.1, read on the forward strand.
CGAGCGCCTGTGCCTGCTGCGCACCAGCTGGGTGTACGGGCCGGTGGGGGCGAACTTCTGCCTGACGATGCTGCGGCTGCACCGGGCGAAGGCCGCCGCCGGCGAGCCCCTGGGGGTGGTGGCCGACCAGGTGGGCTGCCCCACCGCCACCGCCGGCCTGGCGGAGGCCTGCTGGCGGGTGATCGAGCGGGGGGTGAGCGGGCGCCACCACTGGAGCGACTGCGGCGCCGCCAGCTGGTACGACTTCGCCGTGGCCATCGGTCTGCTGGCGGCGGCGCGGGGGCTGATCCCCGCCCCGGCCCGGGTGCGGCCGATCACCACCGCCGACTACCCCACCCCTGCCCGGCGCCCCGCCTATTCGCTGCTGGATGCCACCACCACCCGGCACGCCCTGGCCCTGGAGGGGCAACACTGGCAGGCCGCCCTCGCCGAGGTGCTGGCGCGGATTCCCCTGCCCCAGGCCTGAACACCCCTGAACCCGTCTCGCCCCATCCCGATGGACCCCTATCCCTCCCTCGACCTGCCGCTGCTGCTCGCGGGCCGTCGCCGCATCCTGGTGACCGGCGGCGCGGGCTTCATCGGCGGGGCGCTGGTGCGGCGGCTGCTGCGGGACAGCACGGCGACGGTGTTCAACCTCGACAAGATGGGGTATGCCAGCGACCTGCTGGGCATCGCCAACACCTTGGCGGATCTGGGGCCGGCGGCGGAGCGGGCCGACGGGCCGCGCCACCGGCTGCTGCAGGTGGACCTGGCCGACGGGGAGGCCACCGCCGCCGCGGTGCGGCAGGCCGATCCGGATCTGGTGCTGCACCTGGCCGCCGAGAGCCACGTCGACCGTTCGATCGACGATCCCGGTGCCTTCCTGGTCAGCAACGTGATGGGCACCTACCACCTGCTGCAGGCGGTGCGGGCCCACTGGGAGGGGCTGCCGGCGGAGCGGCGGGAGCTGTTCCGCTTCCACCACATCAGCACCGATGAGGTGTTCGGCTCCCTGGGGGCCACCGGCCGCTTCTCGGAGACCACCCCCTACGACCCGCGCAGCCCCTACTCCGCCAGCAAGGCGGGCAGCGACCACCTGGTCCAGGCCTGGCACCACACCTTCGGGCTGCCGGTGGTGCTGACCAACTGCAGCAACAACTACGGCCCCTGGCAGTTCCCCGAGAAGCTGATCCCGGTGGTGATCCTCAAGGCCGCCGCCGGCGAGCCGATCCCCCTCTACGGCGACGGGGCCAACGTGCGCGACTGGCTGTACGTGGAGGACCACGTGGAGGCCCTGCTGCTGGCCGCCACCAGCGGTGAGGTGGGCCGCAGCTACTGCGTCGGGGGCCACGGCGAGCGCACCAACAAGGAGGTGGTGCACGCCATCTGCACCCTCCTCGACGAGCTGCGGCCCGACGGCTCCCCCCACGCCGGCCTGATCACGCCGGTGGCCGACCGGCCGGGCCACGACCGGCGCTACGCCATCGACCCGGCGCGGATCAGCAGCGAGCTGGGCTGGCAGCCGCGCCACGACTTCGCACAGGGCCTGCGGGCCACGGTGCAGTGGTACCTGGAGCACGACGACTGGTGCACCAACGTGCGCAGCCGGGCCGGCTACGGCGGCGGCCGCCTGGGCCAGGCGGGTGCCGGCGCGGGAGCGGGCCATTGACCCTGCGGCTCACCAACACCCTCAGCCGCCGCTGCGAGCCCTTCGAGCCGCTGGTGCCCGGGCAGGTGTCGATCTACTGCTGCGGCGTCACGGTCTACGACCTGTGCCACCTGGGCCACGCCCGCAGCTACATCGTCTGGGACGTGCTGCGGCGGTATCTGCAGTGGAGCGGCTATGCCGTCACCTTCGTGCAGAACTTCACCGACATCGACGACAAGATCCTCAAGCGGGCCGAGGAGGAGGGCAGCTCGATGGAGGTGGTGAGCGAACGCAACATCGCCGCCTTCGAGGCGGACATGGCCGCCCTGCACATCCTTCCCCCCGACCGGATGCCCCGGGCCACCCGCAGCCTGGAGGCGATCCGGCAGCTGATCGGTGAACTGGAGGCCAAGGGGGCGGCCTATTCGGCCGATGGCGATGTGTATTTCGCGGTGATGCGCCAGGCCGGCTACGGCAAGCTCAGCGGCCGCACGCTGGAGGAGCAGCAGGAGGGCGCCAGCGGCCGCACCCGCGAGGCGGAGGAGGCCCGCAAGCAGCACCCCTTCGATTTCGCCCTCTGGAAGGGCACCAAGCCGGGCGAACCCAGCTTCCCGTCGCCCTGGGGGCCGGGCCGGCCGGGCTGGCACATCGAATGCTCGGCGATGGTGCGGGAGGAGCTGGGCACCACGATCGACATCCACCTGGGCGGCGCCGATCTGATCTTTCCCCACCACGAGAACGAGATCGCCCAGTCGGAGGCGGCCAGCGGCCAGCCCCTGGCCCGCTTCTGGCTGCACAACGGCATGGTGAATGTGGGCGGCGAGAAGATGTCCAAGTCGCTGGGCAACTTCACCACGATCCGTGCCCTGCTGGAGAGCGGCGTCAGCCCGATGACCCTGCGGCTGTTCGTGCTCCAGGCCCATTACCGCAAGCCGCTGGACTTCACCGCCGAGGCCCTGGCGGCGGCCGCCAGCGGCTGGAAGGGACTCGACGCCGCCCTGGGGCTCGGGGTGCGCCACGGGGCGGCCCTGGGCTGGGGGGCCGCCGAGAGCGCTGCGGTGAGCGCCGCGGACATCGGCGCCGAACTGGCCCGGGCCCGCGAGCGCTTCGCCGTCGCCATGGACGACGACCTCAACACCTCGGCGGCGCTGGCGGTGCTGTTCGAGCTGGCCCGGCCCCTGCGGGCCCTGGCCAACCGGCTGGAGCGGGGCGACCCCGAAGCCGGGGCGGCCGGAGAGGCGGAGACGCTGGAACCCCGCTGGCGGCTGCTGGCCGAGCTGGCCGGTGTGCTGGGGCTGGAGGCGGAGGCGGCGAGCAGCGCGGCGGACGGCACGCCGGCCGAGGCGGCGGCGGCGGAAACGGCGATCCAGCGGCGGATCGAGCAGCGCCGGGCCGCCAAGGCCGCCAGGGATTTCGCCACCGCCGACCGCATCCGGGCCGAACTGGCCGCCGAGGGCATCGAACTGATCGACCGGCCCGGCGGCGTGACCGACTGGGTGCGGAGCTGATGAGCGACGACATCCGCTGGCAGCAGAGATTTTCGAATGACTGCCGGGCGCTGGAGCAGCTGGAGTCGTTCTTCGATCCACCCGAACTCAACGCCAGGGAACAGCAGGGGTTGATCAAGGCCTTCGAGTACACCTTCGAGCTGGCCTGGAATACGTTGCGTGATCTGCTGCGAAGCCAGGGCAACGAGCTGCTGCTCGGTTCACGGGATACGTTGAAGGAAGCGTTCCGTCTGGGCCTGATCCAGGACGGGGAGGCCTGGATGCTGATGATTCAGGACCGCAATCTCACCAGCCACACCTACAACCGTTCCACCGCCGACGCGATCGCCGGACACATCGGCCAGAGCTACCTGGCCTGCTACCGGCAGTTGCGGGCCCGTCTGGAGACGCTGCAGCAGGATCCGCCGCCATGAGCCCCCAACCCTCCACCCCACCGATCGGGGCGATTCCCGGCATCCCTGAACGGGCCCAGCAGCGGCTGCAGCAGGTGTTCGCCAACCAGGCCCACCTCGACGCCGTGTGGCTGTTCGGTTCGCGGGCGATGGGACGCCACCGGGAAGGATCCGACATCGACCTCTGCCTGGAGGGCCCCGAGCTCAGCCATCAGGACCGCCTGCGACTGATGGCGGCGATCGATGAGCTGCTGCTGCCCTGGAAGGTGGACGTGGTGCTGCGCCAGGAACTGCCGGCGGATCTGGAGGCCCACCTGCAGCGCGTCGGTCGTTGCCTCTGGAGGCGGGGCTGAACCGATGGCGACCGTCTCGGTGGTGATCCAGTTCTTCGAGGACTTCGACTTCATCGAGCGGGTGGTGGAGCGGCTGGCCTGGGCCGACGAGATCGTGGTGAACGACGGGCCGTTTCAGTTCACCCGGGAGCTGCTGGAGCCGCTGGTGGGTCGCGATCTGGCGCAGCCCTCAGCGCGGGCGGCCGGCCTGTTCGCCCTGCTGGCCCGGCGGCTGGGGGTGCCGATCCACTACCACCACGGCGTGTTCGCGGGCGAGCGGGAGAAGCGGATCCACGGCTACGGGCTGGCGAAGGGCGATGTGGTGCTGTCGGTGGATGCCGATGAGCTGCTGCTGCTGGAGCGGCAGGCGGTGGAGTCCTTCTGGGCCAGCCCGGCGGTGGTGGCCAGCTTCGACTGCGTGAATTTCACCTATCTGAACCTGGTGGGCGGCAAGGCGGGCAGCCCGCTGGTGGCCCGCAAGCCGTTCGCGTTCAAGCGGGAGGCGATCACGGCCGAGCACCATCTGGATTACCTGTGGCTGGTGGGGGTGGAGCAGCAGGCCGTGGCCAGCGAGGACTTCCTGCCGGAGGCCCTCTGCGGCGGCGCCCACCTCACCACGGTGCGCAGCGCCTACGGGGCCAGCATCAAGTTCGGCTTCTACAACTGCCTCTATTTCCATCTGCACGGGGAGCGGGGCCTGGAGGGCAGCTTCCAGGCGGCGCGGCAGTTCTTCGCACGGGGCAGCTTCGATGCGGCCGCCCAGGCGGAGGTGTACGGCCGGGCGATGGCCGATGCGATCGGCTTTCCCAATGAACAGCTGTTTCGAAGGGCGACAGCCCCGGAGGTGCCCGAAGCGATCCTGCAGGTGGCGCAGGAGGCGGCCGCCGCCTACAACCACGGCCTGCCGCGGCAGAGGTTGAACGGCCGGCTGGTGCCGGGGGTGCCGCTCTATGCCCTGATGGCGCCGGGACAGGGCTGGCGGGTGTCGCTGGCGATCGCCGGCGAGGCGCGGATGCGGGTGCTGCCGCTGGCGGTGGACGGGCCGCTGCTGGACCTGGGCCGGCCGGCCCTGGAGAAGCGTTGGACGGCGGAGGCGCTGAAGCCCCAGGAGGTGCCGCCAGGGGCTGAGGCAGCGGCTGGGGGCGGCGAGCGGATCGGCGATCTGGTGGAGCTGCTGGTGTGGAGCGGCGAGGACGCGACGGCCGCCTGGGCGGGGGCGTCGCTGGTGCCGCCGTTCAGCCTGCAGGTGTTGGATCCTGGGGGCGCTGGGCCATGAACACCAGGATCCAGGGGATTTCGGCGCCGACGATGCCGTAGGTGGGGGAATGGATGGCTTCGATGCGGGGATCCTCGAAGCCGGCCTCGCGCAACTGATCGAGAAATTCCCAGCCGGGAATGCGATAGACGAGAGACCCCTGCTTCGGCTGCACGGGATCGCCGTGGAATTCCGGTTCGGCCAACAGTTCGGGCTCCTGCTCCCGGCCGCGATGCACGGCCTTCAGCGTGGATTCGGCCTGGCCGTAGGCGAAGGGCACCGTGCCGAGAAGGGAGCCGCCGAGTGCAAGCACCCGATGCATCGAGCGCAGGGCGGCCGGCAGGTCGTAGACGTGCTCGAGAATCTCGTTGCAGATCACCGCATCGAAGCGGCCCTTCTCAAAGCTGAGGGCACAGAGGTCCTCGTGATGCAGCTGCTGGCGGCGGGGATCCTGGGGATCGGGAAGGTATTCGCTGCCCTGGTAGTGGGGCACCAGATCCCGCAGCCGCTGGGCGAACGGGGTGATGGCCTCCGGGCAGTAAAGCCGCAGGTCTTCGAGCAGGGGCAGGCGGCCCGCTTCGATCAGCTGGCGCAGCAGCAGCAGCACGGCCCGCTGGCGCGACACCAGACCCCCGTGCTGCAGGCTTTCGCGAAAGTTGGTGCCCTGCAGCTGAAGCTCGCCGGCCGCAATGGGCAGGTCGTTGAGGGGATCCTGGATGCCGTTGAGGGCCATCAGTCGCAGGCTGGTGCGCACCTGGCGGTCGAGGTCGCCCCACTGGGCCTCGAAATCGCGCTGGAACTCCGCCTGCTGGCGGTAGGTGCGCTGCTCGAGGAACGGAGATGCCAGGGGCACGGCGCCGGGGGAGAGCACGTCCTCACGGTACCGGGAGCCTTCCAAGCTGACTGTCGCGGATGGCTCGACGTGGCGGTGCAGGGCTTCTAAGCTCCATCCGATGAGTCAGACGAGTGCCCCCGCCAGTGATCCAGCGGCTCTGGCCGCCGAGAATGCGAGCCTGAAGGGCCAGCTGGAAGAGGCGCGCGACGAGGCGGAACTCAACCTGCTGCAGCTGCAGCAGGTGCAGGAGGAACTGGAGTTCTACTTCCTGGCCAGCCAGGAGCTTCAACAACTGCTGGAGCAGCACCGGCAGGAAGAACGGCGGGCGGAAGTGCTGATCGCGGCCTTGCTGGAGCGGATCGAAGCGGCCGGGGGCTGAATCCCCCCGGCCTTCAGCCCTCCAGCGCGAAGCGGGCTTCCGCTTCGCCGATGCTGCGGGCAAAGCGCTGGAGTTCCTGGCGGCAGGCTTCGATGTCGAGGTTCGCACCTGCCGGCTCCGGAGTGGCCGGGTGGAGGGGGATCCCGCTCCGGGCCGCGGCCTGCGCCAGGAACCGGGCGAAGGGAAGGGGCCCTGATTCCCCGGCCGGATCGGTGGCGGTCGCTGCCGCTGGAGCCGCGGCGGCTTCGGCCTGCCGCAAGAGGGAACGCAGCGGCTGCCACTCGGGATCCTCGGCCACCAGCCGCTGCACCAGGGGCAGGGCGGCGGGGATGTCGCCCCGATCGAGCAGCTCCCGGACCTGCCGGACCCCCGCCCCCCGCCGGGCCTCGCGGCGCCGCTGGCGAAACACCTCGGCCAGCTCGGAATCCGCCCGTGCCAGGGCCTGGCCCCAGTGATCCAGGGCCAGGGCGATGGCGCCGCTGTCGAGGGCCTGGCGGGCGGCGATGTCCCAGTACCAGGGGCTCGTCTGGATGTCCGGGGCGGCCGTGGTGATCCAGCCGGCAGAGCGCTCGGTTGCGCCAGCCGCCAGGGCGAGATCGGCCGCCTTGATGCGGGCATGGGACCAGTCCGGCCGCATGTCGGTCAGGACACCCCAGAAGCGCAGGGCCTGGCTCGGGCTGGCCTCGATCTCCTTCTCCGTCACCAGGGAGGCCAGGAAGGGCTCGATCGGTTCCGACAGGGCCTCCCCGCGGCGGAGAAGCAGGGCCAGCTCATCCAGGGACGGACCGTCGAGCACCACCGTCCAATCCAGCTGCGCCGATCGCCGCCAGGCCGCCTCGAGGACACGGGGGTCGCCTGCGCGCCAGCGGCGGATCCAGGACGCCAGCTCCCGCACGCCAGCGCGATGCTCCTCGGGGGTGGGGGCCGCCGGCGCGGCAGGAGCGGGCCAGAGGCCCCACACATCGGGGACCAGGGCGAGGGAGGGATCAAGCCGATCGGCCTCGAGGAAGGCCAGATCCGCCTGGTGGGGACGGCCTGCGAGCAGCCAGGCGGCACTCACTTCCAGCGCCAGCGCGGCATCCCAGTGGGGCGAAGCATGCAGGCGCCGGACCCAGTCCTGCAGCTGCTCCGCCAGGCTGTAGCGGCCCAGCCAGCGCAGCTGATCGATGCAGTCGGATCGGGCACCCGGGGGATCGCTCTGAAGCTGCTGCCGCAGTTCCGCTGCCGTGGGCCAGAGCGCTTGGTCCAAGTCCAGACATTCGCTGCAACCATTGTGCGACGCCCCACGATGGGATGCATCGGAGTGGAAGAGGGGAATCGGATGGGCCGGGTGGTGATTGTGGATCCGGCATACGCCAGCAGCGTGGGACACCATGCCGATGTGAACGCGCTGCTGCTGAAGGGTCTGGCGCAGCAGGGATGGGCGGCCGAGTGCTGGGCCGATGGGGCGGTGGCCGCCGAAGGCTGCCGAGGGGTGTTCAACGGATGCGGCTACCTGGACCCGCGCCACTGGGCCGACCTGGGCGGCACGGTGCATCTGGCCAGACGGGTGGAACAACAGCTGCTGGCCGAACGGGATCGGCAGGCGAGCGAGAGCTCCCAGCCGCCGGCCGCGTGGGTGATCCACACAGCCCTGCCATTCCAGCTGCTCGGCCTGGCCCGCGCCCTGCGCCGGATTCCCGCCGCCACGGTGGTGGTAAGCCTGATGTTTCCTCCCGGAGAAACGCTGGGGAAGGACGAACCGCAGGGGGCCGCCACCGGCAACTGCCGTGTGGCCCTGGGGGCCTTGGCGCAGGCGGTGAGCCAAGGGGGCCATCGGCTGCGGCTGGAACTGCCCAGCCAGCAGAGCCTGGAGCTCCATGCGCCGCTGCTGGCGGCGGCGGGTCTGGCCTGCAGCGGCCTTCACCCGGCGGTAGTGGGAGCCGGCCTGCCGGTGGCACCGCCCGCGGCCGGACGACCAGCGGCGGCCCCAGGCCGGCCGCGGATCCTTTTGCACTGGGGAGACCTCAAGCCCGGCAAGGGGCGCCGAGAGGCCCTCGAGGTAGTGAAGCAGCTGCTGGGCGGGGGCCCACTGCCACCGTCGCTGGAGGACGCTGAATGGCTGTTCCAGCTGCACAGCCAGAATCCTCTCGCCGGGGCGGAGCTGGGCAGCCTCGAACGGGCCCGCGAGCTGCTCCCCCGGTTCCGCTGGCTGAACGAACGGGTGCCGATGGAGCGGATGCAGGACCTGCTGGCCGGTTGTGACGTGGCCCTGCTGGCCTACGACCCCGTCCACTACCGGCACCGCAGCTCAGGGCTGCTGTGGTGCTATGGCGCTGCGCGGCTAATGGCCGGACAATCGGCCGCTGTGGTGGGCCGGGCAGGTGGATGGCTGGAACGGGAGGCCAGTAACCTGGGTATGAAATGGCGAAGCGGAAGCGACGGGGACTGGCTCGAGCATCTGGCAGCCGCTGCTGTAGCGGGAGCGGAAGCGGATAACGGCCATTTCACAACCTACGGCCGTTGGGTGCTGGGTGAGAGCTTCGCGGCCTACGTGGCCCAGCTGATCACACATGACGAAGCCAAGTAGATGGGTGGCCGCCATGGCCGAGATAGTCGCTCATCCATGGTCCTATGGCGGGTTGGGTAGTCAACGACACCAATTGAAAGCTGGAAGAATGTGCCAAGGGCTACTTGATCACAACCACCAAAAGCGCTAGCCGTGATGGGCTCCACAAGTCAAAAAGGCCAGCCACGTGGACCAAGCCCACCCCATCAGGACATTAACCGAAAGCTCTAAGGTTTCTTCTAGGAGATCCCCCTGATACAGCCCTCCCCTTCAGCCCAAGCGGCCTGTATAAGTAGCTGGGAGAAATTCCCGTAGGGCCAGGCTTTCGTGCTGCAAGGTCATTGGATGCAAATCTGCACCATCAAGCTTTTCCGCCATCGAAGTCGATGGGAGGAGGACATTCGCAGGGCCGGCGTCATCCGCTGTGGCCTTATCAGCCTTGGTGTGGCTCTCAATGATGAGGCTTGGGGCTTATGCAAGATCAGGCCATTCAGTGGCAGCGGTGCACTTCCACCATTGCTCCGGCCCTAGAGAGAACGCGCTTGCTCAACACGCTGGAGGATGCGATTCAGCTAGGTATGGGCACTATTGAGAATGCCTTCAGACAGATGATTCAGGACCTGCGAGACCCGACCAGGGTTGTGGCACTGGCGACAAGCCTCAAACAGCACACCCTGGTGATACTGGGATGACGCCAATGGTCTTGCGGCTTTATGAGCTTCCCGGCCTTCCAGGCTACGGGCTTTACCGGTTCACGCTTAAGCTAGGGCCCCCGCGAGACGTTAGAAATGCAAGGAAGTTCACTGCACAGCCAATCAATCGGCTTCTTACCATCTCGACCATCGATCTTGACCTGAAAGCGAGTTCTCTCAGTCGAGGGAATCAGTGGCAGCTAATGGCAATCGTTGAGCAACCTCTGCGTCTCTGGTCATTGGCTTGGGGCCTAGTACAGGAGGGACCGGCATATCTTCAGGTCCTTCAGAAACGGCTGGAACGTTGCTCCTGGAGACTGCATTGATTGGAACGATGATGAACAACGAATGGCGCGGCTGTGGGGTTTCGAATCTACTTCATGTGCAGACGGAACTCCCAGAGTTGCTTCTGCTGCGAGAACTCCAAGTCAACTTTCAGAGACGAGGGGTATGGCCGCATGTTACATCATCAAGAAAGCCACGGATACATCCAGTCAACAGGAGCGGTGGCATGCACATCAACGTCAGACATCTCGCTTCCCGCGGTCCCAAATCACAATCTGTCCATCCGAAACAAACACCTGAGGAAGGTGATAGACAATGAGCCTCAACACCAAAGTTTCGATTGTCACCGTAACCTATAACGACTCTTGGCAGCTGCACAAGACTGCCAAGTCAGTCTCTTCTCAGACCTGGGAGAACATCGAATACATTGTTATCGATGGAAAGTCTCAGGATCAAACACATAAGCTATGCAGCTTTTGGCAGTCGCAGGGGTTACTAGCAACGATAGTGTCAGAACGAGATGAAGGCATTTACGATGCCATGAATAAGGGCATCAACAAAGCGACCGGCGATATCATTACATTTTTGAATACCGGCGATGTATATGCCCACAGCATGGTGATTGAAGAGGTAGTCGATCATTTCCATAAGCATCAATGTGATGCACTGATTGGCTGGGGCACAGTTGGCGAGCAGGTCTGGGCGACCTGGCTTACTGACATACCTGCAGCAAGAATGTCGAGCCTAGGATTCTGCCACCAATCTCTATTTATCACATCGGAGGCAATAACAAATGAACCGTTTGACAGCCGCCGAGTCAAAACAGATAGCGACACCATTCAATTCGCAAATCTGATTAAGAAAGGAAAGAGAGTCAACTTATTGATGGAAGTCCTTTCTCATCGATCACCCAGTCTTGGAGTGTCCGCCTACTCGCCCAAAAGCACCGACTCGGTGACACGCACACTGACCGAATACTATGGATACAACACAATAGAGGCAGAGTCGATCATCAACTTCAGGCGGAAGTGTAAAGATGAAGAGAAGGCAATTAAGTTACTTAACCGTGACAATCAGAGTCCTTGCTCAGAAGAAGGCAGGCGTGATCTGGCAATCATGATACTTGACACCATTCATATGCGTCAGTCGGTGGGACTAAGTGAAGACAAGATCAAATCACTTGCCAGTCACTCAATCAAAACACTTGGCAAGTCATTAGGCTATCCCGAAGCTTGCAAAATCATCGGGCAGCTTACGACTGCCCAAAAAGTTAAAGCAGAGTACGTGGAGGCAGTTAGGTCCAGAGCCACCAAGCTTGGGCAGATGATACAACGCCAAAGGAAGACCTACGAAGGCAACGGATCAACTCAGGGTTCTTCTACTCTAGCACAACGTGTTTGCATATCCGAAAACCAATTACCAATCGTCTCACTCACTTCGTTTCCAGCCAGGATTCGTAGCGTTGATTGTGTAGTTCGCTCCATCCTTCAACAAACAGTAAGCCCAAAGCATATCTACTTGACTTTGGGGCGCGATGAGTTCCCCTCCAAAAGCTACATCCCATCACAACTGCGTGATCTTGAGGGAGATCTGTTCACTATCGTGTTTACTGATACCACACATCATAGCTACGATAAGTACATCCATCTTCCGGACCAGACTGGTGATGTATGTATTGTTGATGATGATGTCATCTATAAGCCAATAATGCTTGAGCTATTGCTCACAGCACGCCGAAAGCACCCAGAAGAAGTCATTGCCAATAGAGCCCACCAGATTAGATTAACAGACGATGGTACACAGATTGCTCCGTACAAGACATGGAAGCAAGAAGTCATCTGCATGCAGCCCAGCCATCAGCTTCTTCCCACAGGAGCGGGAGGTGTTCTTTATCCAGGAAGTGTAATCACATCCAATGAAGCAAGAAATAAAGAGCTTTTACTTGCATTGGCACCGTACGCAGATGATGTTTGGCTGAAAGTCGTCTCTTTGCTTCATGGCAGACGTATAGTGACCACAGACGCATGCAGTGAAAAGGGCGGATGGTACATGGAATACACACCAACCATGAAAGAAGGAGCATTGCACTCAATCAACGTTGACCGAGGCCTTAATGATCTGCAGATCAGTCTTAGCTTCAATTATCTTGCAAAGATGGGCATAGGTATTCGGTCAATCACAGACAACCACTCAACTGTTCATCCAGAGGCAGCATGAAGAACCTGATCATTCAGACTCCCAATGAAGACGGAACTCTTATAAATAGCATTCCATTGATACAATCGGTTCTAAAGTCAAAACAGGCACTTGAAGTGAACCTCGAAGAGCCAGACGGATACGGATTAAGGATCGTAGATTTGGATACAACCCCTGGTATGGGAGTCAAGCTGATAGGGGAAACCTCAATCGGCTGTAAGAAAGGACTGTGTTCGTTAAAACGTGGCAATCCACTTATCCCTTCAGTTTTGCGGATTCAGAGAATACGTTTCTCGCATCAAGCGCTAATGTCGTTTAGAAAAGACAAAGCAATTGCCGGCTGGGTAGCAAGAAATTTGTTTATGCACTTGCGGCGGAAAGGGCCGATAGATATCTGGGCACGAGATCAGAGAGATGGGGCTCACGCCAACCCACACAACGCCATTCAATTCACATCAAGGTATTGCTGGTTTCTAAAGGATTGTTTTGATGAACAAGCCTGGAACTCAAGATCCCGAGAGGCGTTAATTGAGTTGTCATCCGTTATTGGACTGAATCTATTCACTGATCGATTTGCGATGCGTGCCAGTCAAGAGCTAAGTCGGACCTTGCTACCACCTAACCAACACCTTCAACAAGAGCTTGAACTCAAGGTCGAAATCTCCCGTCATCTCGCTACATCAGTCATCTGGAAAGGGGTGTAATGAGAGTTATCAGTTTTGATTCGCACTGGCAAGAACCTGCAAAGACCGAGAAAGCGGCCTATAAAGCAATCTGTAAAGAAGGTATTAGCTATCTCAAGGAGTATACATACTTTGCATTTCCATGGGCATCTTTGATTGATGCCTTTCAAGCGAAAAGCACGAATCGGTGGGAACTCTTGGCCGCTCTGCGGCACGCAAGCCAAGATATACCACGCGCTTCCAGAGTCGTTACGGTATGCCAGCATATTTATGCTTTCAACTACATAGAGTTGTTTGCCAGCATCGGAGTTACTGATCTGTTTTGGCCTCACAAGCTACTAAAGATATCTAGACTCGGGGGCGTCAACCTTTACCCATTTCCTCTTTACCCTGTTCAAGAATGCCCAAACGAGATTATCGACAAGCTTGACAGAAAGTACATTGCATCGTTTATTGGAGCCTTCAATCCCAAAGTTTACCTGACCGAGATCAGACAGTCAATCTTTGACTTGCAAGATCAAGAAGATGAGATACTGATTATCAAGAGAGATGCATGGCATTATGATAGAGCAGTTTATGCTGAGCAAGTGCAAGGCATCAATGCATCTCAAGCTCAGAGAACTGAAGAAGCAAAAAGGGAGTCTGAATATAGGGAATCGCTCCGCGACTCCTGGTTCTGCCTGTGTCCGTCTGGGTCTGGTCCAAACTCAATTCGCATTTTTGAAGCTTTATCTTATGGATCTATTCCAATCGTGTTAGCAGACGACCTAGATCTCAGCTATTTCCCCAAAGAACTTAGCCAATCAGTCCTTGTGCGGCCAGACAGCAAAGAAGCACTCTTATCCGTGATCAAGGAGATCAAGACAACTATGACAATTGAGAATTACCGAGATCTCTCGTCAAAATGCAAAAGCTTATACCCAGAGGTGGCACCCAAGAACTACGCAAAGATTATTGGTTTGAATCTCAGAGCTACTTGAAAGGCTGCGACATCACGTCACTACTTATTGAGCCTGGAGTGTTCGTATCATTATACAGCTAGCGCACTACTCGAGAAGAGTCATAGCATTAAGGGGTCTCCTCACATCACTAAACCCTAATTGTCACTTCATTGAGGATAAAAGGCTTGCATCAGGTTCCCCTTACATGGCCTTGTCGTCCGAGGCTTTGTTGATCGTTATCGCCTTGAATTGACGTACATCCATTCTCATTCTTCACGCCCCTTTGTACAAACAATGTTGGACCGATGCTTAGACTGTATCTTCGACCTTCACGAGTCCCTTACAACTCGAGCAGGATCTCATTGCTTGCGATTTAGTGCTGAGTCAACAGTCGGCGACATATGTCATAGACTTCGTTCACTAGGCGGCTGCTGAAAAATTCGGCAAGCCGCGGGAGAATGTCCCAACGGCATTGAGCGGATGCGCGGCCAGCAGGAGAG
>NZ_ASAC01000024.1:0-59692 GCF_009834675.1 Cyanobium sp. Copco_Reservoir_LC18
CTGTCGTTCTCCTACAACGTCGGCCGCAACTGGTACGGCGGCGAGGGCTTCGCCACCATCACCGCCCGGGTGCGCGACGGGCTGCTGGACCAGGTGCCCGAGGCGCTGCTGCTCTATCGGAATCCGGGCACGCCGGTCGAGGCCGGCCTCCGCCGCCGCCGCGAAGCCGAGGGCCGCATGTGGCGCGGTGAAGGCCTCCCGGCCACCAGCCCAGCAACAGCACCGAAGAAGCTCCCCCCACACCTCAGCCTCACCCGCACCAAGCGGAAGGACGAGCGGGGCCTCGAGCTGCTGACGCTGCGGCGGATTCGCGACGGCATCCCTATGGGTGAGGTGCTGGTGGTCTCTGGCGCCCCGGGTAAGCAGTCGTTCGCCACCGGCGCACGGTCCAAGGCCATGACGAACACGCCGCTCCCCGAGGGCCGCTACCGGCTGGGCCCGGTGGAATGGAAGGGCAAGCCCGGCGACTGGAACACCCACTGGGACGGCCCCCGCAGCGGCCTAGGGCCGGTGTGGATCGACCTGATCTACGAGGCGCCGGGCCAAACCGCGCGATCAGCCATCGGCATGCACCTCGACGCCAACGCCGCAGTGGCGCCCGGGTCGGCCGGCTGCGTGGTGTTCCGCAGCAGGGCCGACCTCGAAACCCTGCTCGGCTGGCTGAAGGCGGACGGGCCGGCGCTGCAGCACCTGTTCGTCAACTGGGGGCTCGGCACCTGCCCGACGCCGAAAGCATGAAGAAGGGCCCTGTCTGGTAGTAGTCGAGGGCCCTTCGTGGTTCTGGTGGAACAGGTCGATCCTATCCCCGGGTCAGTCGGCGGGGATCTCTGCCTCGAACGGCGCGAGGGCATCAGCAATGGCGGCATCCTCGGCGGCGTCCTCATCGGCCAAGGCCTGCAGCGGCGCCAGCTGGGCGGCCGCTTCATCGGCACGGGCCTGCGCTTCAACGGCAGCGGCCTGCGCCTCGGCGATGGCTTCGGCGTCGGCAGCATCGTTGGCCAGCGCTTCCTCCAGCGCGGCCTTGGTGGTGGCCAGCTCAGCCAGCAGGCTGGCACGCTCGCCGGCCAGGTAGCTGAGCACCTTGGTGACGCGGGAAAGGATGGTCATGGCGGTCCGTTGCAGTTTGGTGAAGGCTTGAAAGAAGGCGAAGTCCACAGAGGGATCCCGTGGGCCGGAGCCACTGTATCTGGACTGAGACCAGTGGCCATGTCGGACAGGACTCAGATCCGCTGCTCGGGTTGATGCAGGCTTAATGAACCACCTCTAAGACCCCCTGCCAGCACAGGGTCGGCACTACGACATCCGTGAGGTGCCCGAGGAGCTCTACCTGGCGGTGCTGGCCGCCCGCCGAGCGCTGGACTGAGCCATGAAAAAAGCCCCGGCATCGCCGGGGCTTCGCTGGAGTGTCCTCGGGACCTTGGCCCGTTGGCTGGACCCGGTTGACCGGTTGGGTCGACCGGGAGTGGATCAGGCCCAGCCCTTGGAGGCCATGTCCTCGACGTAGGCGGCCACGTCGGCGATGTCGCCGTCGCTGAGCTTGCCGCCGAAGGCGGGCATGGCGTTCTTGCCGTTGGTCACCTGGTAGGCGATGGCGGCTTCGTGGCCGGCGTCGTAGTTGGCCAGGTAGGAGGCCAGGGCATCGGCCTTGAGGGTGCGCTCGGCGTTCACCACGTTGCCGCCGCCCATGTGGCAGGCGGCGCAGTTGGCGGAGAAGATCTGGCCACCGTGGGCCACATCGGCGGCGAAGCTCGGGGTGGCACCCAGCACCAGCGCCAGGCAGAGAGCGAAGAGGGAAAGGAGACGACGCATGGGAGGGCGCGAAGGGGGGTGCCGAAAAGCACTGGCAACCGGCACAAATTAGGCAATGGCCGTGTCCCGGTGGGGCGTCCCGACAGATTCGCAACAATTCATGGCGGCCGGCCGGCGGGCGGCTGAGGGCCGGCTCAAGGGCGGCGGCCTGGCCCGATCCGGCCCCGGTGCGGCACCCCCGCCGTCTCCAGCACCGCGTCGAGGCTGGGGGCGAAGCTCACCAGGCCGAAGCGTTCCGGCGAACTGACGGGCTGGTGCACGAAGTGGCGCTGCCGGATCGAGAAACGGTCCCAGGCGTTCACTTCGATGCGCAGCAGCTTGATCAGCCCCTCGATCAGCCAGCCGCGCAGGTCGATCCCCACCGGCGGCACCCACACCCGACGCCAGCGGCACAGGGCGGCCACGGCACCGTTGATCGTGATCGGCGCCTGGCCCAGCACCAGCCGCCGCACCGGGCCCTGGTCGGGCTCGGGATTGGGGCCGTGGGGGGTGGTGGCCAGGTGGGCGCAGACGGTGGCGATGTCGGCGGCGTGGATGAAGTGGAAGCTGGCGTCGGTGCGCAGCCACCGGGCCAGCCACAGCCAGCCCAGGGCCTCCTTCAGCCCGGCGGTGAGGTAGCTGGTGGGGTGGGGATCGGCGCCGGCCACGGCGCCACCGAAGACCAGGGTGGGGAACACGGCCACGATGCGTTCGGCCAGGGGATGGCGCTCCAGGTCCTGCAGGCAGGTGGCCTTGGTCTGGATGTACTCGGTGCCGTAGGCCATCGCTTCCGGGAGCAGCTGCAGCCGGCGGTCGAGGATGCTGGCGGTGGAGAAGTAGATCACCTGCTGCAGCCGCTCCGGGTCGGTGAGCCGCAGCAGCTCCTTCACGGCCACCACGTTCACCGCCTGGGCCCGCTCGGGATCCCCCCAGGCGGTGGCGGTGTGGATGATCCGGTCGGCGCTGGCGATGGCGGCGGCGTGGGGGCCCAGCTCGCGCAGATCGCCCACCAGCAGGGTGATGCGCGGGTGGTCGGCGGGGACGGCGCTCAGCTTGGCGGGATCCCGCAGCAGCAGCAGCAGGTGGGCGTCGCTGTTGGCCAGCAGGTTTTCGGCGATGTACTGGCCGACGCAGCCGCTGGCGCCGGTGATCAGGATCCGCTGGGGCCCGGAGGTGGGGGCGCTCAAACAGCGGCCCCCAGCAGCTCGTTGACGGCCTTGCCGGTCTCGAAGAAGACCCGGGCGTTGTCCTCAGGGGTGCCGGGCAGGATGCCGTGGCCCAGGTTGAGAATGTGGCGGCGGCCGCGGGCCTTGCGCACCGTGTCGAGGATCCGCTCGCGGATCGCCTCGGGGGTGCCGAACAGCAGGCCGGGATCCACGTTGCCCTGCACGCCCAGGTGCTGGGGCAGGCGGGCGCAGCCATCGGCCATGTCCACGGTCCAGTCGAGGGAGATGAAGTCCACCCCGGTGGCGGCCATGCGCTCCAGCACGCCGGCGCTGCCGGAGATGTAGAGGATCAGGGGGGTGTCGGGGTGGGTGGCCTTCACCTGGTCGATCACCCGCTTCTGGTAGGGGGCCGCAAACACGTCGTAGTCGATCGGGCTCAGCTGGCCGGCCCAGGAGTCGAACAGCTGCACCACCTGGGCACCGCTGTCGATCTGGTAGCGCACGTAGGTGGCGATCGAATCGGCCAGGTGGCCCAGCAGCCGGTGCAGCAGGGCGGGCTCCTGGAAGGCCATCGCCTTGATCACCGAATAGGTCTTGGAGCTCTTGCCCTCCACCGCGTAGGCGGCCAGGGTCCAGGGGGCGCCGACGAAGCCGAGCACCGCCGCGGCGTTGCCCACGTCGGCCCGCAGCCGCCCCAGCACCTCACCCACGAAGGGCAGCGCCTCGGCCGGATCCAGGGGGCGCAGGGCATCCACCTGGGCCTGGCTGCGGATGGGGGGCTCGATGATCGGCCCCCGGCTCTCGATGATGTCGAAGTCGATCCCCATGCCCGGCAGGGGCGTGAGGATGTCGGAGAAGAGGATCACGCCGTCGGGACGGAAGGCGTGGAAGGGCTGCATCGAGATCTCGTAGGAGAGATCGGGGTTCTCGGAGCGCTCGCGGAAACCGGGATGGCGGTCGCGCAGGTCGCGGTACACCTTCATGTAGCGGCCCGCCTGGCGCATCATCCAGACCGGAGGCCGCTCCACCTGCTCACCTCGGGCGGCGCGCAGCAGCAGGGGGGCGGATTCGCTCATGGGGCCGGTCGGAAGGTCAACGGCGAAACCTAACCGAGCACCCCCGTCCTGCGGCCGCTCCTGTCACCAGTCGTGGCATGGGCGGCCCGGGGGGCGGTCAGCCCTCGCCGATGGCCGGCCGCTGCAGGCTGCGCGACTCATCCAGCCGGAACACCACCACGCTCAGGGGCGGCAGGCAGAGCTCCAGGGAGTTCTCGTAGTCGTGGATGGCCCAGGCATCGGTGAAGCGGCCACCCAGGTTGCCGAGGTTGCTGCCGCCGTAGCGGCTGCTGTCGGTGTTGAAGACCTCCGCGTAGAAGCCCTCCAGGGGGACGCCCACCCGGTAGTGGGAATGGCTCTGGGGGGTGAAGTTGGCCACCACCACCACCCAGCGGCCGCTGCCGCTGTCGCGGCGCATGAAGCTGATCACCGAATGGCGGTTGTCGTTGCAGTCGATCCACTGGAAGCCGTACTGATCGAAGTCGTCGCCCCAGAGGGCCGGCTCCGACCTGTAGAAGACGTTGAGGTCGTCCACCAGGTTGAGCAGGCCCTGGTGGGCCTCGTACTGGAGCAACTCCCACTGCAGATCGCCCCAGACGTTCCATTCGGCCCGCTGGCCGAACTCCATCCCCATGAAGATGGTCTTCTTGCCCGGGTGGGTCCACATGTAGGCCAGCAGGGCGCGCACGTTGGCGAACTTCTGCCAGTCGTCGCCCGGCATCTTGTGCAGCAGGTTGCTCTTGCCGTGCACCACTTCATCGTGGCTGAGGGCCAGCATGAAGTTCTCGGTGAAGGCGTACCAGATCGAGAAGGTGACATGGTTCTGGTGGAACTGGCGGAACCAGGGATCCAGCTCGAAGTAATCGAGCATGTCGTGCATCCAGCCCATGTTCCACTTGAGGTTGAACCCCAGGCCGCCCATGTCGGTGGGCTGGGTCACCATCGGCCAGGTGGTGGATTCCTCGGCGATCGAGAGGGCGCCGGGGAAGTGCTGGAACAGCACGTGGTTGGCCTGCTGCAGGAAGCGCACCGCCTCCAGGTTCTCCCGTCCGCCGTGCTCGTTGGGCAGCCATTCCCCATCCGGACGCAGGTAGTCGCGGTAGAGCATCGAGGCCACGGCATCGACGCGGATGCCGTCGATGTGGAACTCCTCGAACCAGTAGATGAGGTTGGCGACGAGGAAGTTGCGCACCTCGTTGCGGCTGTAGTTGAAGATCAGCGTGCCCCATTCCTTGTGCTCACCGATGCGGGGATCGGCGTGCTCGTAGAGGTGGGCGCCATCGAAGAAGGCCAGGCCGTGGCCGTCCTTGGGGAAGTGGCCGGGCACCCAGTCGAGGATCACGCCGATGCCTTCGGCGTGGCAGCGGTCGACGAAGGCCCGGAACTCGTCCGGGCTGCCGAAGCGGCTGGTGGGGGCGTACCAGCCGGTGACCTGGTACCCCCAGGAGCCGTCGAAGGGATGCTCGGAGACCGGCATCAGCTCGATGTGGGTGAAGCCGCGGGCCTTGACGTAGGGGATGACCTTGTCGGCCAGTTCCGGGTAGGTCATCAGCCGGGCGCCGGGCTTCAGATCGGCGGCGGGCACCGGGGGCCGGGGGCGACCGTCGGCTTCGAGGAAGGGCTGGTCGGCGGCGGCATGCATCCAGCTGCCCAGGTGCATCTCGTACACCGCGATCGGCTGGGGCAGGGGATCGCGGCCATCCCGCTCCTCGATCCAGGCGCCGTCCTTCCACGGGTAGCGGCCCAGTTCGGCCACCACCGAACCGGTGTTCGGCCGGATCTCGTGGCGGAAACCGTAGGGGTCGGCCTTCTGATAGCAGTGGCCGTTCTGGGCCCGCACCTCGTACTTGTAGATCTGGCCGGCGCCCAGGCCGGGGATGAACAGCTCCCAGATCCCCCCGAGGCGCTGCTGCATGGGGTGATGGCGGCCGTCCCAGCCGTTGAAGTCACCCAGCAGGGCGACGCTGCGGGCATTGGGGGCCCACAGACAGAACTGCACTCCGGCGACGCCGTCGCGCTCGATGACGTGGGCGCCCATGCGCCGCCAGATGTGGTGGTGATTCCCTTCGGCGAACAGGTGGCGGTCCAGTTCCCCCATCCACTCGTGGCGGAACGCCCAGGGGTCGTGCTGCTCGTGCTCGATGCCGCCGCGGCTCACATGGACGCGGTAGCCGCAGCCGGGATCGGCCTCCAGGCGGGCTTCGAAGATCCAGGGGTGGTGCGGGTTGGCCATGGTCAGCCGTTCGCCGCCGTGGAGCAGTTCCACCGTGTGGGCGTCCGGCATCCAGACCCGCACCGCCCAGCCACCGTCTTCGAGGGGCTGGGGCCCCAGCACGGAGAACGGATGGTCGTGGCGGCATTCCGCCAGCCGGCGGGCATCCTCAACCATCCATTCGAGGCTGGGCAGGGCCATGGAAGAGGGGGCGTGCATGCGCCGGGAGCTTACGTCGGTGGAAGGGCCGACTCAGCGTGGCGGGGAGGGAGCGGCCGGATCGGTGGGGAAATCCACGCCGATGATCCGGTTGTCCGAATCCAGGGTGACGAAGAGGTTGTCGGTGAGGCGGTTGAACTCGGTGTTGACGATCACCAGACGCATCTCCGGCGTACTCTCGGCCCGGTTGATGCGTTTCACCCGGACGAAGTTGCCGGTGATGCGCTGCAGGTTGAGCCATTTCTGCTGCAGCTGACCCTGGGGGATCTGCTCCTGCATCTGCGGGGCCAGAAAGCTGCTGGCGGAGATGAAGTGGCCGCTGGCGAGGGCGGTGATGAAGTCCCGCACCACCTTCTCGGCCGGCTGGTCGGTGACGTTGAAGTGATAGCCATCGATCCGGCCCTGGTCGTCGATCACCATCAGCAGGTCGCGCTCGCCGGCGCTGGTGAACAGGGTGGCCTCCACCGTGCTCGAGTCGAAACCGGGCTGGATGCTGCGGATGGCCCAGCGCAGCAGCTTCGGCTGGGTCTTCATGGTGGCGGCCACCATGCTGGGGCTGCTGACGCTCTGCAGGGCCGGGGAGAACTGGTTGAAGCGGGCCTGGGCGTCGCCGTTGCGGATCGTGGTCAGGATCCGCTCGGCCGCCGCCCGGGCCTGGGCTTCGCTGAGGGCGGCACTGGGCTGGCCGGTGGCGGCCGGCGCCGGGGTGGCCTGGGCCCAGGCCCCGCGCGGTGCCAGCAGGGCCTGGCTGCCCAGCAGCAGCAGCAGGCCGATCAGGGCTCGGCGCGGTTGGGGGCGCGGCATGGGCGGCGGAAGACGGATCGGCTCAGTTTGCCCGAATCAGGGGCTCCAGGCCCAGGTGGGCGCCCGCCAGCTCCAGGGTCAGGCTGATCACCCGGTGCCCGCTGCCGCTGCCCCCCGCCGGCAGGCTGCCGTCGCCGGGGTTGACGGCGATCTGGGGCCAGGCCGCCGCCGCCAGGGACAGCCGCAGCCGCTGCCCGGCGGCCACCAGGGCCGCCAGGGGCTGCAGGCGCAGGGTGCGGGGGGCGCCGGCACTGGCCGATGGGGGTCCGAAGCGGGCCAGGCCGGTGCTCAGCTGGCGCACGGACCCGCCGTCCGCAGACACCTCCGAGAGGGCGGCGCAGAGATCGAAGCTGGGCTGGTCGGCACTGACCCGCAGCCGCAGGCGGAAGGTTCCCAGCAGCCAGAGGTCCTGCTCCAGCGGCGCGGTGGTGAAGCAGGCCACATCGCCGCGCCGGTCGAGATCGGCGCGCTCCACCGGTCCTGGGTCGGGCCCCAGGTGGCCGCCCCGGCCCGGCACCGGCCGCCAGGGATCGTGGACGATCACGACCGTGCCGCCCGTGGCTGTGGCGTGCACGGCTTTGCCGTCAGCCGCCGGATCCGACCCAGGCCTTGCCCCGGGAGCGGCCAGGGGCCGCAGTTCCCCCTCGTCGCAGCGGATCGCCGCCAGGCCGCCGGAATGCAGCGACCAGCCGGCGGCGGCCGCCGCTGCGGGGCTGGCGGCCGCCGCCGGGCCCAGGCTGTGCCAGGTGGCCGTGGTGGCGCACTGCAGGCGGATCGGGGCCGTTGCCGCGCCCTGGTGAGCGGTGGGATCCGCCGGGCCCCGACGGGGCGGTGGACCCTGCAGATGGCGGCGAAAGAAGGCCAGCAGCTCGCGGTCCAGCCCCCCGCCCCAGTCGAGGTGGCTCCAGGCGCCGATGACCAGCTCGGGGTCGCCCCCGGCGCCGCGGGCCCGCTGCCAGAGGTCGAGCACGCCCCTCAGATGGGGATCGTGCCAGCCGCCGACCAGCAGCAGGGGCCGCCGCAGCAGGGCCGGCGCCACGGGGTGGACCGTCCAGTCCTCGGCAGCGCAGGGGTCGCGCCGCAGCCAGCCCAGGCCCATGCCACGGGGATCGTGGCGTTCCAGCAGGACCAGTCCCTCCTCGGTGTAGTCGCCGTGCTGGAGGCTGCGGCGGATCTCGCGCCAGCCGGCCCCGTCGCCCCGGCGCCGGCAGCCCTCCGCCGCCAGCTGCAGGGCCCAGCCCAGGCCCAGGGCCCACCAGTGGGCTCCCCCCTCACTGGCCCAGTGGAGGCGTTCATCGAGGCCGCACATGGCCGGGGCGAGGCAGTCCGGCAGGGCGTCGTCGCCGCCGGCGTTGAGCAGCTGGGTCAGGCCCTGGTAGGAGAAGCCGTAGCTGCCCACCCGGCCGTTGCTGCCCTCGAGGCTCCGGGCCCAGCGGATCGTGGCGGCCCCGTCGGCCGCCTCCTGGGCGAAGCCGCCGAAGTCACCCTCCGAGGCACCGCGGCCCCGCACGTCCTGCACCACCACCAGAAAGCCATGGCCGGCGTACCAGCTGGGGTGGGCGTAGGTCACGGTGGAGGCGATCGCCCGCCCGTAGGGCTGGCGCATCATCAGCACCGGCCAGGGTCCCCGCCCATCGGGATGCCAGAGCCGACTCATCAGCCGCACCCCATCCGCCAGCTGCAGGGTGGCGTCCCGGGTCCGGACCACGGGCTTCAGAACACCGTGGAGCAGTGCAGGCCGATGACGTAGGTGGCCAGCACCTCCGCATCCATGGGGCTGAGGCCGCGGCTGCTGGCCAGGCTGGCGATCGACGCCTTCGAGGTGGCCGAGACGCCCTGGGCGTTCAGCTGGCGGAACTGCTGGCAGAGGCTCTGGGCGAGGGCGGGGTTCTGCTTCACCGATTCCAGCAGGGCGGACTGGGCCCGCACACCGGGAACCGCCACGGCACCCAGACAGGCGACGCCGAGAAGGGCGGCGAAGCAGCGGCGAAGACGGGGGCTCGTGCGGGTGATCAGGGTGTGGCGGCGGTCGTCGCGATCGGGGTGGTCCGTGGCTCTGGGGGGAGAAAGGCGGGTTGTTCGGGGCATCGCTGCCTCCGTCCGTTTTCCCCATTCCAGTCACCCGTGCCGGGGCGGCGCAGGAGCCGAGGGTCAGTTCGGGGAGCGACCGGAGGCCTGCCGGGCCTGGCGGACCCAGGACAGGACCAGCGGCAGGTCGACCGGGGGGACGGCCGAGCCGGTGAGACGGCGCTGCAGCCGGCCCAGCTGCTGCTGCAGCTGCGGCGGATCGGCTGCGGCGAGACCGGCCGGGCTGGCGATGCCCCCATGCAGCAGCAGGGCCGCCTCCTCGGGGGCGAGGCCCACGGCGCTCACCAGCCGGGCCTGGCCGCGCAGAAGAATGAGGCGCGCCTCGCTGGCCTCCCCGGAGGCGGCCAGGTGGCGCAGGTGGGCGTCATCGAGGCCGGCCAGCTCCTCCCAGCTGTCAATGCCCGCCCGGCGCAGTCGCTGCGCTTCGCGCTTCAGGTGGGGTGCCGGCCGGAACGGGTGGACCACAGGGGTTCAGGGGGCGTCGCCGGGGCGGACGGCCGCCAGATTCCGGGTGGTCTCCGCCAGCACCACGGGCCGGGCCAGCCCCGGCTCGACGGCCTCGACCCGGCGCAGCCGCACCCGCACCGTGCCGCCGCTGCCGCGTCCGCCCCCACGGAGGTTGCGGGCCACCTGCTCGAGGGTGGGGGCCACCGCCTCCCCCTCGAGGCTCGCCGGGGCGGCGGCGATGACCAGATCGGTGCCGTTGTCGAACACGACCGGCACCTGGACCGCCCCCGGCACGCTCACCCGGGGGTTGTAGCTGATGGCGAAGGCGAGGCAGGAGAGGGACAGCAGCACCGTGAAGCTGGTGATCCCCACGAGGCGGAAGCGGATGCCCCAGCGGGCGAGGAAGCCGGCGATGGTGAGCACCGCCAGCACCCCGCTGGCGGCACCCAGCCAGGTACCGGCCACGAACAGGATCGGATCAGCGGCCATGGGGCTGGGGAAGGCGTGACAAGCCCCCTATATTGCGGCCGCCCATGGACGGCAACCGACCCCGGTGGATGCGATGGAAGCCTGACAGTCGGCCCTGGCCTGCCCGCCGACGTGTGGGGAAGGGGCTTCTCGTCGTCGGGTTCCTGGGGGCGGGGCTGGGGGTCGGGGTCTTCTGGTTCGATCGGATCGTCGCCGGTCTGTACGGCCGTTTCCGGCCCACCCTGGAGCGCCAGGTGGGCAGGGCGATGGGCCGCCCCCTGCAGCTGGGCCCCTACCGGGGCCTGAAGCCCGACGGGCTCTGGATCGGCCCCAGCCGGTTCCTCCCCGGCTCCAGGGATGCCTCCACGGTGTCGGTCGAGGGTTTGCGGGTGCGCCTCGACCCGCTGGCCAGCCTGGCCCTGCGTGGGTTCGCGCTCGACCTGGGCTTCGAGCGGGCCCGGGCGGAGCTGCGCCGCAACGCCAGCGGCCAGTTCTGGGTGCTCGGCTCGGTCCCCCCGGGGCAGGAGCCGCCACGCATCGACCTGCGTCTGGGTCTGCTCCAGCCCGCCGACCTGCGGGTCCGGGGCGCCGGAGCGACGTCCCTGCCCCTCGACCTGAGGCTCTCGGGTCAGGTGGCCCTGAGCCTGCACCGCCGCGAGATCGACCTGGGCCTGCGCCTGACGCCCCCCGCCGGCGAACGGGGCGGCTCGCTGCGGCTGGATGGGGAGGGCCAGTGGCAGAAGCAGCACTGGCAGGGCCGGCTGACCGCCCGCCGCCTGCCGCTGGCCCTGCTGCGGCCGCTGCTGCCGGCGGGGGATCGGGTCGGGGGCAGCCTCGCCGGGGAGGCCGACGGACGGGTGGGGCTGCGGATCCAGCGGGGCCTGGCCCGCTGCGAGGGGGGTCTGGAGCTGCGGAACGTGCGCTGGCGGCTGGGAAGCGGCGCCATGCCGCTGACGGCGGAGCGGCTGCCCCTCTCCTGCCGTGACCGGGCCCTGATCCTGCCCGCCAGCGCCTGGCGGTTCGGCCCCTGGGGCGGCCGCCTGACGGCCAGGGCCGATGCGGACCGCCGCCTGGCGGTCCAGCTCGAAGCCCAGCCGCCGCCCCGCCATCCGCTCGGACGCCAGCCCATCAAGGTCGACCTGCAGGGGAGCTGGGGGGAGGGCCTGCTCCGCCTCGCCCGGCTCGATGGCCGGCTGGGGGGCTCCAGCGTGCGGGCCAGCGGCAGCGTCGGCCGCTCCCTGGCCCTGGAGGCCCGCTGGCGCCTCGATCCCGACGACTTCGCCGCCGCCTCCCGCCTGCCGGTATGGGCGCGCCAGCCCCTGGCCGGCCGCCTGCGGGCGGACGGCCGGCTGGCGACGCCGCGTCTGCGGGTGGAGACGGGCCAGGCCTCCCAGCGCCTCCTGGGACCCTGGCAGGCGGCTCTGGTGTGGAGCGACCGGGTGCTGCGGCTGGAGCGCTTCGGTGCCGACCGTCTCACGGCCACGGCCCGCCTGCCCCTCGCCTTCCAGGCGGGCAAGGGCCTGGTGGCCGGTCCGCTGCAGGCCCGGGTGGAGGTGCGCGACTACCCCCTGTCCCGCCTCGACCCGCTGCTGGGCACCACCCTCCAGGGCCAGCTGGATGCGGAGGGCACCATCGCCGGCCCCCTGGCGGAGCTGCGTCCCGACCTGCAGCTGCGCCTGCAGCAGCCCGGTGCCGGCCCCCTGCTGCTGCGGGAGACCTGGCGCGGCCGCCTGCGCGACCGGTCCCTCGACCTCACCACCGTGGCCCCGACGCCGGACGGTCGCCTCACCGCCCTGCTCGACCGCCGCTGGCAGCCGGTGCGGGCCGCCATCGAACGGAACGGCGGTGTGTTCACCCTGGAAGGAAAGCCGGCGAACTACCGCTGGCTGGCCCGTGCCTTCCCCCTGCGCGGTCTGGCGGTGGCCACCGGCCCGCAGCGCCGCCTGCGCCCCCTGCAGGGGGACCTCAGCGGCAGCGGACGGCTGGGGCTGCAGCCGCTCGGTTTCGACGGGCGGGTGGAGCTGCTCTCGCCCGAGTTCCTGGGGGTCGGAGGACGGCGGATCCAGGCCGACGTGCAGTACGACGAACGCCGTTACCAGGTCAAGGGCGTGATCGAGCCCCTGGGCCAGGGCACGATCGCCGCCACGGTGTCCGGCCGCTGGCGGGGCCCGTTCCGGGCCCGTTTCGAAGCACGCCAGCTCTCCACCCTGCTGTTCCGCCAGTTCACCGACGCCTGGCCGATCTGGCGCGGGGCGCCGGCCCCGGCCCGCGGGCGGGCCAGTGACCTGGGCACCCTGGTGGTCGACACCATGGCCGGCACGGTCGCCGACCAGCTGCGCGCCCTGGCCGAGGCCGAGGAGCGGGTCGCCGCCCGGGCACAGGAGGCCAGCCGGGCCAGCCGGGCCGAGAAGCTGGAACGGCTGCAGGCCCGGATCGATGCCGATCTGCTGCTCAGCGGCCCGGACTTCGCCCGCACCCGGGCCGACCTGCGGGCCACCGGCCACCTCTGGTTCAACCAGGGCGACCGGGCCCAGGCCCTCGCCGGCAAGCCCTTCGAGGTGCGGCTGGAGGGGCCGCTCAGTGGCGGCAGCGGTCGCTTCAGCCTCGCCGACCTGCCCCTCTCCCTGCTGGCCCTGCTCACGCCCCTGCCGGACAACCTGCGCGGCAGCCTGGCCGCCAAGGGGCGCTACCGGCTGGGCGGCCCCCGTCCCGAGCTGGCCCTCGACCTGGCGCTGGTGGAGGGGCGCCTCGGGGAGCAGGCGCTGGAGCTGGAGCGGGGGCGGGTGGAGCTCAGGGACGAAGGGATCGTCCTGGATCTGGCCCTGCGGGCCGAGGGGGCCTCCCGCAGCGTCGACCTGGCGGGCACCATCCCGCTGGTGGCCTCCCAGCAGGGGCTGGAGCTGCGCCTGGCCACCCGGGGGGACGGCCTGCGCTTCCTCACCCGCCTGGGGGGGCAGGCCTTCGAATGGCAGGAGGGGGGCGCCGACCTGCAGCTGCTGGTGCGCGGCAGCCTTGACGACCCGATCGCCAACGGCTTCCTGCGGCTGCGGCAGCTCCGCTGCCGCTTCATCGGCCAGGAGGTGCGGGAGGTGGACGCCACGATCCTGTTCGACTTCGAGCAGCTGGTGGTCCAGGAGTTCCGCGCCCGGGTGGGGCCCCAGGGGCTGGTGGGCGGCGAGGGTCGCCTGGGGCTGTTCCGGCCCCTCGCCCAGGACCGGACCCTGGTGATGAAACTGGAGCAGGTGCCCTTCAAGGTGCCGCGCCTGGCGGCGGTGGGGGATGGCCAGCTGCATCTGAGCGGCAGCCTGCTGGCCCCGGTGCTCGGAGGCAACGTGGCGATCAGCCGCGGCACCATCAACGTCCAGCCGGGCCAGCTGGCGGCCAGCGAGCCCGTGTCCGACCAGCCGGTCCAGCCGCGCACCATGCCCGAGCTGCTGGAGTCGAAGTGGAATTTCCAGCAGCCCCTGGTGCTGCTGGGCCCCGATGTGGAGTCCACCACCGCCGAAGCCCTGCGCTCCTCGGTGCCCCGCTTCCCCTACCTGGCCTTCGAGGACATGGTCCTGCGGCTGGGGCCCGATCTGCGGGTGGTGATCCCCAACATCGCCAACTTCACCACCGCCGGTCAGCTGCGGATCGCCGGCCGCCTCGATCCCTCCCTGCGGGCCTCCGGGGTGGTGCGGCTGCTGGGGGGGCGCCTGAACCTGTTCACCACCAGTTTCAGCCTCGATCCCGATGCCCCCAACGTGGCGATCTTCACCCCGTCGCTGGGGCTGGTGCCCTACCTCGACATCGCCCTGCGCACCCGCATCTCCGACAGTCTCAGCGTGCTGTCGCCCTCCGGGGTGGGGGACCTGGGCCCCTCGGTGCAGAACGCCCCCAACCAGGCCGGTCTCTCGGCCCTCAACCAGCTGAACCTGATCCTGGTGGTGGTGTCGGTGAGCGGTCCGGCCGACCGCATCGCCGAGAACCTCAAGCTGCGCAGCAGCCCGCCCCTGCCGCAGGAGCGGCTGGTGGCCCTGATCGGCGGCAACTCCCTGGCGGGCCTGAGCGGCGGCGGGGCCGGCGCCGCCCTGGCCACGGTGGTGGGTCAGACCCTGCTGTCGCCGCTGCTCTCCTCGCTGAGCGATGCCTTCGGCCAGCGGGTGAGCCTGGCCCTCTATCCCACCTACGTGAACCAGGCGATCGACACCCAGCAGGAGGGCACCACCCGGCGGCGGGTGCCGCCCCAGCTGGTGCTCGGCGCCGAGATCGGCGTCGACATCACCAACCGCTTCAGCATGTCGGTGCTGGCGGCCCCGAACCGCTCCGATGTGCCCCCCCAGGTGACGCTCACCTACAAGGCCTCCGACACCTTCAACCTGCAGACCTCCGTCGACACCGAGGGGGCCTGGCAGTCGCTGCTGCAGGTGTTCCTGCGCTTCTGATGGCGTCGTCCTTCCCCACACCGCCTTGTGAGGCCCAGCTGATCGGCATCGATCTGGGGGGCACGGCCATCAAGCTGGCCCGCTGTGATCGCCACGGCACCGTGCTCGCCGAGGCCGAGGTGCCCACGCCCCAGCCGGCGGTGCCGGGGGCGGTCTGCATGGCCCTGGCCGACGCGGTCGACGCGATCGACCCCGACCGCCTCGCCGACCGGGTGGGCATCGGCCTGCCGGGGCCCTGTGACGCGGCGGGTCGGGTGGCGCGGATCTCCATCAACCTGCCGGGGTGGCGGGATGTGCCCCTGGCCGCCTGGCTCGAGGCCCGGCTGGGGCGGCGGGTGGTGATGGGCAACGATGCCAACGGCGCCCTGCTCGGTGAGGCCTGGCTCGGGGCCGCCCGGGGTGTGGGCGACGTGCTGCTGCTCACCCTGGGCACGGGCGTGGGCGGGGCGGTGCTGCTGGGGGGCCGGCTGTTCACCGGCCACGGCGGCGCGGCTGCTGAGCCAGGCCTGATCGGTGTCGACCCCGACGGCCCGGTGTGTCGCAGCGGCAACCGGGGCTCCCTGGAGCAGTTCTGCAGCCTCGGCGGCCTGGCCCGCCTCAGCCCGCTCGATCCGCGCGAGCTCTGCCGCCGCGCCGACGCCGGCGACACCGAAGCCCTGGCGGTGTGGGAGGCCTACGGACGTCCCCTCGGGGTGGGGCTCAGCTCCCTGCTCTACGTGCTCACCCCGGAGCTGGTGCTGATCGGCGGCGGCCTCAGCGCCGCCAGCCACCACTTCCTGCCGGCGGTCTGGCGGGAGGTGGAGGAGCGGGTGCTGGCGGTGAGCCGGGAGGGGCTGGCGATCCGCCGCTGCGCGCTGGGCAACGGTGCCGGTCGGCTGGGGGCGGTGCGGCTGGCGCTGGACCGGTTGGGATGATGGGGGCCATGAGCCAGACCCTCCCCTCCCCTGCCAGCGTCGTGCCGGAGCCCGACCCCCAGCTGCTGCAGCGGGCCGCGGCGGTGCGCCGGGCCGCCATGGCCCTGGGCCAGGCCAGCGACGCCGAACGCCGTGGCGCCGTGGCGGCGATGGCCGACGCCCTCGAGGCCGCCGGCGACGGGATCCTGGAGGCCAACCGGGCCGACCTGGCCGCCGCCGCTGCCGAGGGGCTGGCGCCGGCCCTGGGGGCGCGTCTGAAGCTGGATGGCCCCAAGCTGGCGGGGGCCATCGCCGGGGTGCGCCAGGTGGCGGCCCTGGCCGATCCCGTGGGCCGGCGCCAGCTGCACACCGAACTCGATGACGGGCTGGTGCTGGAGCGGCTGAGCGTGCCCCTGGGGGTGCTGGGGGTGATCTTCGAGGCCCGCCCCGATGCGGTGATGCAGATCGCCTCACTGGCGATCCGGTCGGGCAACGGCGCCCTGCTCAAGGGGGGCCGGGAAGCCAGCCGCAGCTGCCAGGCGATCGCGGCGGCCCTGCAGCGGGGGCTGGCCGGCAGCGCCGTCGACCCCGGCTGCCTGGAGCTGCTCACCAGCCGCCAGGAGAGCCTGGGTCTGCTGCGGCTCGATGGCCTGGTGGATCTGATCATCCCCAGGGGATCGAACGCCCTGGTGCGCTTCATCCAGGACAACACCCGCATCCCCGTGCTGGGCCACGCCGACGGCATCTGCCACCTCTACGTGGATCAGGCCGCCGATCCGGCCCTGGCCCTGCGCATCGCCCTCGACAGCAAGACCCAGTACCCGGCGGCCTGCAACGCCATCGAAACCCTGCTGGTGCACCAGGCCACCGCCCCCGTCTTCCTGGGGGCGGCCCTGACGGCCTTCGCCGCGGCGGGCGTGGAGCTGCGCGGCGATCCTGCCGCCTGCGCCCTGGGGGTGGCTCAGGCCGCCGGGCCCGGCGCCTGGGACACGGAGTACTCGGATCTGATCCTGAATGTGAAGGTGGTGGAGGACCTGGAGGCGGCCCTGGAGCACATCCGCCGCCACGGCTCCCGCCACACCGATGCGATCGCCACCACTGATCCGGTGGCGGCCAATCGCTTTTTGGCTGCGGTGGACAGCGCCGGGGTGTTCCTCAACTGCTCCACCCGCTTTGCCGACGGCAACCGCTACGGCTTCGGCGCCGAGGTGGGCATCAGCACCCAGACCCTGCCGCCGCGGGGTCCGGTGGGGCTTGAGGGGCTGGTCACCTACCGCTACCGGCTGCGGGGCGAGGGCCACATCGCCGCCGACTACGCCGACGGCATCCGGCAGTTCAGCCACCGCCCCCTGCCCCTGTGACCGAGGCGATCCACGTGCGGGGCCTGCGGGTGTGGGCCCATGTGGGGGTCTACGAGCAGGAGCGGCGCCACGGCCAGTGGTTTGAGATCGCCTTCTCCCTGGGGGCGGATCTGGCCGCCGTGGCCCGCAGCGACGACCTCAGCCAGGGCTACGACTACGGCCGTGGCATCGCCGTGCTGCAGGCGCAGGCCCGCACCATCCGCTGCCAGACCCTGGAGCACTACAGCGAGCGGATCCTCGAGGCCCTGGAGTCCTGCTACGGGCCGATCCCCCTGGCGGTGGAGGTCAGCAAGTGCCAGGTACCGGTTCCCGGCTTCGACGGCACCGTGGCGGTGAGCCGCAGGCGGCGCTGGGGCTGAGAGGGGATCCGGCTGTTCTCCGGAACCATCACGACACCGTGAGGTCTCTGACCTGGACCTGGGCAGGGTGAGCCGTTCCGCAGGTGGCCCGTGCGTGAAGTGACGGTTCAACCGCCAGGACGATCTGCCGTGATTCCTGGTTCTGCTGAACCTTGCATCCATCGACATCATTTCCCGTCCTCTTCTGAGCGGGCTTAACCACTTCTTTGCCTGGATTTATTGAATTGGTCATGATGGATGCGTACCGATACTATGCCTTGACGGGGTAGGGGCACTTGGTTAGGGTCGGTATGAAGAGGCTGGTTGCTGGATCCATGTCGCCTGAGGATTCCGATGTTCAGCCACAACTCCACGATCGACGCAGTTCACTGCGCCAGGTTCTGCCGTCGGGAGTCCCTGCCAGCATCCATCTTCCCTCAGGAGACACCGGCTTTGTGATGTTGGCCGACATCAGCAGGGCTGGAGCCTGCATCGTCCGCCGCGGAAGGCTTGAAGTGAAGCCCAGTGATCGGGTCTTCCTGAACATCAGTGACTACGGACTTTTCCGCAATATCCATCTGTCTGCTTGCGTTCAGTGGGTGAAGACCTGGAATCACAGGACTCTGCTCGGCCTTGCCTTCACCGAGGGCCCGCTGCTGCCAGGAACCATCCTGGATCAATACCTGGACAGGGCTCTGCTGGCCCCCCGATCCTTGGGCACCTGACGCTCCCCAGCTCAGCCCAGCGGATCCTTCTGCGGGCCTGACGTCCTGTCACCGGAGGGGTGGTCGCCGGTTCATGGACTAAGGTGTTCCAGACGGGGCGTGGCGCAGCTTGGTAGCGCGGGTGCTTTGGGAGCACTAGGTCGCAGGTTCGAATCCTGTCGCCCCGATTGATCTCTGCCGATCCACCTAACAGGAACCGCGCCTCGTCCGCCCACTGGATGCGATGTGTCCCGGTCCGTTGAAGGCAGCTTTGGCTTCAGGTCCTCCCAGGGCTGTGTGGTTTGCCCGGTGATGGTTTCGCCGAGACGTTCAACCTGCGGTCATCGTTCAAGGAAGGCTTGGCCAACGCTCGGGTGGGGGCTCCCATGGGCCCCCACCGCCACGGCCTCAGACCAGCATCCGGGGGTTCCGATCACCACTTCTTGTAGGGCAGAAACTTGCCGCACATGGTGACTCTGACCCTGTTGCCGGCAGGGTCCTCCACTTTGTCCACCTCCATGGTGAAGTCGATGGCGCTCATGATGCCATCGCCGAACTTTTCCTGGATCACATCTTTGAGCGGAAGGCCGTACACCTGCATGATTTCGTAGAAGCGATAAATCAACGGATCGGTCGGAACCTCCGGATCCAGGCAGCCCTTCACAGGAGGGACTGTCAGTTCGCCGGCCAGCTTTGGATCCAGATCCAGGGCCGCCAGAAGTTTCTCTGCTTCCTCCGGCGAGGCTGTGGCCTGTCCGTACAGCAAGCTGGCGATCCAGACCTCATCGCGCTGGAGAAGTGTTTCCAGCTCAGCGAAGCTCACGCCCTTGCGGCGCTTGGCGCTCAGCAGAGTTTGGCTGAGAGGGGTCAGTGGGCTCATGGCGCGATGCGGATGGGCGAGAGAAGGGGACCAGGCGGTGGGGGGCCCGGGTGAGGTTAATGGTGCTTTCCCACCGGGGTGTTCATGCCTCCAGCGGCCCAGATCGCTGCTGAGGGTTGAGCCCGCCCCGGGCTTTGGGGATCCCGTCTCCACACCGCACGTCCACCGACGCCGTGGTCAGCGGCCTGGTGGCCGGGCCGTTGCCCTCGTCAGGGGGCTGCCGAAACAGCCGTTCCAGCCCGACGGCCTGACCGCCGAAGCCCATCAGGAGCCGTTCCCCTTCATCAGGCCATGGGGCTTCGGATGGATCGTCTCGCCAGCGTTGGTCCGCTCCGGCGTGTTGGCTTTCCTCCCCTTCCCTCTGCTGCCGTCAGCGGCGCGCCTGCCGCCCGGTCTCGCACCGCCATCCCCTGGCTGCCAGCCTGAAGGCCACTCCAGTTGACGCGGCTTGCTCCCCGATCCCGCCACCCTTCGACCCGTCCCCCGCACAGCAGCGGTGAGTGGGGTGCTCGAAACCCTCGCCTTCTTTCGTGATCCGGATTTCGCCCGCTCCCGCTTCAAGCGTCATGGCGATGTCTACGAAACCAGCCTGCTGGGGCAGCGCACCGTGTTCATCCGTGGTGGGCAGGCCATCGCCGACCTGTTTGCCCAGGCTGACGCGGTCGAGGGCTGGTGGCCCGACAGTGTGAGGCAACTGCTGGGGCCGCTGTCACTGGCCAACCGCAACGGCGCCGAGCACAAGGCGCGCCGGCGGGTGGTGGGCCAGCTGTTCGCCGCCGCCGCCCTGCGGCGCTACAGCCCGGCGATCGTGGCCTTGGTGGAGGGACTCAACCAGGAACTGCTGGATGCGCCAGCGCCCGTGGCCCTGGTGCCCCGGTTGCGGCGTTTCGCCTTTGCCGTGATCGCCACCACGGTGCTGGGCCTTGATGGCGCCGATCGCGACGCCCTGTTCGAGGATTTCGAACTCTGGTGCCGGGGCCTGTTCTCCTTCCCCGTGGCCCTTCCCGGCAGCCCCTTCGTCCGCGCCCGTCAGGCCCGCCAGCGCCTGTTGCGGCGCCTCGGCTCCGTGCTTCGGAAGGCCCAGGTCGCCTCGGTCTCCGGAGCCCCCCTCGCGGCCGGCGGCCTCGACCTGCTGGCCGGCGGCCTCGATGAGGCCGGCCTGCCCCTGGCGGACGACGATGTGGCCGAGCAGCTGCTCCTGCTGCTGTTCGCCGGCTACGAAACCACCGCCTCCGCCCTCAGCTGCCTGCTGCTCACCCTGCTGCAGCATCCCGCCGAGTTGGCCTGGCTCCGGGAGGAACTCGACGGCCTGTTCTGGCCCCCGGCCGAGGGGGACGGCGTGAGCGCCTACGACGCCGTGCGGGCGCCCCGGCTGGATGCGGTGGTGAAGGAGGTGATGCGGCTGAGTCCGCCGGTGGGGGGCTTCTTTCGCCGCACCCGGGAGCCCATCGCCCTGGCGGGTGTGCTGGTGCCGGCCGAGCGGGTGGTGCAGGTGAGCCTCACCGCCAGCCATCGCCACGGCCCGGACCCCGAGGACCTGGCCGCCTTCCGGCCCCAGCGCCATCTGGGGGGAGCCCAGCCCGTGACCCTGCTGCCCTACGGCGGCGGTGAGCGGGTCTGCCTGGGCAAGGCGCTGGCGGAGCTGGATATCCGTCTGCTGGCGGTGGGGCTGTTGAAACAGCTCTCCCTTGAGTTGGCTCCCGATCAGGACCTGACACTGCTGGTCATTCCCAGTCCCTCGCCGAAGGATGGCCTGCTGGTGCACCCTTGCCCGCGCAGCAACGCTGCCGGTCCAGGGCAGTCTGGGCACTCAATCCATGACATCGGAACATCAAGGGCAAGCGCAGGATGACCGTTGAACGGCCTCCCCGATGGGACACGCCCAGGAGCCTGAGTGGTGGGATCACCCCACGGGCCGTTCCTGCGGTTCTCTCGTTCGTTGCCAACTCCTTTTCCAACGTCCGGAAGGAGAGGGAGCCTGGCGTTCGCGGCGTCGAGTTGGCTGCATGGAGTCTGCAGCCAGCCCGGCAGTGAGATCCGCCGAAGGCGGATGAGCCCGCTCTGGCTGCTGATGGGGCGCGTCAACGATGGGCTGGGTGGCGTTGTTGATGGACGAGATCCGATGCCTGCGTCTCCTGAGCTCGCGGCTGAGGACGAAGGCAAGGCCGCAACCTGCGAGTGGCAACGGCGAAGGCACCGAAGCGGGGGAACGTTGATGGAAGGTGACGTCACCACCAAACGGCAGCCACGGGTCCCAGGCCAATCCACTCAACGAGCCGACGATGACCTCAGGAGTCGCAGGCGATGATTCGAAGGACAGGGTATGTCCGATGGTGTTCTGCCCGACAAAAAACGGTGAGTACTCCGAAGAGGGCGGCGGCTCCGGGGGCAGGTAAGGGAGGATGATTCCACCGGAAACGCTGAACCCAGTCCCACCGATCTGCAGGTAGGTGCCGAGTGATTCCGTTGGCACCCCCATTCCCCCTTTGACGTCCACCCTGGCTGGCTGACTGATGCTGTTATCGACAAGCCCCTCGATGACACCCTCGACTCCTGAAAAGGAGAAGCCGAAATCCAGAGCAGCTGCGGCAGGTTGTGGGAGCAACCCTCCAGCGGCGATGGCAGCCAGCTGAAACGCGCCGCATGCGAGACATAAAGATGGAGCACTGCGTAGAACCTTCATTCTCCAGTCGCAGATGTGTTCTCATGATGATTCCCTCGCTGTCCCTGAGATAGATCCTGCCCGCACGATCGCTGCCAATCTGCTGCGCGCAGCGGCTGGAGGTCGCGGCACTCCTGGTTCCGCTGCACGATGGAGGGGTGCACCGATCGCCCAGGCCACCGCCAGGGCCGCGCGACCCATCACGACCCTGCGGACCTCAGCCGCTCGGCATGGCCTGGGAAGCCGGTTCCCTGCTGCGGCGCGGAGGGTCGGGGCATGGAAGGAAGCACCGAGCCCAAGGGATCTCCGGAGGCGGGTCGTTGAAAGTGATCGTCGATCTCTGCGTCGTGCCGATCGGTGTCGGCGTCAACCTGGCGCGCTATCTCGCGGCCTGTGAGCGGGTGCTGCTGGACGCCGGCCTCAAGATCCAGCTGCACCCCAACGGCACCGCGATCGAGGGCGAGTGGGCGCCCGTGTTCCGGGCGATCGAAGCCTGCCATAGGGCCGTGCACGCGATGGGTTGTCCGCGCGTCTGCACCACCGAGAAGGTCAACACCCGCACCGATCGGGACCAGACGCTGGAGGACAAGGCGGCCAGCGTTGCAGCACGGCTCCAGCAGATGCCGGAAGGGGGCGGTGGAGCAGGGCGCCGGGGTCTTGCAGCCATCGATGGATCCGCCAACCGCGGGTGTCATGCCGAGCCGCTGTTCCTCTCCGGCGGCGGCGGCATCAGACTGGTGGCGACGGTCTGCCGCCCGGAGACACCATGACCACCACCCTCGAGAAACCCGCCACACGGCAGTGCGCCTGCCCTGACTGCCACTGCACGGTGCAGCTGGATACCCCCTTCCGCAACGGTGCCCTGCTGTTCTGCAGCGAGGCCTGTGCCAAAGGCCATCCCAACCAGGAGCCCTGCCACGCCGGCTGCGGCTGCGAGTGCCACGGCTGATCCCTCCGACCAGCACCTGCCCACCTGGCCGCACCAGGCGAGGCCCACGACGCCGAACACCCCTCAGCCTGTCCCCGTCACAAGCGGCTCACTGCCGCCTGGCAGCGGCTCCCTTTCGACGCCAGCCACAGTTCCATGGAGCCTGCGGGGACGGAACGGGCGTATGTCCATGCGCTCAGGTCGATGGGCGTGATGCCCGGCTTTGTGTTGCCGGATCCGGCCAGAAGGGCAGCCACCGGTGCTGAGGCCGGTTTGAGGGTCTCGATCTGGGCGATCAGCTTCCTGGCCAGGTCGATGTCGCCCCTGTGGAAGAACCGAACGGAGTTGTAGGGACCGCAGCTGCTGGCTGATGGCTCCACGACACGCACGCCGGAGACGATGTACCAACGCTTGTCCGACAGCTGGAGCAGGAGGGGTTCCAGTCGGGCGGCGATGGAGGGATCATCCAGGTGGACGGTGACGACGGCCAGGCTGGGTTCGGTGTACGGACTCCTGGCATGGTCCGCTTCGAGCCTGACGGCATTGAGCTGGTTGACCACCCTGGCCTGGGCCAGGGAAGCCGCCACCAGCCGGGGATCGGGAACCGGGTCCAGGGCCAGCTGGGAGACGCTGACGGACGGCTCGCCGTTGCTGTCCTTGCCTTCCACCTGCTTGCGCAGCGCTTCAATCGCCAGGGTGCCGGCTTCCCCGCAATGGGCCTCAATGGCGGAGACCGGAGTCAGATTCCTGCCGCCGAGCTTCAGGTTCAGTTGGAAGACCTGCTGCTGGTAATACGCATGGCAATCCTCGCCGGAACTCTGGACCAGGCGGTTCAGCACCCTCGCGGCCTGGTCGACGCCATGGTTGAACTGGGTCTGGGTGGCGGACGCCAGGCGGGAATTGCTGTTCTGGGCATGGATCGATTCTTCTCCGGATGAGCCTTCAATCAGCAGAATCGAAATTCTCGCCAGGAGTAATTTATCCCTCGGTGCCTTGTCCTTCCCCGGCTCCGTGTTGAGCATGTGCTCGATGGCCAGCAGGGAGATGTCTCGGCCGAGTTGTTTTGAGGTGAGTTTATCGGTGAGGTCGCCAACCAGCCCCGCCGTTCGTGATTGTTGCGAGAGCTTATTGACTTCGTTGGAGGTGATGCTGGCGATGATCAGGCCAATGGTGCCAGCGATGGCGGCGATGCCAGAAACGATATTGTTGAAGGTTCTGCCGCGTTCGGTATCCGGCATTCGTGTTCTCAGCGACGCCTATCCCAGGCGCAGTCTCAGTGCCATGGCAAGGCACCCATGACGTGTCCCACATTTCTTATTGGTGTTCACGGCGGCTGTCCCGGCTTCTTACCCCTGTCACGATGGTTTCCGCCACCACTGGATTGGGGATGGGGCCATCGCTCGAGCATCGCCAGCCGATCCGCTCGGTACGGCTGAGCCAGCGGGGCGGGGTGCTCCATGCGGAGGAACGGCGGGCCTGGCACCGCCACTGGCGGGAGCCCTATCGCTTCATGCTGGCCATTCCCTGGCCGGGCTTTCTGCTCAGCATCGCCGCCAGCTATCTGCTGCTCAATCTCGCTTTCATGCTGCTCTATGGGCTGGATCTCGAGGGCATCGGCGGGGCCCCCGATGGGCAGCGCCTCACCCTGCTGGATGCCTTCTTCTTCAGCGTCCAGACCCTGGGCTCGATCGGGTATGGCGTGCTCCATCCCAGCAGCCTCTGGGTGAATCTGGTGGTCACGGTGGAGGCCTTCTTCGGGCTGCTGTTCCTTGCCGTCACCACCGGCCTGGCCTTCGCCCGCTTCTCCCGCAGCCGGGCCCGCCTGCGCTTCAGCCGCGTGGCCACGATCGAACCCTGGCAGGGACACCCCACCCTCACCTTCCGGGTGGCCAACGTGCGCCAGAACAGCCTGGTGGATGGGCGGATCCAGGCCTCCCTGGCCATGAACGAGCAGAGCGAAGGCCGCAGGATGCGACGTCTGGTCCCCCTGCCGTTGGTGCGTGATCAGTCGATCAGCTTCCAGCTCATGTGGACCGTGATGCACCGCGTCGACCGGCACAGCCCCCTCTTCGGCCTCAGCAGGGAGGACCTGGAGCGGCGCCAGGCCGAAATTCTCGTGGCCTTCCAGGGGCTCGACGAGATCCTGCTGGCACCGGTGCATTTTCGCTGCAGCTACGGGGCGGCCGATCTGAGGCTGGGGGAACAGTTCCGCGACATGGTCCAGATCGACGGCCCGGACAGCGTGTTCCTCGACTTCAGCTGTTTCGATGCGACCGATCCCCAGGTTCCGCCGCCGCTCCCACCAGTTCCCGGCCATGGGGAAGCAGAAAGTCGATCTCCGGGCCCACGGGCACCACACCGGTGGGGTTGATCATGGTGTGGCTCTGGTAGTAGTGGCGCTTGATGTGCGCCATGTTCACGGTTTCCGCCACCCCCGGCACCTGGTAGAGGTCGCGGGTGTAGGCGAACAGGTGGGGGTAATCCACCAGGCGCTTCAGGTTGCACTTGAAGTGCCCCACGTAGACCGGATCGAAACGCAGCAGGGTGGTGAACAGGCGCCAGTCGGCCTCGGTGATCGCCGATCCCAGCAGGTAGCGGCTGGTCGCCAGGTGCCCGTCCAGCCAGTCGAGCGTGCCGAACAGGGGACCCAGCGCCTCCTCGTAGGCCTCCTGGGTGGTGGCGAAACCACAGCGATACACCCCGTTGTTCACCGTGCCGTAGACCCGCTCATTGAGGCGGTCGATCTGGTCACGCAATCCCGCCGGGTAGAGGTCGCCTTCCCGGGCCCCCAGATGATCGAAGGCGCCGTTGAACATCCGGATGATCTCGGCGGATTCATTGTTCACGATCGTGCGCCGTTGCCTGTCCCACAGCACCGGTACGGTGACGCGCCCGGAATAGTGGGGATCGGCCACCGTGTACAGCTGGTGCAGGGCTTCGGCGCCTTCGTTCGGATCCGGCACCACCCCCTCCCCCGCCTGGAAGGTCCAGCCCCGCTCGCCCATGAACCAGTGCACGACGGAGAGCGGGATCAGCTCTTCCAGCCCCTTGAGGGCGCGCACGATCAGGGTGCGGTGCGCCCAGGGGCAGGCCAGTGACACGTAGAGGTGGTAGCGGCCGGCCTCGGCGGCAAAGCCGGCCTCCCCGCTCGGACCGGCCGATCCGTCCGGGGTGATCCAGTTGCGGAACGCCGCCCGCGAGCGCTCGAAGCGCCCGGCGCTGCTGGCGGTGTCGTACCACTGGTCTTGCCAGACCCCGTCCACGAGCAGGCCCATCGCGGTTGCCATGACGCCCGCTGACCCTACCGGGCCTGGGGCGCCACCTGATCGCCCGGCGGAGCCCGGCCACTGCAGCACGGATCCGGTCCCATCGTGGAGGCCACAGCAGCGCTGATCCCCTGAAGCCATGGCCGGCTTGAACCGACACGGTCCCCTTCGCTGGGTCGCTCTCGTCCTCTGCGGCAGCCTGCTGGCCGTGGCCCTGGGGGGTCTGCCGGCGAGCCTGCCGCTCCTGTCGCCGGCCGCGAAAGCCCAGGAGTCGCCGGCGACGGCTCCGGTACCGGCCGAGGAACTGCGGGGGGTGTGGCTCACCGCCAACGACATGCCGGTGCTGCGGGACCGCGGCCGCATGCAGGCCGCCGTGAACCAGCTGGCGGAGCTGGGCTTCAACCGGCTCTATCCGGTGGTCTGGAATGGCGGCTTCGCCTACTTCCCCAGCCGGGTGAGCGAGGCGCGCCTGCTGCAGGACTTCACCTTCCGCGGTCTGCAGGGGCAGGACATCCTGGCCGAGCTGATCAGCGCCGGCCGCCACCGCGGGCTCAAGGTCATCCCCTGGTTCGAATTCGGCTTCATGGCGCCACCGGAGTCGCCGCTGGCCCAACGGCACCGCAGCTGGCTCACCCAGACGCGCGACGGTGGGCTCACTTCCAGCAGTGCCGCCGGCCGGGTGGTGTGGCTCAATCCCTTCCGGCCGGAGGTGCAGCAGCTGATCACCGACCTTGTTCTGGAGGTGGTCAACGACTGGGGCGCCGATGGCATCCAGTTCGACGACCACATGAGCCTGCCGCGGGAGTTCGGCTACGACCCCTTCACCACGGCGCTCTACCGCAAGCAGACCGGCAAGGATCCACCGGCCAACCCCGAGGACCCGGCCTGGGTGCAATGGCGTGCCGACCGCATCACCGCCTTCCTGGAGCGCCTCGCCCAGGCGGTGCGGGCCGCCCGCCCCGGCGCCCTGATCTCGATCTCCCCCAACTACTACGACTTCGCCTACAAGCTGCAGCTGCAGGACTGGCGCGAGTGGGTGCGGCGCGGCATCGCCGATGAGCTGCTGGTGCAGATCTACCGGCCCGACCTGCAGAGTTATCAACCCCACCTCAGCCGGCCGGAGGTGCAGGAGGCCCGCCAGCGCATCCCCACCGCCATCGCCGTGATGAGCGGCCAGCGTAACCGCCCCACCCCGCTGGCCTTGCTGGCTCAGAAGGTGGCCGCCAACCGGTCCCGGGGCCTGGGGGTGGCGTTCTTCTACTTCGAGAGCCTGTGGAGCCTGGGCCCCGAGCCGCCCCAGGAGCGGATCGCCGGGCTGGCGCAGATGTTGGGCCCCCGTCGGCAAGAGCTGGGCACCCCCGCGACCCGTGGAGCTTCATCGCCGCCCCTGCCGCCGCCGCCTCTTTAGCGAAAGCCTCTGGCTGACGTTGACACCACCCTGGGTCCCACTACCAAGGAAAGGTGCTCCAGTTCTCTCTCCATGCCCAAGCAGGAAGCCGACCTGCCCCTGGCTGTCCCGACCCACCAGCGTCTCCTCGAGCTGTCCCCATCGAAGGACACGGAGGCGGTGGAGCTGCGGCAGAACCTCTCCGCCCTGGTGGCCCTCGATCGGGTGCTGTGGCTGGGAGGTGATGAGGGCCGAAGCCTGTACCGGTTGCAGCGCCTCGGCGATCACCACTACGGCGATCTCAGCGAAGTGAAGCTCAGGGACTTCGGCCTTGCGGCTGGCAAGGACGACGGCGAATCGGACCTCGAGGGCCTGGCGCGCGATGGCGATCGGCTGTGGCTGGTGGGCTCCCATTCCCTGCGCCGCCGCCGGCACGACGCCAAGGCAGGACCCCTCAAGCTGCATGACCGGCAAAGCCGCAACGCCCAGGTGCTCGGCTGTCTGCGGCTGGATGGGCAGGGCCGGCCGGTGGCGGGGCAGCGGCTGGCGTTCGATGCCGCCGAGGGCCGCGATGCCCTCACCGATGCCCTGGCGACGGACCGGCGGATTGCCCCGTTTCTGGCGATCCCCAGCAAGGACAACGGCCTCGACATCGAAGGCATCGCCGCCCGTGGCGAGCGGGTGCTGGTGGGGTTGCGCGGGCCCGTCCTGCGGGGCATCGCCCTGGTGGTCGACCTGCGTCTGGGTGGCCTCGATGGCGACGGCCCCACCCTTGCCCTGGAGGCCCACCGCTGCCGCTACCTCTCCCTCAGCGGCCTGGCGGTGCGGGATCTGGCCGTGGTCCCCGGCAGCGATGACGTGCTGGTGCTGGCCGGGCCGACGATGGACCTGGCGGGCCCCTGCTACCTGCACCGCTGGCGCCACGCCCTTGGCCCGGAGGATGCACCCCGGAAGGAGGGCGTCACCCTGGAGTGCACGGAGCCGCTGCTGTGGGTCCGGGATGGCCGCCCCGGCCGCCCCGGGGAGGGCAGCGACAAGCCGGAGGGCCTGGATGTGCAGCGCCATGGCGGCCAGCTGCTGGCCTGGGTGGCCTACGACGACCCCAGGGCCGCCAGGATTGAAGGGCAGGGAGCCAGAACCCGCCTGGATGGCTTTGTGCTGCCGGACTGACGTCAGCCCAGCTCCACCCCGTCGAACAGATGGCGGCCGGGGGCCTCCGGCGAGGGGTCGAACCAGTACTGCTCCACCAGCGTCAGGAAGGCCTGCCGCGGCAGACGGCCGGGGGGAAGGCCAAGGGCGTCGAGCATCCGGTCGAGGTTGGCGGCGATGCCGGCGGTGGTGTGGCCGTAGGCGGCGGCGAAGGCGGCCAGGTCGTCGAGCTCGAGCTGGCCATCGCCGTCCAGGTCGAGCACATCGAAGAAGCCGCCGGCGGAGCGGGCCATGAACTCCCGGGCGGCCTGGGGATCGGCACCGAAGGCGGTGAACACCCGGCCATGGGAGGCGACGAACTCCTCCTGGTCCACCATGCCGTCGTGGTTCTGGTCGCGGCGCCCGTTCTCGTGCCGGTAGGTGTCGAGCAGCAGCCGCAGCAGGTTGGGGAAGCGGCTGGGCCGGCCCTGCCAGCGCCGCGCGATCCGCACCGCCACCGGTTCGAAGTCACCCTCCAGCGTGTGGCGACCGTCGCCGTCGCGGTCGTAGAAGCGGAACAGCCGGCGATAGCGCCCCGTCAGTTCGGCCGGCAGGGAGACGTTCACCATCCACCGGGCCGCAATCGATCCCGATGGTACCGGGGCTGCCGCTTCCCGCCCCGGCACCACCCTTGTCGCCAACCTTCACAAGCTGTTACAATTCACGAAACAAACTGAAACACTCATGTCCGACTCCTCCGCCCGCTTCGGCTTCGTCGCCTTCGCCGAAACCTGGAACGGCCGCCTCGCCATGCTCGGCTTCGTGATCGGCCTCGGAACCGAACTGCTCACCGGCCAGGGGATCCTCACCCAGATCGGCCTCGGCTGAACGACCGACGGCCCAGCTCTCCATCCCATCCCCCCTGCTCGACCACCCATGACCAACACCCCCGCCAACGACGCCTTCCTTCAGGGCGACAGTGAGCGTTCCATCCACATGGAGCAGCTCAAGCGCGTCGAACTCTTCAACGGCCGTGCTGCCATGCTCGGCCTGGTGATCGGCGTGCTCACCGAAGCCATCACCGGCTCCGGCATCGCCCATCAGATCGGCCTCGGCGCCCTGACCGACGGCTACGCCGCCTGCCGCACCCAGTTCCTCCCCTTCTGCTTCTGATCGGTTCCCCCTGATGCCGCTGCCTCTCTGTCCCTTCACGGCGGCCCGGATCGCCGGCCTGCAGGCCACGGTGCTGCTGCTGCTCACCCTGCTGATCAAGGCCCGGGTGCAGATCAAGGCGGCCTCCGCCCTCGGCCTGGCCTTGCTGGCCCTTCAGACCCTGGTGTTCCTGGCGGCGACGGGTGCCCTCGGCCTGCTGGCCATCGGCGGCGCGGCCCTCGCCCTGACCCGTCCCCGGACGACCGCCACCTGACATCGCACCCGCCATGACCACCGTGCTCCAACCGCCGTTGGGGGAAGACGGGCTCAGGGCCCTGTTCACCAAGCCCTACGGCGCCCCGGGGCCGACACCGGAGCAGTGGCGGGCCGTGTACGACGAATCGGTCCACTTCACCGACCCCACCCAGGAGCGGCAGGGCCTCGAGGCCTACATCGTGGCCCAGGAGGGATTGCTGCAACGCTGCGATGACGTCTACCTGGAGCCGGTTGCCGTGGCCCTGAGCGGTGACGTCGCCTTCGTGGAGTGGACGATGGGCCTGAAAATCAAGGGCATCGAATTCATCTATCCCGGCACCAGCCGCCTTCGACTCGGCGCCGACGGCCGGATCGTCGACCATCGCGACTATTTCGACTTCGTCGGCCCCACCTTCACCCCGGTGCCGCTGGTGGGTGGTTTCGTGCGCTGGCTCTACGGCCGCTTCGTGGCCTGAGGGTTCGATCAGCGGGGTCTGCGCATGACGTAGCCCGTGCAGACAGCCCGATGCAGGGTGGTCACGCCGAAGTGGAATCCTTCCTCGGCCGCGATGGCCACCACCTGGTAGGCGTCCAACCCGCCCAGCCGGGCCCTCAGCGCCCCGGAGGCTGCCGCGTGGGCCAGAAAGCTTTCCAGCTGCTCCTGTTCCGCCGCTTCGTTGCTGTCCATGGTCCGGCGCGCTCAGCGGCCGAAGCCTGCCAGGGGTCGCCGGCCCGATTCCGCTGGTCGGTGGGGCGGGGAAGTGCGGGCCGTCCGACGCCCGGTGAGGCGGGCCAGCCGGGCCAGGGGGCCGCTGGCGCGACGCAGGGCCTCCCGCTGCCGCTCGCGGTAGGGGCGATCCACCGCTTCCATCGCCTCCTCGTCCTCATGGTCGTGGACGCCGTAGAGGAGGCCGGTGATCCGCTCGGCGTCCATGGCCTCCGCAGCGGCTTCCTGCCAGAGCCGCTCGCTCCGGGACCGGTCCCCCCGCCGGAACTGGGCGTCGGCCAGTTGGCGGGTGAGAGCGAACACCAGCTGCCGCTCCTTGAAGGCGGAGAAGCTGCCTTCGAACTGATGGGGAAAGCA
This sequence comes from Cyanobium sp. Copco_Reservoir_LC18, assembly GCF_009834675.1. Lineage (NCBI taxonomy): Bacteria > Bacillati > Cyanobacteriota > Cyanophyceae > Synechococcales > Prochlorococcaceae > Cyanobium > Cyanobium sp. Copco_Reservoir_LC18. The sequence continues at coordinate 30,710 of NZ_ASAC01000024.1, forward strand.
ACCGCTGGCCATGGGGTGAGTCCTGCCGCTGGAGATTCGGATCCAACTGTATCTGCTGCTACAGAATTTGGCGCCACCTCCCGGGCAGTGCACTGGGCTGGGCGGCCCGAGCCCTTCTTCGCAGGTGAATGGGAACGGACTCCCCTCGCCCGGTGGAAGGTGGCTGAGCAACTGAACCGAATCCTTGCCGCCCATGTCCATCCCCATGATCGATCTGCCCTTTCTGGCGGAGCTGCTGGTGGCTCTGTTTGTGGTCGCCACCCTGGATGGCCCGCGCCCTGTGGAGCCCGCGCAGGATCCGCCGGCCAAGGAGCCGGAGGCGCCAGCAAGGATCCCCGGTGGCTGGTCAGAGGAGACCGATCTCCACGCCCAGCGCCTCCTGCGGCTGGAGAAACTCCGTGACACCCTGCCCTCCCAGCCGTGACCGGCGAGGCGGATCCGGTTCCTAAAGTCCTTCAACGACTGGCCATGCACCAGGGAGTGGGCGCGATGCTCGAAGCTGTCGACCAGAAAGCTCTGTTTGATTACTGGCACGACCGTGTCCGGCTGAAGAACCTGCCGCGCATCGGCGCCCAGGACCACGTGCCGACCCAGGTGCTGCGGCATGAGTGCACCAACTACGACGAGCTCAGGCGCCTCAAGGCCGTTCAGGAGCTGGACGAACTGGAGCGCTGCCGCGTCATCGCCATCATCAAGTACGAGTGCACCGCCAAGGTGCTGCAGCGACGCACGGGACTGCTGAGGGACTACGCCCGGCAGTGTGAAGCCAACAGCCTGACCCAGCAGAAGGAACGCTCGCGCCTTGGCGCCCTGCTGCAGAAGCTCAAGCAGGCGTTGCGGGGCCAGCAGATCAAGATCGATCGCCTCGAAGCCCGCCTCCAGGCCCTGGAGGCGGAAAATGCTGCGCTTCGCTGCGAGCAGCAGCAGTCGAAGGCCGAGCTGCAACTGCAGAAGGAGCTGGTGGCCCTGCAGCGAGCCCTCGATGCCGAGGTGGAACGTCGCCGGCAACTCGCCAGGAACAACCAGAGCCTCGGCGGCCGTGTTGCCCACACCGATCGTTACCGGCGCCAGCGCGACGAACTTCAGGAGGCCCTCCGGGCCGAACGGCAGACCACCCGGCAGCTGCGCGGGGAGCTGGAACGGCTCCGGGCCGGGGAGCAGCTGGGCCTCGGCCTGGCCGAGTAGGGCCATGGCCAGACCCCCATCCCCTCGCTCCGCGACTGCCCGAACCAAGCCGCCCACCATCACCGAGCTGAAACGCGAGGCCCTGGCCCTGGCCGGGGTCTCCAGTACCCGGGAGCTCAAGCGCACCAACCAGGACCTGCGCCATCTCGATTTCCGCCTCAAGGCGAGCTGGGGTACCGCCCTGCAGGTGCTCCAGCAGGCGGCGGTCGCCTACCCCGACTGGGACACCCATCCACCCGAGGAGTTCAGGGAGCTGTTCGCGGCCATCGATCAGGCCAGCGAGGCCTACGGCCAGTCGATCGAGGAGGGTCTGAGGCTCAGCGCCCAGCTCCAGAGGGCGGCCGATGATCTGGAGTCCCTCTCCGGCGAGCTGCTTCAGGAGGCCGACGAGCTCAGCACGGTCCAGGCCGCGTCCCGCCGTCAGGCGCGCCAGCGTCGGCTCAACTGAGGGCGTCGCGTCGTGTTGCGGTTCCGGTCCAGACGGCTGAGAAAGACATAACTGGCGAAGCCGATCACGACCATGGCGAGCATGAAGGCCGGATAGGAGACACGCCAGTTATCCGGGCCAGTGATCATCGTCCACTCGGACATGCCGCCGATGCCCGCCAGCAGGGTCAGCGGCATGAAGATCGTCGTGATCAGCGTCAGGCGCCGAACCGTGGCGTTGGTGTCGTTGGCGGCCCTGGCCATCTGATTGTTGAGCATCGACAGGTACATCTCCATCAGGCTGGTGACGATGTCCCGGTACGACTCGGTGACTTCATAGAAGCGCACCAGATGGTCGTAGATATCGCGAAAGTGGTAGATCGCCTTCAGGGAAATCAAAGGGAAATCCCCCCGGCAGATCTTGCTGAGGATCTCCCGTTCGTGAAACAGGCTCTTGCGCAGCCGCAGCAGGTAGCGCCTGAATCGGATCAGTTCGGCGGGTTTGAAGCTGGCCGGATCCGCCATCAGGGCTTCTTCCACTCCATTCAGCTCATCCTCGAGGGCCTCGATGGCCACGAACTTCTGATCGACGACCTGATCGAGGATCAGGTGCATGAGGTGGGACGGGCCCTGGCGGGCCTCCTCGATCCCCCTCTCGACCATCCTCTCCACCCCATCGAGGTAGGAGCGGTGACTGGAATCCAGATGGCTGATGCTGACCAGAAATCGCTGGCCGAGGAAGAGGTTGATCTCCCCCACCTCCAGGACGCCACGGTCGTACAGGAACGTATTGAAGAGAATGAAGGTGTTGTTGGGGAAATCGTCGATCTTGGGAATCTGATGATCATCGAAGCAATCCTCGATCGACAGCGCGTGCAGGCCCAGCAGACCGACGAGCTGGTCCAGATCGTCCCGGCTGGCTTCGCGGTAATGCAGCCAGGCATATCCGTCCGCTTCGCTGGCGCTCAGAGCCTCCTCGGCTGACGCCACACGCATCGCCGGGCCGGTGCGGCCGATCCGATAGCAGCTGGGGTCGGCCATTGGCCCCATGGTGTCACGGGAGCGGGTTCGCGTTTGTCAGGCTGATGGGCCCATCCCATCCCTTTGGCCGGATGCCCCATCACCTGGATCGCCCAACCAAGACCTGCCCGGTCTGCGGACGACCGTTCCAGTGGCGCAGGAAGTGGAAGGATGTCTGGGACGAGGTGCGCTACTGCTCCGAGCGCTGCCGCCGCAACCGTCATCGCGCCCTCCCGGATCCTTCCGCTCCCGCTTCGGTCCAGAAGCGCGCCGCCAGCGCCCCATGACCCGACCCAGGCTCCATGCCACGGCGATGCGGCCGTGAGCCACCGCCGCAACCCCCCGATGCCCAGCCCAAGTCTCCTCGGCGGTCCTGCTCAGGGTCAGGAGAGGATCAGGTTGGCGGCCGAGAACTGGACCGGTCCCATCAGCATCACCTCGAAGTCGCTGCTGCCGTTGCCGTCGAGATCCCCCTGCAGCAGGGCGTGGTTCTGCCGGCGGTTCTGCTCCAGCCGCAGCTGGCCCGCCTCCCCGTAGAACGCCCTGGAGCCGATCCAGGTGAAGGACTGGAGGCCAGCCCGGCGGCTGTCAGCGTCCACCCTCGAAAGATCAATCCTGTCGTCCGCGGCGAAGTCGGTGATCACATCGCGCTGCCCCGGGCTGCTCAGACTGCTGTCGGCCCGGACATAGACGAAGGTGTCGCGTCCGCCGCCGACCAGACCTCTCCACTGGGCCAGTCCTCCGGGAACACCGAAGAAGGCCAGGTCGCGGAAGTTGTTGGGGGCGGACCAGTTCGGGGCCAGGGGGGCGCCAGCCAGCCAGTCGGCTCCGTAGCCACCCGAGATGATGTCGTGGCCGCCAGTGCCGACGATGCCGTCAGGGCCGCTGGTGCCGATGCTGGACGGGGCCAGGGCGCCGATGGTGAGGCTGACATCGGCGATCGCGGCGACCGTGAAGGTGCCGTAGTAGTCGTCCTTGGATGCCGTATAGAAGCCGACGAAGTTCGGGTTGCCGGCCGTCGGTGATGTTCCGGCGGTGTCGGGGAGTCGGCCGGCCGCCTTCTCCCGTGCCGCCTGGGAGCGGAGGATGGACGTGTAGGCATTCGATTCAAAGGAATAGTTCGGATTCGGTTTGTCCGCACTGGGGTCGGCATCGGTGTAGCCGTAGTTCCATACATTCCAGTTGTGGGCGAAGAGCTGTTCCCCCCGGGGCTGGGGCACCAGCGCCCCCTGCCCGCCGTTCATGGCGCCCCAGGAGGTGTTGGTGGAGAAGTCGAAACCGAAGGCGGGATAGGTCCGCTGGGGATTGAGGCTGCTGGCGCCGGCGGAGCGCGGGTAGCCAAAGGGGGAGGGCCCGTAGGGCACCTCCTCGAGGAACTGGATCCAGCCGGCGGGTGCATTCGGCGGCCAGTAGGCCGGTTGTCCGTTCTGCACGGCATTGGCCATGATCACCTGCTGCTGCCACAGCCGCATCGGGCCGACGAATCGACGGTTCGGGGCATCCCAAAGATTCGAGGCCGTCCCCACACCCTTCCCCGAGGCGGCACTGGTGGTGAATCCGCCCGGTGGCAGGGCGGCGAAATCCATGGCGATCGCGGCCGCGTTCAGGAAGCCGAAATTGTGGAGGTTTCCGCTGCTGTCGGTGATGTTGGTCTGGATCGGATAGGCCCAGTCATCGATATACGACATATCAGCGGAAAAGCCGCTGCCATCGATCGTGTATTCGTAGAAGGAGAAGGGGGCTGTGGTGTTCCAGCCGATCGGTTCCTGGCCAGGGTTGGCGAACAGTGTGGCGGAGCTCGAGACGTAGATCCTCATCTGAGGAGCCGCCAGAATCGGAACCTTGTTCAGACCCGGGGAGAGGCTGTTGCTCTGGCCGGGCTGGAGCGGCTCAACGCTGAACCCTGGCCCGACGACGTAGTAGTAGAGGCTGCCTCCCGACTGGTTGTTGATGCTCAGGGAGGCGGTGGCCATGGTCCAGCTCGTTACCCGGCTCCAACGTAGGTGTCACCGGACGGACGTCAGCCAGCGGGCGCTGCGCCGCAGGCCTTCGTCGCAGTCGCCCCGCATCAGCAGGCCCGCCCCGCCCCAGACCAGCCGCGGGGCCAGATCCAGCGGGCCGCCGCCCAGCTCCCGCAGCGGCGTGAAGCCGAGCCGCCGGAAGTAGCGCACCAGCCGCCGGTGCTGGCGCTCCCCATCGCGGATCGCGAGCAGGCGCGCCGAGCGGCAGGGCGTCTCCTCGAGGGACCAGGCGAAGGTGGTGGCCCAGATCAGCGGCCCCACGGCTTCGCTGCGCTCCCCCTGCACCCGCATCGTGTCGAGCCGCAGGCCATCGGCCAGGGGCAGGCACCAGCCCTTGAGCTCCCCCAGCAGCAGGGGCGGCTGCTCCGGCCGGGGGCGCGCCACCGCCACCCGCAGCCCCCGCACCCCCGCCAGCCCCTGCACCTGCAGCCGCAGCAGCAGGCCGCGCTCCCGGGCCTGCCGCTCCAGAGCCTCCAGGTTCAGCATGGTGCGCCGCCCGGCGGCGGGGGCGGATAGGCCTCGGCGGCCAGCACCGCCTCCAGCGGCAGCGGTCCGTGGATGTGGGGGAAGCCTTCGCCGCTCTCCGGGGCCGGCTCCCAGCGCAGGGGGGCGCTCAGGCGCCCGGGGTCGATGGTCAGCAGCAGCACCTCCCCCGCATCGGCGTAGAAACGCCCGTAGGTGGCCTCCACCTGGTCGGCCCCGCTGGCATGGATGAAGCCCACCTCCTGCAGCGACTGGCCGCGGGTCGAGCGCTCGTACACCCCGCGGGCTTTGGCGTCCCGCCAGTCGTCGGCCAGGGCCAGGTGATAGATCCACTGCCCGGAGCGCCAGGGCCGCCGGGGCCCCCAGGCCCCGGCCATCACCGCCGCCAGCTCGGGTCCCTCAAGGAAGCGCTGCAGCCAGCGTTGCAGCGGAGGCAGATCGCCCAGCCGGTCGAACCCCTCGGGATCGGCGAGCCGGAACTGGCGTACGAAGGGCAGCAGGGCCAGATCGGCCAGGGAGGGCCGCCCCCCCACCAGCCAGCCGCCGGCCTCCAGGGCGGCGCTCCAGCGGCGCAGGATCGCCAGCGCGTCGCGGCGGTGCTGCTCCCGGTCGTCGCCGGGGTGGCGCTCGGGGTACTTGAAGCGGTCGAGATGGTGCTTGAAGGCCCCATCGTTCTGCTCGATCAGGGCGGCGATCCGGGCCCGCTCCTGCCCAGCGGTCTCGCTGCTCCCCTGGCGTCGCAGGTCGCCGGGGTCGTGGCGCTCCAGGGCCCAGGCGATCACGGACAGGCTGTCCGGCAGCACCCGGCCGGCCCCCTGGGGATCAGTGCCGACGTCCGGCGGCAGCACCAGGGCCGGCACGGTGGCGGCGGCGGAGGCCTCCAGCAGTTCGGGGGGCTTGCGCCCCAGGTGCACCTCCCTCAGCTCCAGATCCCCCCCCGGCGTCAGCCCCGCCGCCGCCAGGGCCAGCCGGGCCCGGATCGCGTAGGGGCAGCGGCGGAAGCTGTACAGGATGGGCAGGCGCGGCGCCATCCGCTCAGCCGCCCACGGCGGGCATCACCCGGCCGATGTGGGACTCACCGGAAGCCTCGGCGCGCCGCATCTGGCGCTGGCGTTCGGCGAACCGCTCCCGGTCGGCGTCGGAGAAGCGATCGATGCAGTGGCGGCAGCTCACCCCGGCCACATAGCTCGCCAGGCCCAGGTCGGCGGGGGCCAGGGGCAGGCCGCAGGCATGGCACGCGTGGTAAGTGCCCGGCTGCAGGCGGTGGTCGAGGGCCACCCGCTGGTCGAACACGTAGCACTCGCCGTGCCAGCGGCTCTCCGCTTCCGGCACCTGCTCCAGGTAGTTGAGGATCCCCCCCTGCAGCTGCAGCACGTTGTCGAAGCCCTGCTTCAGCAGGTGGGCGGTGGCCTTCTCGCAGCGGATGCCGCCGGTGCAGAACAGGGCCAGCCGCTGCGGCCGCCGCTGGGCCACCAGGGGCCGCAGGTGCCGCTCCACCCAGGCGGGGAAGTCGCTGAAATTCTCGGTGGCGGGGTCGATGGCCCCCGCGAAGCTGCCCAGGGCCACCTCGTAGTGGTTGCGGGTGTCGATGGTCAGGGTGTCGGGGTCGTCCAGCAGGGCATTCCAGTGCTCGGGGGGCACCGGGATTCCCGTGCCCAGGGCCGGCTGGGCCGAGGGCTCGGCCATCGTCACGATCTCCGCCTTGAGGCGTACCTTGAAGCGGTGGAACACCGCTCCGGTGGCCTCACTGCGCTTCACCTCCAGGTGCGCCAGGCGTGGGTCGGCCTCCAGCAGCGCCAGCAGGGCGGCCACGGCGGAGGCCGGCCCGCAGACGGTGCCGTTGATGCCCTCGCGGGCCAGCAGCACCGTGCCCTTGAGGCCGGCCGCGCTGCCCAGGGCCAGCAGCCGGGCCCGCCAGAGCGGCAGCTCCTCGCTGCCAAAGGGGACGAACCGGTAGAAGCTGGCGACCTGCACCCTCAGCGGCCGGCGATGGCGGTGGCGGCTGGGGTGGCTGCGGTGGGCTGCCCCTCCAGCTGCACCCGCACCCCGGCGGCCCGCAGCAGCTCCCGGTCGCTGCTCACCGCCGGATTGGAGGTGGTGAGCAGGGTGTCGCCGTAGAAGATCGAATCGGCCCCCGCCAGCAGGCAGAGGATCTGGGCCTCCCGTCCCAGCTGCTCCCGTCCCGCGCTGAGCCGCACCCGACTGTGGGGCATGAGGATGCGGGCGGTGGCGACCATGCGCACCAGCTCCAGGGGGTCGACCGGCGGCCGGTCCTCCAGCGGCGTGCCCTCCACGGCCACCAGGGCATTGATCGGCACGCTTTCGGGATGGGGATCCAGGCAGGCCAGCACCTGCAGCAGGGCGGCCCGGTCTTCCGGCGTCTCGCCCATGCCGATGATGCCGCCGCAGCAGAGGTCGATGCCGGCGCTCCTCACCCGCTGCAGGGTGTCGAGCCGCTCCTGGTAGGTGCGGGTGGAGATGACCCGGTCGTAGTGCTCGGGGCTGGTGTCCAGGTTGTGGTTGTAGGCGGTCAGTCCCGCCTCCGCCAGTCGGGCCGCCTGGCCGTCTGAGAGCATGCCGGCGGTGACGCAGGCCTCCAGCCCCAGCTCCCGCACCCCCCGCACCATGGCGAGCATGGCCTCGAAGGGGGCCCCATCCCGGATCTCCCGCCAGGCCCAGCCCATGCAGAAACGGTGGGCGCCGGCCGCCTTGGCCTGCCGGGCGCGCTCCAGCACCGGCTCCACCGCCAGCTCCGGGCGGCCGCCCACGTCGCTGGGGTGGTGCATCGACTGGGGGCAGTAGGCGCAGTCCTCCTCGCAGCCCCCGGTCTTGACACTCAGCAGCGAGGCCAGCTGCACGTGGTAGCCGGGGTTGGCGCTGCGGTGCACCGCCTGGGCCTGCCAGAGCAGATCCACCAGGGGCAGGTCGAGCAGGTCCTGGATCTCCTGGCGGGACCAGTCGTGGCGCACGCTCATGGGGTGGTCTCCACACCGTTCTGGACGCCACTCTGCACGCCACCGAAGCGGCGCTGGCGCCCCTGATAATCCAGCAGCGCCGCCAGCAGGGCCTCGGTGTCGAAGTCGGGCCAGAGCACCTCGGTGATGTGCAGCTCGGCGTAGGCCAGCTGCCAGAGCAGGAAGTTGCTGATGCGCTGCTCGCCGCTGGTGCGGATCAGCAGGTCGGGGTCGGCATCGCCGGCAGTGAACAGTTCGGAGGCGAACAGCTCCTCGTCGATGCTGGCCGGGTCGAGCTCGCCGCGGGCGGCCCGATCGGCCAGGCGGCGGGCCGCCCGCACCAGTTCGCTGCGGCCGCCGTAGTTGGTGCAGACGTTGAAGTGGATCCCGGTGTTGCCGGCCGTGCGCTCGGTGGCGTCGTTGATCAGGACCCTGAGGCCCTCCGGCAGGGGCTCCAGATCGCCGAGGAAGCGGATGCGCACCTGCTGGCGCTCGAGCGCCTCGAGCTCCCTGGCCAGCACCCGTTCGAACAGGGCCATCAGGAAGGCCACCTCCTCGCCCGGCCGGGTCCAGTTCTCGGTGGAGAAGGCGTAAGCGGTGAGGGCGCCGATCCCCCAGTCGCTGCAGTGGCGCAGGGTGCGTTTCAGCACCTCCACCCCGGCCCGGTGGCCCATGGCCCGGGGCAGCCCCCGATGACGGGCCCAGCGGCCGTTGCCGTCCATGATCACCGCCACGTGGCGGGGCAGCCGAGCCGGATCCAGCTGGGCGGGCAGCTGGTCGGGATCGGACGATGGAGTGGTCGCCAGGGCGCGACTCATCCGCGATGTTCCGGCGGGTCCGCGGCCACGCTACGCCCCGTGGGAGCGGAGGCCAGGGCGTCGGTGAGCAGGTCGTGAAGGCGGCTGCTGGTGATCGGCCGTTCCAGCCGGCCCTGGGAGGCGAGTGACAGGGTGCCCGTCTCCTCGGAGACGACGATGCAGAAACAGCCGTCGTGGCGCTCGGTCAGTCCCATGGCGGCCAGGTGGCGGGTGCCGTAGCGGTTCAGGCCCTGGCGGGACAGGGGCAGGATCACCCCGGCCGCCACGATGCGGTTCTTTTGGACCAGCACCGCCCCGTCGTGCAGAGGCGTGTCCACCGCGAAGAGGTTGAGCAGCAGGTCGACGGAAAGCTGGGCATCGATGCGGATGCCGGGGTTGAGGAAGTCCTCGGGGCGCAGATCACTGCCCAGGTCGAGCACGATCAGGGCGCCACAGCGCGCCTGGGACAGACGCCCGGCCGCCTCGGTGAGCAGGCTCACCGACCCCGACGCCAGCTGGTCCCGGCTGCGGTCGGCGAACAGCACCCCGAGGCGTCCGGTGCCCAGCAGTTCCATCAGGCGCCGCAGCTCCCCCTGCCACAGGATCGCCAGGGCGAGGCTGCAGGCCAGCACCAGTGCATCCACCAGGCTGCTGGTGAGGGGCAGGTTGGCGTAGCGCTGCACGAACCAGGCCAGCGCCACCAGGAACAGATAGCCGCGCAGCAGCCACAGGGTGCGCGCCTCGGTGACCCTGCCGAGCAGCACAAGCCCCAGCAGGGAAGCGAACAGGAGATCCAGCAGCAGGCGGAAATCGATGAGCCGCAGCCAGATCACAACACAAAGGAGGGGCAGGCCGGTTCAACGGGTAGCCGCCTGACGCGGTCAGGATACCGGCAGGAGCCGGTGGGGCAGGACGTCGTAGCGCAGTAGGTCTTCCGGCTGCTCACGCCGCTGCACCACCTCGGCCACGCCCTCGTGGACGAGCACCGCCGCCGGCCGGGGGATGCGGTTGTAGTTGGAGCCCATCGAGGCGTTGTAGGCGCCGGTGGCGAACACGGTGAGCACGTCGCCGGGGCTGGTGAGCGGCAGGCGCACGTCGTGGAGCAGCACGTCGCCGGACTCGCAGTGCTTGCCGGCCACGGTCACCGCCTCGGTGGCCTCCGCCAGCGGCCGGTCGGCCAGCACCGCGGTGTACAGCGACTGATAGGTGATCGGCCGCGGGTTGTCGCTCATGCCGCCATCCACCGACAGGTAGGTGCGCAGGCCGGGGATCTCCTTGCGGCTGCCCAGGGTGTAGAGCGTCAGCCCCGCCGTCGCCACCAGGGAGCGGCCGGGTTCGCACAGCAGCCGCGGCAGGGCCAGCTGGCGCTGGCCGCAGGCCTCGGCCACCGCCGTCGCCACCACCCGCACCCATTCCTGGATGCTCGGCGGGTCATCGGAGCCCACGTAGCGGATGCCGAGGCCGCCGCCGACGTTGAGGTCGCCGCAGGGGTGGCCGAGGGAACGGGCCAGGCCCAGGGCCTCGGCCATCACCCCGGCCAGGTCGCGGTGGGGTTCCAGCTCGAAGATCTGGGAGCCGATGTGGGCGTGCAGGCCATCCACCCGCGCCCAGGGGCAGGCGGCCAGGTGGCGCAGCACGGCCTCCAGCTGGTCGGGGTCGAAGCCGAACTTGCTGTCGAGGTGACCGGTGCGGATGTACTCGTGGGTGTGGCACTCGATGCCCGGGGTGAACCGCACCAGCACCCGCACCGGTGCGGGCCGCCCGGTCGCCAGGGTGGCGAGCAGGCTGATGTCGTTCCAGTTGTCGAGGATCACCGTCACGCCGCGGTCGACGGCGAGCTGGAGCTCCTCGGCGGATTTGTTGTTGCCGTGGAAGACGATCCGCTCCGCCGGCATGCCGCCCTGCAGCGCCGTGAGCAGCTCCCCGGCCGAGACCGCATCGAGGCCCAGGCCCTCGGCGGCCACCAGTGCCGTGATCGCCAGGGAACTGTTGGCCTTGGAGGCGTAGAGGGCCAGGGCCTCGCCGGGGTAGTGGGCGTCCAGCGCCTCCCGGTAGGCCCGGCAGGTGGCCCGCAGGGTGGCCTCGTCGAGCACGTAGAGCGGCGTGCCGTAGGTGCGCGCCAGGTCGCTCAGCAGGCATCCCCCCACCTCCAGGCGGCCCAGGGCATCGAGGCGGGCGGTGAGCGGGGCCAGGTTGCGGTTGGGGCTGAGCGGATCGGCTCCCTGCTCGAAGGGACCTCCGGAGGCGATCGGGGCCGCGGAAAGGGGAGCGACCGGATCGGTCGCCGGGGAGGCGCTGGTCACCATGGCGGCCTGTTCGGGGAAAGGGTCAGGATGTCCGATCGTAAGGATGTTCGTGTCCAACGGCCGTGCCGGCGCCACCTCCGCCACCGCTGCCCGCCCCGACCCTGTCTCCGCTGGTCCCGGCGGACGCCGCGGCCTGCCTGGCCCTCGACCGGGCCGCCCTCGGCGGCCTCTGGAGCCTGGAGCAGTGGCGCCGGGAGCTGGAGGAGGAGGGCCGGCCGGGCCTGGGGCTGCGCCGGGGGGCCGACCTGCTGGCCATGGCCAGTGGCTGGCTCGTGGTTGACGAGCTGCACATCACCCTGGTGGCGGTGGCCCCGGGCCAGCGCCGCCGGGGGCTGGGGCGCCGGGTGCTGCAGGCGCTGATGGCGGCCGCCCGCGAGCGCGGCGCCCGCCGCGCCACCCTGGAGGTGGCGGTTGGCAATGGACCGGGGATCGCCCTGTATGCAGCCCTGGGGTTCCGCACCGCCGGCATCCGTCATGGTTACTACCGCAACGGGGAGGACGCCCTGATCCAATGGGTCAAACTGACCCCGGGATCCTGACAACGTGATTGGGGTGTGGATAACCGTAGATTCCTATACCTATTTCTTGTCAATCCTGGTGCTTGGTTTGTGTTCTGATTCGTCTGAGCGCCTGCGGCACGTGGGTTTCTGAGGAGTGTGCTCCCCACCTCCCACACGGCCCTTCAATCCTGATAGGTTGGTGCCACTTGCATCTGGTCCCGCCCCATGTTCGAGCGGTTTACCGAGAAGGCCATCAAGGTGATCATGCTGGCCCAGGAAGAGGCCCGCCGCCTCGGCCACAACTTCGTCGGCACCGAGCAGATCCTGCTCGGCCTGATCGGCGAGGGCACCGGTGTCGCCGCCAAGGTCCTCAAGTCGATGGGGGTCAACCTGAAGGACGCCCGGGTCGAGGTCGAGAAGATCATCGGCCGCGGCTCCGGCTTCGTCGCCGTGGAGATCCCCTTCACCCCGCGGGCCAAGCGGGTGCTGGAGCTCTCCCTGGAGGAGGCCCGCCAGCTCGGGCACAACTACATCGGCACCGAGCACCTGCTGCTGGGGTTGATCCGTGAGGGCGAGGGCGTGGCCGCCCGGGTGCTCGAGAACCTCGGCGTCGACCTGGCCAAGGTCCGCACCCAGGTGATCCGCATGCTGGGCGAGACGGCCGAGGTGGCCTCCGGCAGCTCGGGCAAGGGATCCACCAAGACCCCCACCCTCGACGAATTCGGCAGCAACCTCACCCAGCTGGCGGCCGAGTCCAAGCTCGACCCCGTCGTGGGCCGCCAGAACGAGATCGACCGGGTCATTCAGATCCTCGGCCGCCGCACCAAGAACAACCCCGTCCTGATCGGTGAGCCGGGCGTGGGCAAGACCGCCATCGCCGAGGGCCTGGCCCAGCGGATCACCCAGGGCGAGATCCCCGACATCCTCGAGGACAAGCGCGTCCTCACCCTCGACATCGGCCTGCTGGTGGCCGGCACCAAGTACCGGGGTGAGTTCGAGGAACGGCTCAAGAAGATCATGGAGGAGATCCGCTCCGCCGGGAACGTGATCCTGGTGATCGATGAGGTGCACACCCTGATCGGCGCCGGTGCCGCCGAAGGCGCCATCGACGCCGCCAACATCCTCAAGCCGGCCCTGGCCCGCGGTGAACTGCAGTGCATCGGCGCCACCACCCTCGATGAGTACCGCAAGCACATCGAGCGCGACGCCGCCCTGGAGCGCCGCTTCCAGCCGGTGATGGTGGGCGAGCCCTCCGTCGTCGACACGATCGAGATCCTCAAGGGCCTGCGGGAGCGCTACGAGCAGCACCACCGCCTCAAGATCAGCGATGAGGCCCTCGTCGCCGCCGCCACCCTCGGCGACCGCTACATCAGCGACCGCTTCCTCCCCGACAAGGCCATCGACCTGATCGACGAGGCCGGCAGCCGGGTGCGCCTGCTCAACTCCAAGCTGCCGCCGGCGGCCAAGGAGGTCGACAAGCAGCTGCGCGGCGTCCAGAAGGAGAAGGAGGATGCCGTCCGCCAGCAGGACTTCACCAAGGCCGGTGAACTGCGCGACAAGGAGGTCGAACTGCGCGACCAGATCCGCACGATCCTGCAGGCCCGTCGCGACGACGAACCCGCCGGCACCTCCGTCGAGACCGACACCCCGGCCCTGCTGGGCGGCCCCGTGGCCGATGACGCCAGCGAGGAAAGCCGCTCCCCCCTCGTCACCGAGGAGGACATCGCCCAGATCGTCGCCTCATGGACCGGCGTGCCCGTCCAGAAGCTGACCGAGAGCGAGTCGGTGAAGCTGCTCAACATGGAGGAGACCCTCCACCAGCGCCTCATCGGCCAGGACGAGGCCGTCAAGGCCGTGTCCCGGGCCATCCGCCGGGCGCGGGTCGGCCTCAAGAACCCCAACCGCCCCATCGCCAGCTTCATCTTCTCCGGCCCCACCGGCGTCGGCAAGACGGAGCTCACCAAGGCTCTCGCCGCCTACTTCTTCGGCAGCGAGGACGCCATGATCCGGCTCGACATGAGCGAGTTCATGGAGCGCCACACCGTCAGCAAGCTGATCGGTTCGCCTCCGGGCTACGTGGGCTTCAACGAGGGCGGCCAGCTCACCGAGGCCGTGCGGCGGCGTCCCTACACCGTGGTGCTGTTCGACGAGATCGAGAAGGCCCACCCCGACGTCTTCAACCTGCTGCTGCAGCTGCTGGAGGACGGCCGGCTCACCGATTCCAAGGGACGCACGGTCGACTTCAAGAACACCCTGATCATCATGACCTCGAACATCGGTTCGAAGGTGATCGAGAAGGGTGGCGGCGGCCTCGGCTTCGAGTTCGGCGGCGGCGACGTGGAGGAAACCCAGTACAATCGCATCCGCTCCCTGGTCAACGAGGAGCTGAAGCAGTACTTCCGCCCCGAGTTCCTCAACCGTCTCGACGAGATCATCGTCTTCCGTCAGCTCAGCCGCGACGAGGTGAAGCTGATCGCCGAGATCATGCTGCGGGAGGTCTTCGCCCGCATGCAGGACAAGGGCATCGGCATGTCCGTCACCGAGGCCTTCAAGGAGCGCCTCGTGGAGGAGGGCTACAACCCCAGCTACGGCGCCCGTCCCCTGCGCCGTGCCGTGATGCGCCTGCTCGAGGATTCCCTGGCGGAGGAATTCCTCTCCGGCCGGATCGGCGAGGGCGATGCCTGCCTGGTGGATGTCGACGACGACAAGCAGGTGGTGATCCGCAAGCAGTCGGTCACCCCATCCCTGCCGGAGCTGGCCAGCGCCAGCGCCTGATCGATCGCGACCCGGATCGGCCGACTTCTACATTTCTTTGATGAGATGGCGGCCATGACGGATCCTCTTCAGACCCAGGCCATCGCCCCGGCGGTGGTCCTCCGTGGGGAGGGGGCCTGGCAGCAGGCCCTGCCCCGTATCGTCGCCCTGGGGCGCCGCCCCCTGCTGCTCGGCCGCAGTGCCTCCACCTTCGGGTTGCGTCAGCAGCTGGCGTTCGACCTGGAGCAGGGGGGGGCCTGTCCCCTGGTCAGCCAGGGCCTGCGCGACTGCTGCGACGACGACCTCGGCCCCCTGGCCCTTGACGCTGCGGCCGCCGGCTGTGATGCGGTCATCGCCGCCGGTGGCGGCAAGGTGCTGGACGCGGGCAAGCTGATGGCCCACCGCCTCGGCCTCCCCTGCATCACGGTGCCCACCAGCGCCGCCACCTGCGCCGGCTGGACGGCCCTGGCCAACCTCTACACCCCCGAGGGCGCCTTCCTCGGGGACGTCGCCCTCGACCGCTGCCCGGACCTGCTCGTCTTCGACCATGCCCTGGTGCGGCAGGCGCCGCCGCGCACCCTGGCCAGCGGCATCGCCGATGCGGTGGCCAAGTGGTACGAGGCCTCGGTGAGCAGCGGCTCCAGTGGCGATGGGCTGATCCAGCAGGCGGTGCAGATGGCGCGCCTGCTGCGCGATCTGCTGCTGCTGGAGGGGGAAGCCGCCCTCGCCGACCCCTCCGGCGAGGCCTGGGTGCGGGTGGCGGAGGGCTGCGCCCTCACCGCCGGCCTGATCGGCGGCATCGGCGGGGCCCGCTGCCGCACCGTGGCCGCCCATGCGGTCCACAACGGGCTCACCCAGCTCGCCGCCACCCACGGCGCCCTGCACGGCGAGAAGGTGGGCTTCGGCGTGCTGGTGCAGCTGTGGCTGGAGGAGCAGCTGGCCGGCAACCGCCTGGCGGCCCAGGCCCGGCGTCAGCTGCTGCCCTTCTTCCGCCGGCTGGGGCTGCCCACCGATCTCGAATCCCTGGGGCTGGCCGGTGCCAGCCTCGACCAGCTGCGCCAGGTCTGCCGCTTCGCCTGCCTGGAAGGTTCCGACCTGCACCGGCTGCCCTTCGCGGTCGCCCCCGAGGACCTGCTCGCCGCCATGGTGGGCGCCACGGCCGAGCGGCAGCAGGCGTGACGGCGGGCCCCCCCAGTGGCCGCGAGCTGGTCGCGACCGCCGCCGCCTCGTTGCTCGATCCCCTCGGCCGCGACCTGGCCGCCCTGGTGCAGTGGTGGGAGCTGCCGCAGCACCCCGGGCAGTGGCCCGTGGCCGTGCTGGGGGAGGGTCCGCCCCTGCTGCTCCTGCACGGCTTCGACAGCTCGTTCCTGGAGTTCCGCCGCCTGGCCCCCCTGCTGGCGGCCCATCACCGGCTGCTGATCCCGGATCTGCACGGGTTCGGATTCTGTCCCAGGCCCGTGGAGCGCGCCTACACCCCCGAGGCCGTGCTGGCCCACCTCGACGCGCTGCTGGAGGAGCTGGAGCGGCGGGAGTCCTGCGGGGGCCGCCGCCTCGGCCTGATCGGCGCCTCGATGGGGGGTGCGGTGGCCGTGGCCCTGGCCCGGCGCCATCCCGGCCGCTTCGAGCGCCTGCTGCTGCTGGCCCCGGCCGGCCTGACCGGCCGGCCCATGCCCCTGCCGCCCCTGCTGGACGGGCTGGGGGTGCGCTTCCTGGCCCTGCCCTCGGTGCGCCGCGGTCTCTGCCGCAGTGCCTTCGCCGACCCCGATCGGGATGTGGGGCCGGCGGAGCTGGAGATCGCCTCGCTGCACCTGCAGACGCCGGGCTGGGCCGGCGCCCTGGGCCGTTTCGCCCGCAGCGGCGGCTTCGCCGGCTGCGGCGACCCCCTGCCCCCCCAGCCCCTGGCGGTGCTCTGGGGCGCCGACGACCGGATCCTGCGGGCCCCCCAGAAGCGCGCCGCCCAGGCCCTGCTGGGCCCCCGCATCACCGAACTGGCGGCCTGCGGCCACCTGCCCCACATCGACCAGCCCGAGCAGGTCGCCGCTGCCTGGCTGGGCGTTCCCTGCGCCCCGATCCCCACCCACCCATGACCTCTGCCCCTCGCCTTTCCCTGCCGCGTCTGATCGCCGGCCTGCTGCTCGTGCTGCTGCTCGGGGTCCCCGCCCTGGCCCTCCCCGGCCCGGCCGACGCCTCGCTCCTGCACCTGGAGGGGCCGGTGCCGGAGGACCTCGGCGTGCGGGGCGGCTCCCTCTCCCCCTGCGCCGCGCCGGCCCACTGCGCCAGGGCCGACTGGCCGCGCACCGACCCCGAGGCGGCCCTGGACGCGCTGGTGCCGATCCTGGAGACCACCGAGGGGGTGAGGATCGTCGAGCGGGACGGACCCTATCTGCACGCCACCGCCACCAGCCGGCTGTTCGGCTTCGTGGACGACCTCGAGCTTTACGCCCTGCCGGCGTCCGGTGTGCTGCAGGCCCGCTCCAGCTCCCGGCTGGGCGATTCGGACCTGGGCGTCAACGGCCGTCGGCTGGCGGCCCTGCGGCAGGACCTGCCCGGCAGCTGAAACTCTCGATGGCGCCGCGGCGGCGCAGGAAGCGGGGCTGGGCCGGATCCTCCAGGCTCCACCACCAGATCCCGTCGGTGTAGCTGGGCGGACCGGCGTTGTTGGTGCGCGGCAGCTGCAGGCGCAGGCCGCGCCACTCCAGCAGCACGGTGGCGCCGGGCACCGTGCCGGCGACCGTGTTGGGGATGCCCGGGGCATCCACGGCCCCGTTGTCGGCGGTCGCCAGCAGCAGGTCGCCGTCGCAGCGGTAGGGGGTGGTCGTGGTTGCGGCGGCCGCCGTGGCCGCTGCCGGGTTGCCCAGGGCCAGGCCGAGCAGCAGCACCAGGACCAGCAGCCGGCCCGCCAGGGCCTGGGCGCTGCGCAGGGCCCCCTCGATCCGGCCGAAGCCCGGCCCGGCGATGAAGTCGCCGCAGAAGGCCACCCGGCTGCGGCGACAGACCGTGGCGGTGGCCGGGAGGCCGGGGGCCTTGGGGAAGGCGGCCCCCCAGCGCATCAGCTGACGCCGCTCCACCCCCACCAGCGTCTCGCCAGCGCCGGCCCCATCGCCCAGCCAGGGGGCCAGGGCCCCGGCGACGGCCCGCTCCAAGGCGGTGATCGCGGCGGCGTCATCGGGCTCCGCCAGAAGCCCATGGGCCACAACGGCGCAGCGGCCATCGGCCAGGGGCTGGATCGACAGCCGCCGCAGCCCCCAGCGCCGCTGGGCGGGGCCGTCCAGGCCCAGGAGCCGGAAGGGCAGGGCCAGCCAGCGGGCGGCGGCGGTGGGCTCGATCGTCAGCATCAGGTTGGTGCGCGCTTCCATCTCCATGCTGGCGATGGCCGCCAGGGCGGCCTCCAGCTCCCCATCGCCCAGGCCCTGGGAGGCCCGCTGCAGCGGCACCTGGGGCCAGCCGAACCTCTCGAGGGCGCGGGGATGGGCCAGCAGGGTGCCGCTGAGCACCAGCCAGTCGGCCTCCCCCTGCACCGCCCCGGTGGCGTCGGCCAGGCGCCAGCCCCCGCCGGGCCTGACCTCCAGCTGGTGGATCAGGGTGCCGTAGCGGCAGGACAGGCTCCCGGGCGCCGCAGCCGCCACCGCCGGGGCCTCCGCCAGGGCCAGCAGCCCCCGGGCGAGGTCGTCCATGCCCCGGCGGCCCCGAAACAGGTGGCCGCTCAACAGGGGATCCCCATCGGCTGGCCCCAGGGCCCCCTCAGCGTCGAGCAGCGCCGCCGGCTCCTTCCAGGGCTCGATCCAGCCCCCCGCCCGCAGCGGCGCCACCAGATCCGGTTCCGGCCCTTCGCGCAGATTGAACAGCGGGGCCCCATGGTCGATGTGCCAGCCGGGGTCGTGGCGGGAGCGGCGGGTGGCGGCCCGGCCGCCGGGACCCCGGCCCGCCTCCCAGAGAACGATCGCCCCCCCCCAGCCGCCCCGCCGCAGCCCCGCGGCCAGGGCGCAGCCGGCCACCCCGGCGCCGATCACCGCCAGGGAGGGCCCACCTCCAGGCTGCGGCTGGCCAGACTCTGGGGAGGTACCGGCCAAGGAGCGATCCCGATGACGCCTGACGACAAGACCATCCTGGCGGCCTCCGCCCCCTGGCTGGGGGCCCTGCTCAACGTGGTGCCCGGCCTGGGCGGCGGCTACATCTACCAGCGCCGCTGGCGCGCCTACTGGATCACCACGGCCCTCGCCACGGGCTGGTTCCTGCTCGGGGCGGCGCTGGGCGGCGGCGGCCTCGGGGCGGACCCGGCGGCCGCCGATCCCACCGACCAGCTGATCGGCCTGGGGGGGCTGCTGCTGCTGGCGGCGATCACGGCCGCCGAGGCCTTCCGCGCCGCCCGCCAGGCGCGGACGGACGGCCCCCGGTTGGAGTGAGAATCTGGGGAGCCCTGTCCCCTGGTGGTGGATGAGCGAGACCCCGGACGGCGAGAGACCCACCGAGGGCCCGGTGATGGGCCTGCTGGCCCGGGGGCTGGAGCTGTGGCTGCGCCAGCAGTGCGACGCCATCGAACGGCTGGAGATCCGCCTGGAGGGCTCGGGGCTGCGGCTGCTGCGGGGCCGCCTCGACGGCGTGCGGCTGCGGGCCCGGCGGGTGGTCTACCAGGCGATGGAGATCGAGGAGGTGGAGCTGCGCTGCGACGGCATCCAGGTGCGCATGGGCTCCCTGGTGCGCAACCAGGCGGTGAAGCTGGAGTCGCCCTTCCGCATCCAGGGGCAGGTGAGCTTCAGCGGCGATGGGCTGAGCCGTTCCCTCAGCACCCCGGCCTGGCGCGGCCTCGGCGACGGCCTGGCCGACGACCTGCTGGGCCTCACCCCCCTGGCGGGGCTGCGCATCCGCGAGGACCGGCTGCTGCTGCGGGCCTTCGCCAGCGGCGACCGGGATCCGGTGGAGCGGGAGGTGGTGGTGCGGGCCGATGGCGGCACCGTGGAACTGCGCTGCGCCGAGGGCACCCCCCAGGCCCGGCTGCCGATGGATCCCAACATCCGCATCGAGCGGGCCGAGCTCGGTGCCGGCCTGCTGCACCTGGAGGGGGAGGCCCGGGTCTCCCCCTGAGGGCCCAGGCGACAGCTCAGCCCCGCTGCAGCAGGGGCAGCACCAGGGTCACCAGGGAATAGACCACCGCCGGCACGAACAGGTAGCTGTCGATCCGGTCGAGGATGCCGCCGTGGCCGGGGATGGCATCGCCGGAATCCTTCAGGCCCGCATCCCGCTTCATCATCGATTCGGTCAGGTCACCCACCAGGGCGAACAGAGAGACCACCGCCCCCAGCACCGCGCCGATCAGCCAGCCCCAGCGCCAGCCCAGCAGCACTCCGCCCAGGCCCCCCACCAGCAGGGCGCAGACCACCCCGCCCAGGGCCCCTTCCACCGTCTTGCCTGGGGAGATCGGCGAGAGGGCGTGGCGCCCCAGGCGCCGGCCGATCACGTAGGAGCCGATGTCGGTGGCCACGATCATCAGGCAGGCCAGCAGGGTGAGGGCCATGCCCGGACTCCAGGGCCAGCCCAGGCCGTCGAGGGCGGGGGCCAGGGCCGGGTCGGTCAGGTCCCGCAGCTTGATCCAGTGGCTGGGCAGGAAGCCCAGATAGAACAGGCCGAACACCGAGGCGGCGATGTCGGCGATGGTGCCGGTGACGGGCTGCAGCAGCAGCCAGCCGCAGATCACCGCCCCGGAGGCGGGCAGCACGGCCGCCGCCACGTCGCCCGCCATGCCGCCACCCCCCCAGAGGCTGCCGGCGGCCACCTGGGTGGAGACCAGCAGCAGCTGGACCGCCACCAGGGTGGTCTTGACGGCCGGCCGGATGCCCTTGAACTGGGCCATGCGGAAGAACTCCAGCAGGCCCAGGTGCACGATCACCCCCACGGCGACGGTGAACCACCAGCCGCCCAGGCCCACCACCACCAGCCCGAAGCCGCCGGCCAGCCAGCCGCTCAGCAGGCGCGGGAGGGAGGTGGCGGTGCGGGGGGCGGGAAGCAAGGGCTTGGACTCAGCGCTCGGCGGCGATCACGAACAGCGGTTCGGCGGCCGCCAGCTTGGCCTGGCTGCCGCGGCGCTGCATGCGGTGCACGGTGGCCTGCACCACCTGGACATCGTGGGCGCCCAGCTGGGCGAGGGTGTCGGTGGCCTTCACCAGGCCCTCCAGGTTGACGGTGCTGATCACCAGCCGTCCGGAGGGCTGCAGCGCCTCCCAGACGGCCCGCAGCACGTCCTCCAGGGGCCGCCCCACCTCCAGCAGCACCCGGTCCGGGTGGGGGGGCAGCAGGGCCAGGTCCTCCGGGGCCTCGCCGGCGTGGATGTGCAGGTTGTGGATGTCGAAACGCTGCCGGTTGCGCTCCAGCAGCTCGATCGCCTCCGGATCCCGCTCCAGGGTGTGCACCGCGCCGCCGGGCATCAGCCGGGCGATCTCCAGGGCCAGGGCGCCGGTGCCGCCGCCCACGTCCCAGACGAGGGAATCGGCCCGGGGCCGCAGATGGGCCAGCAGCATCACCCGCAGCTCCAGCGGCGTGGGGCTGAAGCCCGGGGCGTCCTCGAAGGCGCTGTCCGGCAGTCCGGGGGTGACGAAATCCCAGTGGAAGGGGTTCGGCAACGGGCTCACGAACCGGCCACGACGCTCACCGTATCAGCGATCTGACCGGGCCAGAGACGCCGTTGCTCCAGCAGCCAGGCGGCGCGGGCCGGATCGATCCGCTCCCCGGGCACGAGCAGCGGGATCCCCGGCGGGTACGGACAGATCGGGGCCGCCGCCAGCCGACCGGCGGCCTGCTCCAGGGGGATGGCTGCGGCGGGACTCCGCCAGGCCACGCCGATCGCCAGCTCCGGTGCCGCCAGCAGCGGCAGGGGGGGCGGGGTGAAGGGGGGCAGGGGTGGTCCGCCGAGGGCCCGGCGCAGGCCCTCGAGCTGGACCGGCAGGCGCCGCTCCACGCCCCGGGGCGGGTTGAGCCCCAGGCAGAAGGTGAGGGCGCCGGGTTCCGGCAGTTCCGCCATCACCCCCCGATCCAGCAGCCAGGTGTCGGCCTCCAGCCCGTTGATCCCCAGCGGGGCGGTGGCCAGCACCAGGCGCAGGGGATCGCCGTTGGCCACCAGCGGCAGACCCAGGCCCTCCAGCCGCCGGCGCAGCCGGCCCGCCCGGGCCTCGGCCCGCTGGCGCTGGCGCTGGCCGGTGGCGCTGGCGCCGTGCTCCAGGGCCGCCGCCGTCGACGCCAGCAGCAGGGCGCTGGGGCTGGAGGTCTGGAGCCACAGCAGGGCCCGCTCGATGGCGGTGGGAGCCACCCGCGCGCCCTGCGCGAGCAGGGCGGCGCTCTGGGCCAGGCCGGTGCCGCTCTTCTGGACGGAGAGCACCACCAGATCGGCGCCGGCGGCCAGGGCCCCACCGCCGCCGTGGGCCTGGTCCACCAGCACCGGCAGGCCCGCCCGGTGGGCCAGGGCCACCAGGGCCGGCAGATCGGCCGCCAGCCCCTGGTAGGTGGGATCCACCAGCACCAGGGCCGCCACGGGCCCGCCGGGGAGGGCGGCCGCCGCCGCCAGCACCCGCTCCAGCCGCTCGGGCTCCGGCGGTTGCCACAGGCCCGTGAGCGGATCGCTGGCCAGATCGAACAGCAGCGGTTCGAGGCCCCCCAGCACGCAGCCGTGCAGCAGGCTGCGGTGCAGGTTGCGGGGCAGCAGCACCCGGGAGCCCGGCGGGCCGAGGGCGAGCAGGGCCGCCTGCAGCAGCCCCGAGGCGCCATTCACCCCGAACCAGCAGCGATCGGCCCCCAGCAGGGCCGCCGCGCGCCCCTGGGCCTCGGCCACCGTTCCTTCCGGCTCCAGCGGCCCCCCGAAGCCGGGCAGTTCGGGCAGATCCCAGCTGCCCGGAGGCTCGCGCAGCAGGCGCCGCAGCTCGGGGGCCAGGGCCCGGCCGCGGCCGTGGGCCGGCAGGTGCAGAGCCAGCGGCGCTGGCCGCCAGAAGGGGCCCATGGACCGGGGAACGCAGTTCCTAGAGTCTGGCCATCGATGCGGCAGGACCCTGGCCGAGGACGTTTCCCCCACCCCCCGCTACGACCCCAACGCCGACCTGCGCTGGCTGCTGCGGCGCCCCTGGGTCCTGGTCAGCCGGCTGATCGTGGTGCTGTGGCGCCTGGCGGGGCTGGGCCTGCGGCTGGCCGTGCAGTCCAGCAGCACCGACGCCCGGGTGCAGCAGCGGCTGGCCCGCGCCATCCTCGAGACCCTCAACGACCTGGGCCCCTGCTTCATCAAGGTGGGCCAGGCCCTCTCCACCCGCCCCGACCTGGTGCGGCGCGACTGGCTGGAGGAACTGGCCCGCCTCCAGGACGACCTGCCCCCCTTCCCCCACCCGGTCGCCCTGGCCCTGATCGAGGCGGAACTCGGGGCCCCGGCCCACCAGCTGTTCGAGGAGTTCCCCGACTACCCGATGGCGGCCGCCAGCCTCGGTCAGGTCTACCGGGCCCGCCTGGCGGAGGGCCACTGGGTGGCGGTGAAGGTGCAGCGGCCCGACCTGCCCTTCATCCTGCGCCGCGACCTGGTCCTCATCCGCTCCCTGGCGGTGCTGGCGGCCCCGTTCCTGCCCCTGAACCTGGGCTTCGGGCTCGGGGCGATCATCGACGAATTCGGCTCCACCCTCTTCGAGGAGATCGACTACCGGCGCGAAGCCGATAACGCCGAACGCTTCGCCAGCCTGTTCCAGGACCATCCCGAGGTGACCGTTCCGGCGGTGGTCCGGTCCCTCAGCAGCCGCCGGGTGCTGACCACCAGCTGGATCAACGGCACCAAGCTGCAGAGCCGCCGCGAGCTGGAGGCCCACCACCTGGATCCGGCGGCCCTGATCCGCACCGGTGTGATCGCCGGCCTGCAGCAGCTGCTGGAGTTCGGCTACTTCCACGCCGATCCCCATCCGGGCAACCTGTTCGCCCTGCCGGGCAAGACCAACGGCCTGGGCCATGTGGCCTATGTCGACTTCGGCATGATGGATTCCCTCAGTGATGCCGACCGGCTCACCCTCACCGGGGCGGTGGTGCATCTGATCAACCGGGATTTCGATGCCCTGGCCAGGGATTTCGTTGCCCTGGGCTTCCTCAACCCCAGCACCCCCCTGGGGCCGATCGTGCCGGCCCTCGAGGAGGTGCTCGGGGGTGCCCTGGGGGAGAACGTGGGCAGCTTCAACTTCAAGGCGATCACCGATCGCTTCTCGGAGCTGATGTACGACTACCCCTTCCGGGTGCCGGCCCGCTTCGCCCTGATCATCCGGGCGGTGGTGAGCCAGGAGGGCCTGGCGATGCGGCTCGACCCCGACTTCCGCATCATCCGCGTGGCCTATCCCTACGTGGCGAAGCGTCTGCTGGCCGGTGACACCGCCGAGATGCGCGAGAAGCTGCTGGAGGTGATCTTCGACAAGGACGGGCGCCTGCGGGTGGAGCGGCTGGAGAACCTGCTGGCCGTGGTCGAGAACGGTTCGGCCTCCACCGATCTGCTGCCGGTGGCCCGCGACGGCCTGCGCCTGCTGCTGGGCAAGGAGGGCACCAGCCTGCGCCAGCGGCTGCTGCTGAGCCTGGTGAGCCACGACCGGCTGCACACCGATGATCTCCAGGCCCTGCTGGGACTGGTGCGGCGCACCTTCTCGGCCCGCAAGCTGGCCACCGGCCTGCTGTCCCGCCTGAATCCGCTCGCCGCCTGAGGCCCCACGGTGCGCTGAGCGCCGGGCCAGGCGAAGCTGGGTCGTCCCCCCGCGTCCGCCGGCCCCTTGAACGAGGCCCTGCTGCTGATCCTCGCGGCCCTGCTGACGGCGGGCTGGATCCTGCAGGTCCGGGCCCTGGAGCGGCGGATCCGTCGCCTTGAGCAGCAGGCCGCCTCCCTGAGCCAGCGCTTCTTCGCCCTGTCGCTGTGGAGCGAGGTGCTCCAGCAGCGGCTGGACGGGGGCGCCGCACCTGAACCAGCCAGGCTCGCCGCCGCTGAGGAGCTCCCCCCACCGCGGCCCGAGGTCGAGGCCGAAGCCAGCCCGGTGGCGGTGCCGGTGGCCATCCCCGCCCTGCGCCAACCTGAGGCTCCCGCGGCTCCGCGGGCCCGAGGGGCATCCGGCGGGCCCTGGAAGCGGATCGAGCGGCTGCTGGTGGAGAACTGGTGCGGCCTGCTCGGCGTGCTCGTGGTGGTGGCCGGTGTCACCTTCCTGACGATCAATGCGGGCCTGGAGCTGGGGCCCCGCGAGCGCTTCCTGCTCACCCTGCTGGCGGGCGGCGGCATGGCCCTGCCGTCGGTGCTGTGGGGCCGGCGCCCGCGCTGGCGCGACCTCACCGACGCCATGCGCAGCGGTGGCGGCGCCCTGGTCCTGTTCGCCTGCGCCGCCGCCGGCGGCCTGCCCCAGCTCGGGCTCCAGTGGATCGAGGAGCCGGCCCCGGCCCTGGCCCTGCTGGCCGCGGGCGTGGCCGCCAACCTGGGCCTGGCCGCCATCGCCCGCACCGCCGCGATCGCCTCGCTGCACGTGGCGGTGAGCCTGGTGCCCCTGGCCATCGGCCCCCAGGGCGGCCCCGCCCTGGCCATCGCCAGCGCCATCGCGCTGGTGGGCTCGGAGCTGCCCCTGCGGCACCGCTGGCCGCGGCACCGGCTCGTGGTCAGCTGGCTGTTCGGCGCCTTCCAGGTGGTCTGGTTCCTGCGCAACGGCCCCGCCCTGGCGGCCTCCCCCGCCCTGGCCGCCGGTGCTGTCCTGGCGGCGGTGCTGGTGTTCGGCCCGGGGCTGCTGCGGCTGCACCGGCCGGGGGCCGCGCCCGCCCGGCCGCAGGCCGTGCCGGTGGCCCTGCTGCTCAGCCCGTGGGCCGGCCTCGGGCTGGCCCTGCTGCTGTATCCCCCGGCGGCGGCCGTCCGCGCCGGGGCCCTGGCGGCGGCCGCCGGGGTGGCGCTGCTGCTGGGCCGCGGGGCCCGGCAACGGGGACCGCGCTGGATGGCCCTGGGCGACGGCCTGGTGGGCCAGACCCTGGTGCTGGCGGCCCTGCTGAGCCTGGCCCCGCTGATCGCCGACGGGCCGTTGCTGGCCGGGGTGGTGCTGCTGGAGTCGCTGCTGTTCCTGGCCATCGCCGTGCGGGAGGGCTCCGGGCCCCTGGTCCGCGTCGGCTGGTGGGTCAGCGCCGCCGCCGCTCTGGTGCTGGCCCTGAGCGGCCTGGGGGCCGCGCTGCTGCGCGGCGACCCGATGCAGCAGCTGCAGACCGGGGCGGTGCTGACGGTCGGGGCGGGCCTGACGGTGGGGATGCAGGTGCTCCTCCAGCGCCGCGCCGTGCCCCTGCCACTGCCGCCCCTGCCGGGCTGGCTGGCGGGCGGCCTGGTGGCGGTCGGGACCGCCCTGGTGGTGCCGGAGGACTGGCGGTCGCCCCTGAGCCTGGTGGTGATGGGCGCCTTTCTGGTGGCGGCGCGCCGCTGGCGCCCCCCCGGGCTGCTGGGCGCCATGACGGCGGCGATCGCCCTGGCCCATGGCGCCGGCTGGCTGACCCTGCTGATCCAGGCCCCCTGGCCGCCGCTGCCCCTGCTGGCCCGCCTGCTGCCCCTGGCGGTGCTGGCCCTGCTGCTCACGGCCTGTGCTGGCGGCGGCCGCCGCCAGGGTCTCGGGCTGGCGCTGCTGGGCGTCGATGCGGGTCTGGGGGTGCTGTGGCTGCTCGAGCCGATCTCGCCGCTGCTGCCGGGGGCGGCCTGGCTGCTGCTGTCCGCCGGGGCCCTGGCGGGCAGCCGCTGGCTGCGGGGGGGCGCCGTGCGGGTGGCGCTCGGCCTCTCCCTGGCCTACCTGGCGGCCTTCGCCGCCGCGTTCCTGGTGGTGATCGGCCCCAGCCAGGAGCTGGTGACCCTCGGGGTTCTGCAGGTGCGGGGCCGCCTGCTGATCGAGCTGCTGGCGATCACCGTCGGCCTCCACGGCTGGTTCTTCCGGGCGGGGCCGGAGCTGGCCCGCCTGCCCAGCTGGCGGGCGGTGCAGCCCTGTTTCCTGGAGGGGTCCCTGCTGGGGGTGGTGGTGCTGCTGCAGGGGGAGATCAGCGCCCCGTGGCGGGCCGTCGCCTGGACCCTGCTGGCCCTGCTCCTGGTCTGCCCGGCGCTGGCGCGGTGCTTCGCCATCCGCCTGCAGGTCTACGGGGTGATCGTCTACTGGCTGGCGGTGGCGACGCTGCTGGTCAGCCTCAGCGTCGGCCTGCCGTCCTTTCCCCCCGCCACCGGCGCGGCCCAGACCGCCGGGCTGGTGGCGATCGCCCTGCAGACGGCCTTCGTCCTGGCCTGCCGCCGCTGGCTCGACCTGGAACGGCTGCCTGATCCGGGCGGCTGGCCGCCCCTGGCCTGGGTCGGCGGGCGGGTGGCGCGCCGCCGCAACCTCTGGCTCGGCCACCCCCTGTTCATCGCCGTGGCGGTGGTGCTGGCCAGCGGCTACGACCGGGCCCTGCTGACGCTCCTCTGGACGGCGGAGGCTTTTGCCGTCTACCTGCTGGGGGTGGTGCTGCGGGAGCCCCAGTTCCGCCGGGTGGCCCTGGTGGGGCTGGGGGCCTGCCTGCTGCGGCTGCTGGCCATCGACATGGCCCAGGCCGACCTGGGGCTGCGGGGTCTGGTGTTCGTCGGGGTGGGACTGCTGCTGCTGGCCCTGAACGCCCTGGTCCATCGCTTCCGCAGCCGGTTCGGCTGAGGGGTTCCGTCGACGGCGTCCGCTGCAGGTGCGGCTCCGGCGCCTAGGGTCGGGCGCGATCGCCCGTCCCCGTCTCCGCCGTGTCCCTGCTGCTGGCCGCCCTCGACGCTGCTCCCGTGACCCTTCGGCAGGCGGGGCTGGACCAGGCCAGTGGCGACTACGGCGATCTGGATGCCCTGGAGATCCTGCTGGAGTACGCCCCGCTCACCTACCCGCCCTACATGCTGGCCGGCATCGGCCTGGCGATGGCGGTGCTGTGCGGCCTCACCTTCGCCCGGATGGTCCAGAACCGGCTGGAGGGCTGGAAGCAGGACCGGCTGGCCCTGCTGCCGATCGCCAACCTGGAGACGACCCTCCCCTACGCGGGCCTGGTCATCGGCGTCACCCTGTTCATCGGCGCCAGCCTGCAGGTGTTCGGCTTCGCCGCCGGTGCCGCCCTGCTGGTGGCCTTCGTGCTGTCGCTGCTCACCGGCGGTGCCCTGTGGGTGCAGCTGGAGCGGCTGATGGCCCAGGTGCAGGACGGCACCTTCAGCGCCGTGGACTTCGACAACTTCGACCAGTTCTTCTGAGCCCGGTGCGGATAGCCGTTCGGTTGGTACCCGCCCGCCAACCGGCAACTGCTTGTAACGTTCTGAAACAACGCAAGCAGGACATGCAGGCCTCCCTTTCCCTCAACCGCCAGTTCTCGATCGCGGTTCACTCCCGCGCCATCGACAGCTGCAACGACATCGAGGAACTCCGCAAGGTCGCCAAGACCCTTCTGACCGCCTGGCAGCACCAGGCTGAGTTCAGCGAGCACTACGGCGCCCAGCTGCTCGGCATCCGCAAGTAAGCCGGACTTTCGGCGGTTTCAGGGAGCCCCCGTTCCTGTGCTCCCGTCGTCCTCGCGACCGGTATCGGCTCCGCCGCCGCCCCTGCGGCGCCACAGCCTCAGGCCGGTGCCACCCCACAGCAGGCTCCAGAGCAGGAAGGTGATCAGGGTTCCCTGCTGGCCCCCATCGAGGTCGTAGACCCCGGCGCCGATCAGGCCGGCATCGATCAGCGAGCCGCCCACACCCCAGCCCAGCACCCAGAGCGCCACCAGGGCGATGGCCGTTGCCTGCTCCTTCATCGGTCCGCCCTGCGCTGGATCCCAGCCTGCCAGCCCACCCAGGCTGTACGCTTCTGTTGATTCAAAGATTTCTCTTCGGCGAGTGACAACGTCCAGCAAGGGCTATCGACGAATCGGTTCATAATTGTTTCCCTGTTCATGACGATTTACGTTGGAAATCTCTCCTTCGATGCGGAGGTGGATGATCTCAACCATCTGTTTGCGCAATATGGAGCGCTGCGTAACTGCAGCCTGCCCCTCGACCGGGAAACCGGCCGCAAGCGCGGCTTCGCCTTCGTGGAAATGGCCAACGAGGCCGATGAAACCAAGGCCATCGACGACCTCCAGGACGTCGAGTGGATGGGCCGGATGATCCGGGTCAACAAGGCCCAGCCCCGCACCGGTGGTGGCGGCGGCGGTGGCATGGGCGGCGGCCGCGCCCGCTACTGAGCCGTACCGAAATGGTGAGCAGCCCCCGGAAACGGGGGCTTTTTCATGGCCGGGGCTCAGGCCACCAGGTAGGCCTCCAGGGAGCGGGAGTGGTGGCGGATGCCTTCGAGGGCGCGCCGCTCCAGGTTGCGGGTCTTGTCCCGGCTCATGCCCAGGGTCCGGGCGATGCCGGTGAGGCTCATCGGCTCCTCGCCGTCGATGCCGTAGCGCATCTTCAGCACCCGGCCCTGCAGTTCCGGCAGCTGCTCCAGCAGCGCCCGCAGGTCCCCCTTGAGGCATTCGCCGTCCACCAGATCGGCGGGCAGCAGGTCGTCGCCGGCCAGCAGATCCAGCAG
>NZ_ASAC01000008.1:0-76630 GCF_009834675.1 Cyanobium sp. Copco_Reservoir_LC18
TGGAGGGACCGTTGCTGGCCCGCCTCAGCGCCCTGCAGCACCGCATGGACGGCTGCCAGGCCTGGGATCTGGAGCGCCGCTGCCGCGAGGTGCTGGAGCGTCTGGGCATCGACGCGGCCCACCAGGAGCGGACGATCGGCGAACTCTCCGGCGGCAACCGGCGCCGCGTCGCCCTGGCGGCGGCCCTGGTGGCCGAGCCGGAGGTGCTGCTGCTGGACGAACCGACCAACCACCTCGATGCCGAGGGGGTGGAATGGCTGCAGAGCTACCTGGATCGCTTCGCCGGCGCCCTGGTGCTCGTCACCCACGACCGCTACCTGCTCGATCGGGTCACCCGCCGCATCGTGGCGGTGGATCGGGGTGAGGCCCGCCCCTATGAGGGCAACTACGGCACCTACCTGGCCCTGAAGGCGGCCGAGGAGGAGGCGGAAGCCTCCAGCGCCGCCAAGCTCAAGGGCACCCTGCGGCGGGAGCTGGCCTGGCTGCGCCAGGGCCCCAAGGCCCGCAGCACCAAACAGAAGGCGCGGCTGCAGCGCATCGAGGCCCTGCGGGAGGCTCCCACCCGCCAGGGCCGGGCCAGCCTGGCGATGGCCGCCACCGCCCGGCGCATCGGCAAGCGGGCGATCACGGCCGAGGACCTGGCGGTGGCCGTGGGCGATCGCACCCTGCTGCGGGACTTCAGCTACGACTTCAGTCCCGAGGACCGGGTGGGGATCATCGGGCCCAACGGGGCCGGTAAATCCAGCCTGCTGGAGGTGATCGCCGGCCGCCGCCCCCCCAGCGAGGGACTGCTGGAGCTGGGGGCGACGGTGAAGCTGGCCTACTTCGACCAGCACAGCGACGTGCTGCTGGCCAGGGACGGCAAGCGCAAGGTGATCGAGGTGGTGCAGGAGGCCGCCAGCCGGGTGCAGGTGGACGGGGTGGAACTGACGGCCTCCCAGCTGCTGGAGCGGTTCCTGTTTCCCCCCGCCCAGCAGCACCAGCCGGTGGCCAAGCTTTCGGGGGGCGAGCGGCGGCGGCTGCACCTCTGCCGGCTGCTGATCGAGGCCCCCAACGTGCTGCTGCTGGACGAGCCCACCAACGACCTCGATGTGCACACCCTGAGCGTGCTGGAGGACTTCCTCGAGGATTTCCGCGGCTGCGTGGTGGTGGTCTCCCACGACCGCTGGTTCCTGGACCGCACCGTCGACCGCCTGTTCCACTTCGAGGCGGGCCGGCTGGAGCGGTTCGAGGGCAACTACAGCAGCTGGCTGGAGCGGCGGGCCCAGGCCCCGGTTGCCGCCCCTGGGGCCGCCCCGCCGGCCACCCGGCGGGCGACGCCGGCGGCCAAGCCCGCGGCGGGCCCCCGGCGGCGCAGCTTCAAGGAGTCACGGGAGCTGGAGCGCCTCGAGAGCGAGCTGCCGGAGCTGGAGCAGCGTCGCCGGGAGCTGGAGCAGCAGCTGGCGGCCCCCGGCGGCCCGGACTACGCCCGGCTGGAGACCCTGACCCACGAGCTGGCGGCCCTGGTGGAGCGGATCGCCGCCGCCGAGGAGCGCTGGCTAACGCTCAGCGAGCTGGCAGCCTGAGCGCCGGCGCCGGTGGGGGTGGGGCACCTCCAGGAGTCCTGCCCCGTCGGCCATCCGCGGGGGCAGGCCACAGACCGGCCCGGCAGGCTCCGGCAGCAGCCAGGGCTGGCGCTGCACCCGCGCTCCGCGGGCTTCGGCCTGCTGCATCGCCGTGGGCTTGTAGTCGTCGACGCTGCGGTGGGCCGCCATCTGGTCCCCCATGCGGCGCAGGTAGAGATCCTGGTACCACTGCACCGCGTCGGCCTGGAAGGCCTCCAGGGCCGCCTGGACGCTGGCGAAGCGCTGGCTGACGAGTCCGCTGGGGGCGCACTGTTTCCAGACCAGCACCTCCTCGAAGCCCAGGCCCCGGCGCCACTGGCGCTGCTCCGAGAGGTAGCAGTGGGTTTCGGGGCCGTTGATCCAGAAGAGCCGGCCGTGCTCGTCGATGAAATGCCGTTCCCGCCGCTTGCTGATGCGTGTCATGGGCCAACCGGGGCACTGTCCATTCCGCTGCTAGCCACGGCGGAGCCCCCGACGCAGCCGCCGGCGCCGGGTTTGCAACGGTCAGCCTGCGATCAGGGGGCGGTCGGGGGGGTGTGCGGAGACCCACAGGAGACGGCGATCCCCCGGCCCCGACCGTATGGTGTCTGCGGTGAGTTCCGACCCGTGACGGCCGGTTTTTGCATGAAGACGATCGACGATCACATCGAGAAGGACAAAGTCGAGATCGAATCGGCCAAGGCCGACGGCAATCTCGGCAAGGTGCGCCACCTCGAAGAGGAGCTCAAGGCCCTCAACGAGTACAAGGAGCACCACCCCGAGGACAACCACGACCCCACCCCCCTGGAGGTCTATTGCGACCTCAACCCCGAAGCTCCCGAGTGCCGGGTCTACGACGACTGACCACTGCTCAGGCGATGCCCAGCTGGGCCCACACGGCGGCCAGCAGGGCATCAAGACCCTGGGAGGCCGCCGCCGAGATCACCAGCGGGGGTTCACCGATGTGGGCGCCGATGGCGGCCACCCGCTCCTTGAGTCCGGCGGCGTCGCAGAGCTCCATCTTGTTGAGCACCACCAGGCGTGGCCGATCCCTGAGGCCGTGGCCGTAGGCGGCCAGTTCCTCCTCCACCACCTTCAGATCCGCCATCACATCCTCCGCACCCGCATCGACCAGATGCAGCAGCAGCCGGGTGCGCTCGATGTGGCGCAGGAAATCGTGACCCAGCCCGGCGCCCCGCGCCGCCCCAGCGATCAGGCCGGGAATGTCGGCGAAGACGGTGCCGTCGCCGCTGGGGCGCCGCACCACCCCCAGGTTGGGCACCAGGGTGGTGAAGGGGTAATCGGCGATCTTGGGCCGGGCCGCCGAGAGCACGGCGATGAGGGTGCTCTTGCCGGCATTGGGCAGGCCGATGATCCCCACCTCGGCCAGCAGCTTGAGTTCCAGCTGGAGCAGCCATTCCTCCCCCTCCTTGCCCTCGGTGAACTTCTCCGGCGCCCGGTTGCGGTTGCTGAGGTAGTGGGCGTTGCCCAGGCCCCCCCGGCCACCGGCCGCCACCAGCAGCTCCTCGCCGGCGTTGGTGAGATCCCCCAGCAGAATGCCGGTGCGGCAGTCGCGCACCTCCGTGCCGCAGGGCACCCGGATCGTCAGGGTGGAGGCACTGGCCCCGGTGGAGCGGTTCGGCCCGCCGCGGCGGCCATCGTCGGCGGCGAACAGGCGCCGGTACTTGAAATCCAGCAGGGTCTGGAGATTGGCGTCGGCGACGAGGAGCACGTCACCGCCCCGGCCGCCGTCGCCACCGGAGGGCCCGCCGGCGGGGACGTACTTCTCACGACGGAAGGCCACGATGCCGTCGCCGCCGCGGCCGGCGCGCACGGCGATGCGGGCCTGATCGATGAACTGCAAGGAAGGGGTTCGGCCGGGGCGCGGATGAGGAACAACCCTAGGATCCCCCGGTTGCACCCCTGGTTTGGCCGAGGTCCGCTTCGAGAAGGTCGGCAAGACCTACCCGCCCCGTCGCGGCGGCAACCCGGTGGAGGTGCTGCGCCAGCTCGACCTGCACATCGAGGACGGTGAATTCCTCGTGCTGGTGGGCCCCTCGGGCTGCGGCAAGAGCACCCTGCTGCGGCTGCTGGCGGGGCTGGAGGCCACCACCGCGGGCGAGATCTACGTGGGGGACCGCCCCGTGAGCCGGCTGCGGCCCGCCCAGCGCGACGTGGCGATGGTGTTCCAGAGCTACGCGCTCTATCCCCACCTGAGCGTGGCCGACAACATCGGCTTCGGCCTGCGGCGCAGCCGCCACCGCAGCCTGCCCCAGCAGCTGCAGGACAGCCTGCACCGGGCCACCCGCCGCCTGCCGGCCCCCCTGCGGATCGACTCCGAGCGGGAGCGGCGCATCGCGGCCCGCATCGACGAGGTGGCCGCCACCCTGGAGCTGGAGCCGCTGCTGGAGCGGCGACCCAAGGAGCTCTCCGGCGGCCAGAAGCAGCGGGTGGCCCTGGGCCGGGCCATCGCCCGCCAGCCGGCGGTGTTCCTGATGGATGAGCCCCTCAGCAACCTGGACGCCAAGCTGCGCACCGGCACCCGCACCCAGATCGTGGAGCTGCAGCGGCGCCTGGGCACCACCACCCTCTACGTCACCCACGACCAGGTGGAGGCGATGACCATGGGCCACCGCATCGCCGTGCTGAACGAGGGCCGGCTGCAGCAGCTGGGCACCCCGATGCAGTTATACCAGTGGCCTTCGAACCTGTTCGTGGCCCAGTTCATCGGCAGCCCAGCGATGAACCTGCTGCCGGTGGAGGTGGCCGGCTCCGCCCAGCTGCTGCTGGGGGGGCGGCGCTTCCCGGTGGAGGGGCCGATGGCCGACCTGCTGGGCGACTGGATCGGCCACCGGATCACCGGCGGCCTGCGGCCGGAGCACCTGCGGCTGGCCCCCGCCACCAATCGCAACCTGGCGGCGGAGGTGAGCCACTGCGAGGCTCTGGGCAACGAACAGCTGGTCACCTGTCGCCTGCTGGAGGGCAGCCACCTGGTGCTGGTGCGGGCCACCCCGGACCAGAGCGTGACCGTGGGCCAGACCGTGCATCTGGATGTGGAGCCCACGGGCTGGCGCCTGTTCGACGGGCTCGGGGCGGCTTTGCTGCCGGCCGAAGCCACCACGCCGCCGCCGCGGCCGGAACCCCAGCTGCCCGCCATCAGCCACTGACCCATCAGCCCCTGGGCTGCCCTCAGGGCTTCACTTCACCCAGATCACGCTGCAGCCGGGACCCCCGTCCCCCTGCTCGGCATCGCTGACCCGCTCCACCCAGGGCAGGCCGGAGAGCCACTCCCGCAGGCCCCGCTTGAGCTTGCCGGTGCCGATGCCGTGGATCACCCACACCGGCCCGTTGGCGCCGCGCAGGCGCTCCTCCACCGCCGCCTCGGCCTCGTGCACCCGCAGGCCGCGCACGTCCACCGTGTTGCCCTCGGTGCGCACCTCGGGCCCGCGGCTGCCCGGGGAGCGGCGGCTGCGGATCCGCACCTGGGGCGGCGGCTCGGGGGGTGCCGGCTTCTCGCCGTGCAGCCCCTCGATGGCGGCGAGTTCCACCGTCAGCCGCAGCACGCCGCAGCGGACAGTGAGCTCGCTGCCGTCGTCGGCGATCGCCAGCACCTCGGCGGCCTTGCCGAGGGCCAGCAGCCGGATGCGGTCGCCCACCCGGGGCCGCCAGCCGCCGTGGTCGCGCCGCTCCGGCAGGGGCCGGTGCTGCTGCTCGAGGCGCCGCAGCCGCTGGCCGGCCTGGCGGGCCGTCTCGCCGGCCACCCGCCCGCCGACGCGCACCTCCTGGCCCACCGAGCGCAGCCGCCGGATCAGCCGTCGCACTTCCCCCTGCCCCTCCCGGATCGACAGCTCCAGCCGCTGGCGGCGCTGCTCCTGCAGTTCCGCCGACTGCTCCTTCTGCTGGGCCCAGCGCTGCAGCAGCTCCTCGTGCAGCAGCTCGGTGCGGGCCAGCAGGGCCGCCGCCGCCTCGGCCGCCTCCTGCTGGCGCTGGCGCTCCTGCTCCAGCCCCTCGATCACCCGGTTGACGTCCCCCTCACCGCCGGGCTCCAGCTGGGCGGCGGCCGCCGCCAGCACGGCGGGGTCGAGCCCCAGGCGGGAGGCGATCGCCAGGGCGTTGCTGCGGCCGGGGATGCCCCACTGCAGCCGGTAGGTGGGCGAGAGGGTCTCCACGTCAAAGGCCACCGAGGCGTTCTCGAAGCGGGGATCGGCGTACTTGAGCGCCTTGAGTTCGCCGAAGTGGGTGGTGGCGACGGTGAGGCGGGCGCGGTCGGCGAGGTGGCGCAGCAGGGCGGCGGCCAGGGCGCTGCCCTCGGTGGGATCGGTGCCGGCCCCCACCTCATCGAGCAGCACCAGGGACGCCGGGCTCTGGGGCAGGGCCGCCAGGATGCGGGCGATGCGGCGGATGTGGCCGCTGAAGGTGGAGAGGTTCTGCTGCAGCGACTGCTCGTCGCCGATGTCGGCCAGCACCTGGCCGCACCAGGGCAGCCGGGGGGTGCCGGCGCAGGGCAGGAACAGGCCGGCGCGGGCCATCAGGGCGGCCAGCCCCAGGCTCTTGAGGGTCACCGTCTTGCCGCCGGTGTTGGGGCCGGTGATCGCCACCACCCGCAGCTCGGGCCCCACCCGGATGGTCACGGGCACCACCGGCCGGCCGCCCTCGCGCCGTTCCTGCCAGAGCAGCAGGGGATGGCGCAGGTCGCACAGCTCGAAGGGGGCGTCGGCCGATTCGGCCAGCTCGGGCCGCACCCCCCCCAGCCACTGGCCGTAGCGGGCCCGGGCCAGACCCGCATCGATCCGCACCAGCACCTGCTGGAGGTGGTCGAGGGGTTCGGCCTGCTCGCCCACCAGGGCGCTGAGCTCGCTGCGCACCTGCCGCTCCAGCTCCCGCTCCTGGCCCTCGGCATCCCGGATGCGGTTGCCCAGGGGGATCACCGCCTGGGGTTCCACGTACACCGTGCTGCCGGAGGCGGAACTGTCGTGCACCAGGCCGCCCACCTGGGCGGCGGAACCGGCCTTCACCGCCAGCACCGGACGGCCGCCCCGCTCGCTCACCACCGTGTCCTGGAGCAGGGAGCCGTAGCGGCGCACCAGCTCCTGCAGCCGGTCGCGCCGCTCGCCGCGCAGGGCCAGCAGCTGGCGCCGCACCGCCTCCAGGGGGCCGCTGGCCCGGTCCGCCACCCGGCCCCCCTCCTCCAGACAGAAGTGGAGCCGCTGCTCCAGCTCCGGCAGGGTGCGCAGTTCGGCCACCAGGGCCGTGGTGACGGGCCGCAGCTCCGGATCCTCGATCTGGCGCCGCAGCCGCCGCGCCGTCGCCAGGGTCGCGGCCACGGCCAGCAGCTCCTCGCCGCCGGCGCAGCCCCCCTTGGCGCAGAGGACCACGGTGGCGGCGATGTCGCCGGCCCCCTGCAGGCTCAGGCCCCCCTCACAGAGGCCGTCGAGGGCGAGCAGCTCGGTGGTTTCCAGCAGCAGGCGGCGGCTCTCAGCCGGATGGTCGGGCAGGCCGAGGCCGGTGCAGTGGCGGCGGCCGGCGGCGGTGCTGGCGAAACCGGCCAGATGGGCGGCCAGCCGGGGCCACTCCAGCAGCTCCAGGGTGTCCTGGTGGATCTCGCTCACGGGGGGTGCGCTCACCCCGCCGGTGCAGGGGAAAGGGGGGCGGGCGCAGGGGCGGGGATGGCCGCGGCACCGACGTTGGAGGGGATGCCGGCGGCGGGCTCGTAGAGCATCTCCAGCCAGTTGCCGTCCGGATCCTGCAGGTAGAAGGAGGCGGTGCCGTCGCGGTGGTCGTGCACCGGACCCACTTGGTGGCCGTCGGCCTCGAGCCGGTCGTGCACCGCATCCACCTCGGCGCGGTCGCTGAAGTGGAAGGCGAAGTGGGGGCCGGCGGCGGTGTAGCCGGGGCTGAGCAGGGCGATGCCGTCGCCGTTGGCGGGCGACTGCAGGTAGGCCCAGTCCTGGGCATCCCAGGTGAGGCGCAGCCCCAGCCCCTCGTAGAAGCGCTTGGCTCGCTCCATGTCCTGGACCCGCACCGCCACGTGGCCGAGACGCGTCATGGGAGGGGGCAGCGACGGTTCATCGCACCATTCAAGCGGTGCGGCTCAGCCGTCGCGGAGCCACTGGGCGGCGTCGCAGGCGTGGTAGGTGAGGATCAGGTCGGCGCCGGCCCGCTTGAAGCAGAGCAGGGTTTCCAGCACCACGGCCCGCTCATCGATCCAGCCCCGCTCGGCGGCGGCCTTCACCATCGCGTACTCACCGCTGACGTTGTAGGCGGCGATGGGCAGCTCGCTCTCGCCCCGCAGGCGATGGATCACATCGAGGTAGGCCAGGCCGGGCTTCACCATCAGGATGTCGGCCCCCTCCTGCTCGTCGAGCAGGGCCTCGGTGAGGGCTTCACGGCCGTTGGCCGGGTCCATCTGGTAGGTGCTCTTGTCCTTGGGGATGGGCTTAGTGCTCACGGCCCGGGGGGCGGAATCCAGCGCCTCCCGGAAGGGGCCGTAGTAGGCGGAGGCGTACTTGGCGGTGTAACTGATGATCCCGACGTGCTCGAAGCCCTCCTCATCGAGGGCCTCGCGGATGGCGCCCACCCGGCCGTCCATCATGTCGCTGGGGCCGATCAGATCGGCTCCGGCCCGGGCCTGGGCCACCGCCTGGCGACACAGAAGGGTGACGGTCTCGTCGTTGAGCACCACCCCTTCGCTGCTGACGATGCCGTCATGGCCGTCGCAGGAATAGGGATCGAGGGCCACATCGGTCATGATCGCCATCTGGGGATGCACCTCCTTGAGGCGCCGGATCGCCCGGGGAATCAGGCCGCCCTCGTTGAAGCACTCGCTGCCGTCCTCGGTCTTGAGACCGTCGGCCACCTTGGGGAAGAGCACGACGCAGCGGATGCCCAGGTCCCAGGCCCGGCCCACCTCCCCCACCAGCCCCTCCAGACTCCAGCGCTGGGCACCGGGCATGGCGCCGATGGGCTCGTTGGATGCGCCCTCGTGGACGAACAGCGGATAGATGAAATCGGCGGCACTGAGCTGGAACTCCCGCACCATGGCCCTCAGGGCCGGCGTGCGGCGCAGGCGACGGGGACGATACGTGAGATCCATGCCGTGATGAACAATTTGGTGATCCTAAAGCCCCGCCTTCCGGAGATAGCGCCACCGCCCGGAACGGCACCGCTGCCTTCAGGCAAGCCACGCCCAGATGGCGATCAGGACAAAGCCGGCACAGGCCGTCAGCTGGAAGACCCGATCCATGCGGTTGATCCTGCGCAACGCACCGGTACGCTCCTGCTCACTGGCTTCTGAGTAGACGTTCGTACCCCAGAGAAACAGCACAAACAGCACCAGGGAGACAATGTAGGAATAGGCATAGAGACAGTCCAGGAACGTGAGGTAGCTCAACGATGGCAGCTCAGCCTTGTAGGACTGCTGCAGAAAGATCAGCGTCAGCAGGGCCGTGGAGGGGATGGCCAGCCTGACATCCCCCAGCTCCCCCACCAGTGAGGGCGCCAGAAGAACAATCAACATCACGATCAGCAACGGCAGGATCCAGGTCACGAAGCTGGAGAACAGATCACTCCGCATCACCACTTCCGCAGCCAATCTGGAGTAGTCGAGATCCCCCTGCCCCATCCCCCAGTCGGTTCCATAGGAATGGCTGGAGGAAACAAATCTCACATCCTCAATGTCATAACCATTGATCGTTGCATAGGCCCCAATCTGGCTGCTCCTCGGATCACCATCATGGACAAGAACGACGTTCTTGTTCTGGCGAGCGAACGCATCAGGAACCACCTCAAAGAGGATCGGCAGAACCAATCGCTCAAACGGCGATCTCTTCAGATCGACAACCGGAATATAGAAGCTGGCGGAATAGCGAAAAAGCTGATAGAAGCGATCTCCCGGTCGCGCCACCGGCGTCGGGGTATCCGCCTGAATCTGGGCCGAAGAGGAATTGACCTGGTTCGTGAGCTCCACCAACTGCAGCGCCGTGATGCCCTGCTTCTCCAGCAGCTCCTGCACCTCCCTCGGCCACTCCAGCCAGTAGAAGCCCTCGGCGTTGAACATGCGCTGCCGCAACGACAGGCTGTGGAGATTTTCGATGTAGGAACCGAGCGTCACCGCATAGCCGCTGCCCCGGGCCAGCTCGGTGCGGGGGTCCACCCGGATCGTCTCCTCCCGAACCAGCTCCCGCAGCATCGGGCCCCGGTCGGGCGCCAGCGTCCGGACGGCCACCAGAACACCGATCAGGAGCACCACCAGACCCAGCCACCACCGACGCCGTTGACCCATGCCCCCGTAAGCCGCCGCTGGGCTCACTCTGGGGGATCACCAGCGGGCACGGCTGGCTCCTAGAGGGCCGCGGCGCTGATCCAGTCCTTGCGGGGGTCGATGCTGCGGGCCTGGCGCAGCTGCTCGAGCAGGTCCCGCTCCCGGGGGCTGAGGCTGTCGGGCAGCTTCAGGGTCGGGGTGAACAGCAGATCCCCCCGGCCGTCCCTCACCGGCCAGCCCTTGCCCTTGAGCCGCAGGCTGCGGCCGAGGGTCATCCCCGGGGGGACCTGGATGGTGGCTTCGCCATCGGGGGTGGCCACCCGCACCTCGCCCCCCAGGGCCAGTTCGTCGAGGCTGAGGGGAAGCTCGGCCCGCAGCTGGTCGCCGTCGAGACGCCAGACGGGGTGGGGCTGGAGCTTGAGGGTGAGGTAGAGGTCCCCGCGGCGTCCCGTGCCGGGCTGCAGGTTCCCCTTGCCCTTCAGCCGCAGGCGGCTGCCATCCTTGACACCGGCGGGAATGCGCACCTGCACCCGTTCCTCGTTGACGGCGAGGGTGCGCTCGCAGCCGCGGAAGGCATCGGCCACCGGCAGGCTGATGGTGGCCTCGGCATCGAGCTGCACCTGGGTGGCGCGCTCGGCGCCGGCGCCGCCGAAACCGGAGCCGAAGCCACCGGGGAAGCCGCTGCCGAAACCGAAACCGCCGGGGGCTCCGGCCGCGGCACCGCCTCCGAAGCGTCCCAGCAGATCATTGATGAAGTCGTCGAAGTTGCCGTAACGGCCGAAGTCGACATCGACGCCGGGGGCGCCGCCGCCACCGCCGCCCATCTGGTTCCAGTACTGGCCGAACTGCTCATAACGACGGCGCTTCTCGGGATCGGAGAGCACTTCATAGGCTTCGCTGATCTCCTTGAAGCGGGCCTCGGCGGAGGCGTCGCCTGGATTCACATCCGGGTGGTACTGGCGGGCCAGCTTGCGGAAGGCCCGTTTGATGCCGTCGGCATCGGTGCCCCGTTCCACACCCAGGACCTTGAAGTAGTCGCGGTAACCGTTCACGCTCATCTCGTCTTGCTCATTTCGCCAGGGCGCCCGGTCACCGTCGAACCTGGGAATTGTCCCAGTCCCGTCGCGGAATTCACAGGCCCGGGCAGGGCGGAAGCCCGTACGGCACAGGGGTGCGGCAGCGGAGGGCCGGCCTAGATTTCCGGCCCCTTCGGCCGCTCGATGCGCACCCCTTGTCCCCCCCGATCGCCCCGGCGGTCTTCGGCCCCGACGCTGCTGCTGCTGGGTGGACTGTCCGCCCTGGCAGGGGGGCTGCTGAGTTTCAGCACCCCGGCCCACGGCGGCCAGGCCGGCGCCTCCACCACCCCCACCCTCGGCGAGGCCCTGGCCCCCTCCAGCGGCGATCAGCTGGAGCTGACGGAGCACCTGCGGCGGATCGGGGCCGTGTTCTACGGCGCCTGGTGGTGCCCGGCCTGCTTCCGCCAGAAGAGCCTCTTCGGCCAGCAGGCGGGGGACCGGCTGCCGTATGTGGAGTGCGACAAGACCAGCGAAGGCCGGGAACGCTGCCAGGCGGCCGGCATCAAGGCCTACCCCACCTGGGTCCTGGGGAGCAACCGGGTGGAGGGCGTGCAGACGCTGGAGGAACTGAAGCGCTGGAGCGGCTTCCGCCAGGCGCCGGGAACGGGTAACCCCTGAGGGTGGTGAGGGTGCCGCAGAGCACCCGGAAAACCACCTGTCCACTGTCACTCTGAAGTGGAGATCACAGGTAGACGGGAGGGTTGATTTTGGTAGAGTCTGTCAACTACTTCTGCAGAACACTGAAACCCGTCTGGAGCCAATCTCCTCTCCCCAGGGACATGAAGGAGTCACGACTTCCCGTTCGAGAACCCAAGTTTTCAGCGCCCTTTTTTCAGATCCTCATTAAAGTCGAGGTGTTTTTTCAGGATCATTGTTATTCCGGCCATCTCTGGGATGTGAGCCGTTCCGGCGCCTGCATCCGCAGCTTTCAGCAGGTTCCCATGGGAACCCCCGCCCAGATTCGCTTCCACGATCCCAGCGACGGTGAAGTCATTGAGGCCAGGGGCGAGCTGATCTGGAAGAACCAGCTCAGGGGTGCCCACTACTCGGGCCTCAGGTTTGAAGAGGGTTTCGACATCTCCAAGACCTTTCTCAGACTCCTGATCAAGGCGGACGAGTCCTGATGCCTCAACGCCGCCCTGCGGCGGCGCAGGCATGTCCAGACATGACGGCAGCGGGCGCGAGTCACATCCGGTCATCAGAACCCGCGGCGGCCGCAGCGGAGAGATCCATACGATCCGGTGGTTCCCGCCGCTTGATGCCAAGCCGCCATGAACCTGTTCCCTCACGCCCTGGCGGCCAGCCTCCTGCTCGGCACGGTCGCCAATCCCGTGCTGGCCGATTCCAGAGATTCCCTGGAAGGCAGGATCCAGTCGATCGATGCCGCCAGGCGCTCCTTTGTCGTCGGGGGACAGACGCTGCTCACCACTGCCGCCACGGACTACGACGATGGGCCGGAGAGCTTCGCCGATCTCAAGCCGGGGATGAAGGTGAAAGTGGACCACTCCCAGCGGGGCGGCCAGCGTTTCGCCAGGGACGTGGAGCTGGACGACTGAGGGAACCGGGCGCGACCTCAGCGCCGGTACATGCCGGCGCCCGGCGCCCCGTAGCCGAGCCCGGGGCGAACCCCGGCCCCGGAAGCGGGCCCGCCGAGACCGCCGGGATTGCCCTCCGGCCCCCGCTCCAGGCCCGCCCCGGCCTCACCGAATCCGGCCCCGGGCAACACCCCGGCGCCGGAGGCCGGCCCGCCCACACCCCCGGCTCCCACACCCGGTTCCCGGTCCAGGCCGGCACCGGCCGCTCCGAAGCCGGCGCCGGGGGCCACCCCCGCGCCGGAGGCCGGCCCGCCGAGCCCGCCGGGATTGGGCCGGGCCTGGCTGATGCCGGGGAAGGCCAGGCCGATGGCCACCGCTGCCAGGGCCGGAAGGATGGGGAGCTGGGAGCGTTTCATCGCCGGCCATGCACAGGAGACCCTCGTCCTAGCAAGGTCGACGTCCCACCCCCGTACCTGCACGGGTGGGTTGGAGGGCGGCTCCTAGAGTCGTCCTTTGGGCCCCGGGTCCGTGACCGGCACAGCTGATCGCCGCCGGCGTCCCCCGGGCCACGGCTCCTGCAGGCCATGAACGCAGCCCGGCCGGCCATGGACGGCGCCCGCCGGCTCCTGTGGCTGGCGCTGCCGCTCAGCCTGCTTTCGGGCTGCGGCCCCGCTCCGGAGGAGCTGAAGGGAACGGCCTATCTCGCCATCAGCGTCGAAGGCGACCAGCCGTTGACCAAGGCGATCCTGCAGGAGGAGGTCCTGCAGGCGCAGGCGATCGTGGCGGCTTTCCGCCAGCTGCACCCCCACGTGGCGATCGAGACCAACCTCCTGCGGGAGAGCGCCTTCCTCGAGGAGGTGCGTCGCCGGCAGGCCGCCGGCTTCGGCC
Source organism: Cyanobium sp. Copco_Reservoir_LC18 (assembly GCF_009834675.1). Taxonomy (NCBI): domain Bacteria; kingdom Bacillati; phylum Cyanobacteriota; class Cyanophyceae; order Synechococcales; family Prochlorococcaceae; genus Cyanobium; species Cyanobium sp. Copco_Reservoir_LC18. The sequence continues at coordinate 13,343 of NZ_ASAC01000008.1, forward strand.
CCGATCTGATGCTGGTGGCGGGCTCCACCGCCCACGCCCTGGTGGAGGCCGATCTGGCGCGGGGCCTGCAGCTGCCCCAGGCCGCACGCCGCCAGGTGGACCCCGATTCCCTGCAGCGGCTGGCGATCCCGCCCCGGGGTCTGGCGGGGCTGCCGATCCTGAGGCGACCGCAGCTCGCCTGCTTCAATCGCACCCGGCTGGCCTCCAGCCCCGCCAGCACCGACGCCCTGCTCCGAGAGGCCCGCGGGGGGGTGCGGGTGGGGCTGGCGGTGGAATCGCGCAGCCTCTTCTGGAGCACGGGTCCGCTGGGGGCGGATCGGGCGATCATCGCGGCCGCCGCCGGGCGCCCCCTGGCGGCCGGTGAACGGGCGGGGCTGCAGCGGTGGCTGGCCTGGCTCTCGGCCGCCAACTTCAACCAGAAGGTCTTCATCGAGCCCGACCAGGAGGCGCTGGTGCAGGGTCTGCTGGAGCGGCGCCTGGACTGGATCCCCTGCAACAGCGGCAGCCTCAGCCGGCTGCGCGGCAGCCTGGGGAATTCGCTCGGGGTGAGCGACCTGCCCGCCGGACCCTACGGGCCGCCCACACCGATCACCCGGCTGCGGGTGCTGGCCTTCGGCAGGGACTCCACGGCCCGGCAGCGGAACGTAGCGGAGGCCCTGGCCGTGTTTGCACTGAACCCCTGGATCCAGAGCACCCTGACCAGCGACAACCAGGACATGCTGCCCACCAATCGCTTCGTCCCACCTTCGGCGCTGCACACCCCGGTGCTCAAGGCGATGCAGCGGTCGGTGCGGCAGGCCGACGCCAGCGACGCCATCTCCCGGGTGTTGCCCGCCGGCGATCCGCGCGACCGTGCCCTCAGTCGCCTCGTGACGGCGGTGGCCTTCGGCGAGATCACGGCAACGGAGGCCACCGGGGCCGTGGTCCAGGCCCTGGCTCCCCGGCCATGAACGACCTGCTCGGCCAGATGGTCGGCTGGCTGCCGATGCTGGGCCGGCCCCAGGTCCTGGTCCAGCTCGCCCTGGTGGCCCTGGCCGTGGCCGGGGGTCGCCTGGCGGGTCACCGTTTCGGGCCGAACGGCCGGCCAGGGGCCCTCGAACTCGGCACCACGGCGGCACTGGCCGCCGTCGGCTGGGGTTTGCTGGCCATCGTCCGCCTGCCGACGGCCCTGGCCATCCTGCTGATCACCGTCGTGGTCGGCCTGCAGGTGTCGGAGCTGGTGCTGCGTCGGGCCGAGCGCTGGCTTCCCGAGGATCAGATCCAGCCCCTGCGCCATCTGCTGATCCGGCCGTTCCTGCTCGCCGGACTGCTGTGGGCGCTGATCGAAGAGCTGGACACCCGCGCCGAACTGGCCCTGATCCCCCTGGGCCGCTGGATGGGCGCGAACGTGAACGTGGGCGACGTGACGCGGCTGGTGGTGGTGCTCTACCTGCTGCTGGTCGCCTCAGGGCCGCCGTCGCTGGGGGTGGCCTGGCTGCTGAAGCGGCTCTTTGCCCTGGAGCGGGTGAGTGCGCGCGCCATCGGACTGATGGTGCGCTATGCGGTGATCAGCCTCGGAACCGTGGCGCTGCTGGAAACGATCGGCTTCAACAGCACCGCCCTGCTGGCCATCGCCGGGGGGCTGTCGGTGGGCCTCGGCTTCGGCATCAAGGAGGTGTTCGGCAACTTCGTCAGCGGCCTGTGGCTGCTGTTCGAAGGCTCCCTGCGGCCGGGCGACATCATCGCCCTCGATGGCGATTTCTGCGAGGTGCGCCGTCTCGGCCTGCGGGCCACGCGGCTCTGGCGCGACCGGGACAACGCCGAGCTGGTGATTCCCAACCAGACCTTCTTCAACTCCAGCACGGTGGAGTTCAGCGTCGGCCGCACCCGCTTCCTCACCCAGATCGCCATCTGCATCGACGCCGGTCAGCCCGCCACCACGATCCTGGCCCTGCTGGAGGAGATCGCCGCCGGGGTGCCTGGCGTGGAGAGCCATCCGCCCCCGAGGGCCTACGTGCAGGGGGTGGGGGACCGCGGCGGCGACTACGTGCTGAAGTTCTGGATCCACAGCCCCTTCGCCAACCGCATGCTCTGCAGCGCCGTGATGGCGGCGGCCATCGAGCGGTTCCGGGAGCTGGGCATCAGCCTGCCGTTCCCCCGCCTGATCGTGGAGCGCGCCAGGACCGAGCCGCCGGGAGAATCCTCCTCATGATTGGGAAGGGCCCTTCCAGGCCCCATGGGTCATTTGGGTGACAAGGCTGACCTCACCCCGTCTCCGTTAAGAGTGTCAGGCAGCCACAGGGGCGGCTTGACGGGAGAAACGAACGATGTTGTTCGCTGTTACGGGTTCGCTCTGACCGAGCAGGCTTCAGTCACCCTCCTCATGCCCCGTCGAAACCATTGCAGCCCCGGGATGACGCACCGCCGGGGGACGGTGGGTCGGGGGAATGGAGCTGAGCGGAATCGAACCGCTGTCCGAGACACTGGTGTGGACCACCTAGTTCGTCCGAAGACGAGCTTGTTCATCCTGCCACCTCCGGGCCGCCGACCAGCCAGCAGCATGGGGGGATGGCCACACCTTCCCCGTTCGACGTCATTGCCGTGGTGCCCCCGGGGCTGGAGGAACCGGCGGCGGCGGAGGCGGCCGCCCTCGGGGCCACCGAGGTGCGCCCCCTGCGGCGCGCCGTGGGCCTGCGGGCCGATGCGGCCACCTTCTATCGCCTGCACCTGCAGGCCCGGCTGCCGTTCCGCTTCCTGCGCCAGCTGGCCCGTTTCCCCTGCCGCGGCCGCGAGGAGCTGTACGACGGGGTGCAGCACGCCGCCGACTGGGAGCGCTGGCTGCCGCCCCAGCTGAGCTTCCGGGTGGAGGCCAGCGGCAGCGTGCCGGGCCTCACCCACAGCCACTACAGCGCCCTGCAGGTCAAGAACGCCCTGGTCGACCGCCAGCGCCAGGTGTGGGGGTCGCGCTCCTCGGTGGACCTGGACGATCCCGACCTGGTGCTGCACCTGCACCTCAGCCCCGGCCGCCCCGGCGGCAGCGGACCCGAGGCGGTGCTGAGCCTCGATGGCGGCGGCGCCAGCCTGCACCGGCGCGGCTACCGGGCCGCCATGGGCCTGGCCCCCCTCAAGGAAAACCTGGCCGCCGGCCTGATCGCCCACACCGGCTGGGACGGGACCGTGCCCCTGGCCGATCCCTTCTGCGGCTCCGGCACCCTGCTGATCGAGGCCGCCTGCCGGGCCCTCGGCCGGGCCCCGGGTCTGGAGCGCGGCTTCAGCCTGGAGCGCTGGCCCGATTTCGATGCCGCCCTCTGGCAGCGGGAGCGGCAGGCCGCCCAGGACCTGGCCCGCACCAGCCTCCCCGATGGGGCGCCCCTGGCGGCCGTCGTGGGCATGGAGCGGGATCCGGCCGTGCTGGCCATGGCCCGCGGCAACGCGGCGGCGGCCGGGGTGGCCGACTGGGTCGACCTGCAGGGGGGGGACTTTCGCGATTTCCATCCCCCCGGGACGCCCGGGGTGCTGGTGTGCAACCCGCCCTACGGCGAGCGGCTGGGCGGTGACGACGACCTGGAGGCGGTCTACGGCGACCTGGGGCGGATGGTGAAGGAGCGCTGCGGCGGCTGGACCCTGTGGCTGCTGAGCGGCAACCCCGCCCTCACGGCGGCCCTGCGCCTGAAGGCCAGCCGCCGGGTGCCGGTGAGCAACGGCGGCATCGACTGCCGCTGGCTGCGCTACGACATCCGCTGAGGGGCGCGACGGCCACTCCCCTCCGGCACTGCTAGCGGTGGGTTCTGCCTCCGCCGCCGCCAGCCCCATGGCCTCACCCTTTGAAGCGCTCAAACAGGAGGCCCTGGCCGTGCAGAGGGATCCGGCCCTCGACACCGGAGCGGCGACGGTGACCCTGGTGCGGGAGTGGCTGGCCAGCCATGAAGCCGAGATCAGCGCCCGCAAGCTGGCGGCGCCGACGGAGTTCAACGGCACGCTGATGCAGTGGTTCCACTGGTACAGCGACGGCGACGGCGGCCACTGGCGGCGACTGCGCCAGGAGGCACCGGCCCTGGGCCGGGCGGGCATCACCGCCCTGTGGCTGCCGCCGGCGGGCAAGGGGGGCAGTGTGTGGGATGTGGGCTACGGCACCTACGACCTGTTCGACCTGGGCGAATTCGACCAGAAGGGCACGGTGCGCACCAAGTACGGCACCAAGCAGGAGTATCTGGAGGCGATCGAGGCCTGCCACGCCGCCGGGATGCAGGTGTACGCCGATGTGGTGTTCAACCACAAGATGAATGCCGAAGAGCAGGAGCAGTACCGGGCCACCCCCTGCGACCCCGCCGACCGCAACCGGCCCTTGGGGGAGGAACGCACGATCAGCGCCTGGACCCGCTTCCGCTTCGACGGCCGCGGCGATCGCTATTCGTCGATGCAGTGGCACTGGTATCACTTCGACGCCGTGGATCACAACACCCTCGATCCGGGATTCCGGGCCGTCTGGCGCACCCAGGGGGCCGGCTTCGAGGCCAACGTCGATCTGGAGAAGGGCAACTACGACTACCTGATGGGCAGCGACCTGAACGTGAACCATCCGGAGGTGCGCGGTGAGCTCAAGCACTGGGGCCGCTGGAGCCTCGACCACGTGGGCGCCGACGGCTTCCGGCTCGATGCCATCAAGCACATCGCCAGTGATTTCTTCCTCGACTGGATCAGCGACCTGGAGAATCACGCCCGGCGCGATCTGTTCGTGGTCGGTGAGTACTGGACGTACAACATCGAAAGCCTGCACTGGTATGCGGCCAACACCGGCGGCCACATGAGCCTGTTCGATGCGCCGCTGCACATGAACTTCCACCAGGCCAGCTGCAGCGGCGGCCAGTACGACATGCGCCGGCTGCTCGACGGCACCCTGATGCAGCAGCTGCCGCTGCTGGCGGTGACCCTGGTGGACAACCACGACACCCAGCCGCTGCAGGCCCTGGAATCGGTGGTGGAGGCCTGGTTCAAACCCCTCGCCTACGCCGTGATCCTGCTGCGCGACCAGGGCTATCCCTGCATCTTCGGTGCCGATTACTACGGCGCCGAGTACGCCGACAGAAAAGACGGCCAGGAGTACCGGATCGTGCTGCCCAGCCACCGCTTCCTGATCGACCGCTTCCTGCTGGCCCGCGGCCACTGCGCCTATGGCCCCCAGTACGACTACCTCGACCACGTCAACACCATCGGCTGGACGCGCCTGGGCACCCCGGGTCACCCCGGGGCCCTGGCGGTGCTGATGAGCGACGGGCCCGCCGGCCACAAGTGGATGGAGGTGGGCAAGCGCCACACCACCTTCCGCGACCTGACCGGCCACATCCAGAGGCCGATCACCACCAACGGCGACGGCTGGGCGGAATGGCACTGCCCGGGGGGCTCGGTGTCGGTGTGGGTGGAGGAGGCGTCGCTGGCGGCGATGGGGGTGAGCCTCTGACGCCGGCGCCGGGCCTCAGAACTTGCCGGTGATGGCCCGGGTGGTGCGCATCAGGCCGGCGGTGGTCTCCGGCAGGTAGGGGCCCTTGAGCATCTGGCCGCCGATGCGCAGGCTGATCCCGGCCAGCACCAGATCGATGGCGGCCACGGTCGCCGCGGCCTGCAGCCAGCTGAGGCGGAAGGCCTCGCGGATCCAGAGCAGCAGCACCAGCTCCGCCGCCACCAGCGCCAGGGTCATCAGGGTGAGGCCCAGGCCCAGCATCACCCCGCCGCCCACCAGGCGCCGCTTTTCCTTGTCGGCCTCCTGCAGGGCGATGCGGACGTGCAGGTCCATCACCGAGGTGATCAGGGCCGTGACCCGGCTGAAGTTCGGACCGGTCATGCCGAACGCCGACCCGACGAGAGCAGCAGTCCCACCAGCACCCCCACGCCGGCGGCGATGCCCAGGGCCATCAGGGGCCGTTCCCGCACCGGCTTCTCGATCCGGGGCCGCAGGGTGGTGTTGAGCTCGTCCAGCAGGTGCTCCAGCTGCTCCTCCAGGGGCCGCAGCGCATCCACCACGTGGCCCGCCTGCTCGCCGGTGACGTTGACCAGATCCAGCAGTTGCTGCTTGACGCCGGCACTGGTGACCCCGCTCTGGCGGCTGATCACCTCCACCACGTGGTCGAAGCTGCCCCGGGTGGCCTCCAGGGTGTGGCGGGCCACCTCGGGCCACTCCTTCTGGATGCTGGGCAGCAGGCTCTCAAAGCGTTCGCGGAACAGGTTCTGCGCCTGCTGGGCCTCGCCGCCGCCGGCGGGCGCCGGGCCCGGGGCGGGGGCCGCCGGGGACTCGACAGAGGTGGTGTCCGTTTCCATGGGGCGCTCCGTGCGACGGCTGCACGGCATCACCGTAGGAAGAAGGGGTTGTGATCGTCAGCACCTCGGTTAAATTCGGCCTGCTCGGCGCACGGGCCTGTTGGTTCACATCAATCAGGTCGAGCTCACGCATTTCAAGTCCTTCGGCGGGTCGATGACCATCCCGCTGGAGGAGGGATTCACGGTGGTGACGGGGCCGAACGGGTCCGGCAAGAGCAACATCCTCGATGCGGTGCTGTTCTGCCTCGGCCTGGCCACCAGCCGCGGCATGCGGGCCGAGCGGCTGCCTGATCTGATCAACAGCGCCGTTCTGCGGGAGGGCAAGGCCGCCGAAACCAGCGTCACCGTGCGCTTCGACCTGGGCGACTGGCAGCCGGATGCGGCCGAGGAGGGGCTGGACGTTCCCGAGCAGGGCCCCTGGCTGCGGCGGGGCCAGCGGGAATGGAGTGTCACCCGGCGGCTGCGGGTGGCCCCCGGCGGCACCTACAGCAGCAGCTTCAGCGCCGATGGGGTGCCCTGCAACCTGCAGCAGCTGCAGACCCAGCTGCGGCGCCTGCGGGTCGACCCGGAGGGCAGCAACGTCGTCATGCAGGGCGACGTCACCCGCATCGTCTCGATGAGCGCCCGCGACCGTCGCGGCATCATCGACGAGCTCGCCGGCGTCGCCCTGTTCGACTCCCGCATCGAGCAGAGCCGGGCCAAGCTCGACGAGGTGGTCGAACGGCAGGAGCGCTGCCGCATCGTCGAGCAGGAACTGCTGGCCGCCCGCCAGAAGCTCGAACGCGACTGCGCCAAGGCCCGCACCTACCAGGAGCTGCGGGAGCGCCTGCACCAGGGGCGCCTGCAGGAGCAGGTGCTGGCCTGGGAGGAGGCCCGCGCCCACGGCCTGGCCCTCGCGGGCCGCCTGGAGCGCCTCGACCAGCAGCAGCAGGAGGAGCGGCAGGCGATCGCCGCCGGCGAGGCCGAGGTGGTCGCCGCCGCCACCGTCCTCGAGCAGCTGCAGGCGGAGGTGAAGACCCTGGGCGAGGACCAGCTGCTGGCGGTGCAGGCCGAACTGGCCGGCCTCGAGAGCAGCGGCCGGGAGCTGGCCCGCCAGGCGGAGCAGCACGGCCAGCAGGCCGAGGAGCTGCAGCGCCGCCGCCAGCAGCTGCAGCGGAACCAGGCGGAGCTGCGCCGGCAGCAGCAGGAGCTTGGCGCGGGGGACGACGACGGCGCCATCGACCGCGCCGAGGCCCTCTGCCGGGATGCCGAAGCGGCGGTGGAGCTCTCCCGGCGCCGCCTCGGGGAGGTGGCCGGACGTTCCGGCAGCTGGCTGGAGGAGCAGCAGGAACGCAGCCGCCGGCGCCGGGAGCTGCAGGAACGGCTCGCCCCCCTGCTGGCCGAACGTCAGCAACTGGAGGAACGGCTGCGGCAGGCGGGCGAACGGCTCGAGGAGCTCGGCGGCGAGGAGCTCCAGGAGGACGCGGCCCACGCCGAGGCCGCCGCCGCCCTGGCGGCCCTGAGCGGGCAGGAGCAGGCCCTGCGGGCCGCCCTGGAGCAGCGCCAGGGGCAGGCCCGGGAGCTGGCCGAGGCCCTGGCCCTGCAGCAGCGCACCCGGGCGCGGCTGGAGCAGGAGCAGACCAGCCTGGAGCGGGAGATCGCCCGCCTCGACAGCCGCCGCGAGACCCTGCAGGAGAGCCGCGGCACCGGCGCCCTGCGCCTGCTGCTGGAGGCGGGGCTGGAGGGGATCCACGGCTCGGTCGCCCAGCTGGGCGAGGTGGAGGAGCGGCTGCGGGTGGCCCTGGAGGTGGCGGCGGGGGGGCGCCTGGCCCAGGTGGTGGTGGAGGACGACCGCATCGCCGCCCGGGCGATCGAGCTGCTCAAGAGCCGCCGCGCCGGCCGCCTCACCTTCCTGCCCCTCAACCGCATCCGGGGGGGCGGCAGCGGTGGCTCGGGGGGGGCGGCCCTGCAGCGGGGAACCGCCGGCGGCGGTGGCGGGGCCGGAGGCCTGGTGGGGCGGGCGGTGGATCTGATCCGCCACGAGCCCGTCTACGCCGATGTCTTCCGCTACGTCTTCGGCGACACGCTGGTGTTCGCCACCCTCGCCGACGCCCGGCGGGAACTGGGCCGCTGCCGGGCCGTGACGCTGGAAGGGGAGCTGCTGGAGAAGAGCGGCGCCATGACCGGCGGCAGCCTGCAGCAGCGCTCGGGCCAGCTGGGCTTCGGCCGCAGCGGCGACGGCGACGAGGCCGAGCCGCTGCGCCAGCGGCTGCTGGAGCTGGGGGAGGGCCTGCTGGCCAGCCGCCGCCGTGAAGCCGAGCTGGGCCGCAGCCTGGAGGAGGCCCGGCCGGCCCTGCTGGAGCTGCAGCAGCGCCAGGCCGCCCTCCAGGCCGAACGCAGTGCCGCCGAGCGCACCCTGGCCCCGCGGCAGCAGCGCCGCGACCAGGTGGCCGGCCGGCGGCGGCAGCTGCAGGAGGCCCATCGGGCCGACCGCAGCCGGATGGAGGTGCTCGACCAGACCCTGCCCCCCCTGCGCCAGGCCCTGGCGGAGCTGGAGGAGGCCGAGCGGGCCGCCAGCGGCAACGACGACAGTGCCCGCTGGCAGGGGCTCCAGGGGGAGCTGGAGCGGGCCGACCGCGCCCTGGTGGAGGCCCGGCGCCAGCGGGACGAACTGGAGGCGGCACGGCGCGACCGGGCCCTGGGGGCGGAGCGGCTGGGCAGCCAGCTGGAGGCCCTGGCCGGGGAGGAACGGCGGCTGGTGGAGGCGGTGCAGGCCCTGGTGGCCGAACGCCAGCTCTGGAAGGAACGCCAGCAGGCGGAGCAGGAGCGCCGCACCCTGCTGGAGCGCCAGCAGAGCGAGCTGCAGACCCGCTTCGGCGAGCGGCGCCGCGCCCGGGACGGGGCCGAAGCCCACCTGGCCGGCCGGCGCCAGGCCCTGCAGCAGCGCCAGTGGGAACTGCAGCGGCGCCAGGAGGAGCGGCTGGCCCTGGCCGAGGAGCAGCGCAGCCACGGCCTGCGGCTGGCCCAGATGGAACTCGAGCTGCCCGACCCCCGCCCGGAGCTGGGCGAGGAGGTGCGCGCGGCCGGCCTGGAGGCCCTGCAGCAGAGCCTGCGCAGCCTGCAGCAGCGCATGGAGGCCCTGGAGCCGGTCAACATGCTCGCCCTCGAGGAGCTGGAGCAGCTGGAGCAGCGGCTGGCCGACCTGGACGACCGGCTGGAAGTGCTCAGCAAGGAGCGGGAGGAACTGCTGCTGCGGATCGAGACCGTGGCCACCCTGCGCCAGGAGGCCTTCATGGAGGCCTTCCGGGCCGTCGACGGCCATTTCCAGACGATCTTCGCCGGCCTCTCCGACGGCGAAGGCCACCTGCAGCTGGAGAACCCCGAGCAGCCCCTGGAGGGCGGCCTGACCCTGGTGGCCCACCCCAAGGGCAAGGCGGTGCGGCGGCTGGCCTCGATGTCGGGCGGTGAGAAATCCCTGACCGCCCTCAGCTTCCTGTTCGCCCTGCAGCGCTTCCGTCCCTCGCCCTTCTATGCCCTCGACGAAGTCGACAGCTTCCTGGACGGGGTGAACGTCGAGCGGCTGGCGGCCCTGATCGCCGCCCAGGCCCGCGAGGCCCAGTTCATGGTCGTCAGCCACCGCCGACCGATGATCGCCGCGGCCACCCGCACCATCGGCGTCACCCAGGCCCGCGGCTCCCATACCCAGGTGGTCGGTTTGCCGCCGGCGGCCTGAGCCGACCGCGTGGGCCACAATGGGCCGACCAGGCTGTTCCAGGCCGTGAAGTCGCTCCCGTTCCCCCCGCCGTCCAGCCCCGATCTCCGGATTTGACCTCCCCGATTCCCCCCTCCACCGAGCCCGCCGCCCCCAGCGACCGCCTCTGGCTGCGCTCCGAACTGATGGGCACCCAGGTCATCACCCGGGACACCGGTCGGCGCCTGGGCGTCGTCGGCGAGGTGGTGGTCGACATTGACCGGCGCGAGGTGATCGCCCTCGGCCTGCGGGACAACCCCCTGACCCGATTCCTGCCGGGCCTGCCCCGCTGGATGCCGCTGGATCGCATCCGTCAGGTGGGTGACGTGATCCTGGTGGATTCGGCCGATTCCCTGGCCGAGGGCTTCAACCCCGAGCGCTACAGCAAGGTCATCAACTGCCAGGTGATCACCGAATCCGGTGAACAGCTCGGCCGTGTGCTCGGCTTCAGCTTCGACATCGAGACCGGCGAGCTCACCACCCTGGTGATCGGCGCCCTCGGCGTTCCCCTGCTCGGCGAAGGGGTGCTCAGCACCTGGGAGATGCCGGTGGGGGAGGTGGTCAGCAGCGGCCCGGACCGGATCATCGTCTACGAGGGGGCCGAGGAGAAGCTCAAGCAGCTCGGCACCGGCCTGCTGGAGAAGCTCGGCATCGGCGGCGCCAGCTGGGAGCAGGAAGAGCGGGACCGGTTCCGCACCGGGGCCGTTCCCGCCGAGAACCAGTTGCCGGCGGGCCAGCCCACCGTCCAGGAGCAGCGCCGGATCCAGCCGGCCGCCAGCCGCAGCTTCCAGCCCGCGGAGGAGCTGGAGTACGTGGAACTGGAGGAGCGGCGCGAGCGGGAGCCCCTGCGCCAGCGCCGCTACCTCGACGACGATCTGCCGGAACCGCGCCAGCGCCCCGAAGCCCGCCCGGCCGAGGCCTACGGGCGCGAGAGCGAGCGGCGGGACCGGGTGGTGCCGGAGCGCTACGACGACCGCTATCCCGAAGAGCGCTACAGCGGCGATCGCTTCAGCGAAGGCCGTTACCCCGAGGAGCGCTACCGGCCCGAGCGCGGGTACGACCCGGAGCGGGACCGTCCCGAGCCACCCCGGGCCCGGGAACCCCAGCAGGACCCCTACGCGCCCCCCGAAGAAGCCCCTCCCCGGGAGGCCCGCCGCGCCAAGGAGCCGGTGGATGTGGAGCCCGAGATCCTCGACGATCCCTGGTGAGCCTGGAGAGAGGGCAACCGCCCCGGCTCAGCCCTCGGCGAACTGCAGCGACGCCGAATTGACGCAGTAGCGCAGACCGGTGGGGGTGGGCCCGTCGTTGAAGACATGGCCGAGGTGGGCATCGCAGGTCGCGCAGCGGATCTCGGTGCGCTCCATGCCATGGGAGCGGTCGGTGTGGGTGGTGATCGCTCCGTCGCTCACCCCCTGCCAGAAGCTGGGCCAGCCGGTGCCGGAATCGAACTTGGTGGCGGAACTGAACAGCTCGCTGCCGCAGCAGACGCAGTGATACATCCCGGTGGCCTTGTTGTTCCAGTAGGCGCCGGTGAAGGCCCGCTCGGTGCCCCCCTCCCGCGCCACCCGGTACTGCTCGGGTGTCAGCTTCGCGCGCCAGTCGGCGTCGGCAGGGACGGTGGTGGAGGGGGTGGAATCGCTCGGCTGCATCGTGACGAGCCCCTGATGGGGCCATGGTGAACGGAATCCTATCCAGATCGCACCGGCGCCCCGGAGGACTCCGGTGGCGGCAGCAGGCCCCGCACCATGGCCGCCACCGCCGCCACGGCGCCGGGCGCCCCCCGCAGGCTGCGCAGGTCGTCGGCCATGGCCGCCAGGCGCTCGGGATGCTCCAGCCAGTCGGCGGCCTCCGCGGCGATCTGGGCCGGTTCGATCGGCCCCACCCGCTCCGGCACCACGGCGCGGCCGGCGGAGATGTTGGGCCAGGCCAGGAAGCCGCGCTGGCGCATCCGCCAGGCGGTGAGGGCCACCCCCACCAGACGGCGCAGCAGGGGCAGCCGGGCCACCAGCCCCATCCAGCCGTCCCAGGCCTGCATCACCGCCAGGTGCTGGGTCGGCACCAGCACGATCATCGGCACCGCCAGGGCCCCCAGCTCGGCGGTGTTGGCCCCCACCGTGGTCAGCGCCAGGGCGCACTGGCTCAGGGCGGCATGGGCGGGATGGCGCTCCAGCAGCAGGATGCGGGTGCCGGCCGCCGTGACGATCTCGTCGCCCCGGAGCTGGGGCTCGCCGGCTCCCCGGTGGCGGTTCAGCGGGTTGGCGGGCCCGCCGTAGGCCAGCAGTTCCCGCACCGTGGTGGTGGGGGCCACCGGCAGCAGAAAGCGGCAGCCGGGCCGCAGGGCCGCCAGCCGGTCGGCGGTCTCCAGCAGGAAGGGCACCCCCACCAGCAGCTTGGCCCGCTTCGAGCCGGGCAGCAGGGCCACCCAGTCGCCGGGCGGGAGGGGATCGTCCTGGCGGGCCAGGGTCGAGAGGTCCGCCATCAGGTCGCCCACCACCGTGGCCCGCTGCCGCCAGCGGGGGGCCAGGCGGCCGGCGGCGGTGGGGCCCATCACGGCGATGCGGTCGTTCCAGCGGGGCCAGCGGGCCACCCACTCGGCGTAGGTGAGGTGGCGGTAGCCCAGGCGGGCGGAGAGCAGCACGGTCCAGAACTGGTCGCCGCCCAGAAACACCACCACGCCCCGCGCGGGCCAGGGGCCGTGGCGGCGGGGCCGCAGCAGCAGCCACCAGAACCGGGAGGCCGGCAGCACGCGCTCGAACAGCCCCCAGTCCCGGGCCACCCGATGCTCCGCCCCGGTGGCATTGGGGCAGGGGACCAGCACCAGCCGCAGGCTGCAGGGGGACGCCGGATCCCGGGGCCGCAGGGGCTGCAGCCGATGGAGCTGCTCAGCCAGCGGCCGCACCCAGGTGCTCAGCTCGCCCGGGCCGTTGCTGACCAGCACGATCGCGCTCGCGGCGGCTGGAGCGGAGACCGGCGAGGGCTGGGACAAGAGAACCGCTGGGTCCGGGGGACGGGGGCGGGAAACGGAGCGGGAAAAGAGAAATGCGGATGGCGAGACTTGAACTCGCAAGGCCGAAGCCACACGCCCCTCAAACGTGCGTGTCTACCAATTCCACCACATCCGCGTGGTCGGAGCGGGCCGGGGCCCTCACCGACTGAGCAATATACGCACAGGCTTCCCCAGCCCCGGCGACCCTGATGCGGGGCGGCGCCGGTGAGCGCTGATACAGTCCGCCCCGGCACGGCCGCACCCCCCGCCTGCCCCCATCGCCGGACCTGCACGGATGCCCATCGGCAAACTGCTGATCGCCAACCGCGGCGAAATCGCCCTCCGCATCCTGCGCAGCTGCCGGGAGCTCGGCATCGCCACAGTGGCCGTCTACAGCACCGTGGACAAGAACGCCCTGCACGTGCAGCTGGCCGATGAGGCCGTCTGCGTGGGCGAAGCCCCCAGCAGCCGCAGCTATCTCAACGTTCCCAACATCCTGGCGGCCGCCACCTCCCGCGGCGCCGACGCCATCCACCCCGGCTACGGCTTCCTGGCGGAGAACGCCGACTTCGCCGAGAAGTGCCTCGACCACGGCCTGATCTTCGTGGGCCCCTCGCCGGCCTCGATCCTGGCCATGGGTGACAAGTCGACGGCGAAGATCACCATGCAGCGGGTGGGGGTACCCACGATCCCCGGCAGCGAGGGGCTGCTGGAGGATCCCACCGAGGCCGCCAGCCTCGCCGCCGCCATGGGCTATCCGGTGATGATCAAGGCCACCGCCGGCGGCGGCGGCCGGGGCATGCGCCTGGTGCCGGAGGCCAGCCAGCTCGACACCCTGTTCCGGGCCGCCCAGGGGGAGGCGGAGGCCGCCTTCGGCAACCCGGGCCTCTACATGGAGAAATTCATCGACCGGCCCCGGCACGTGGAGGTGCAGGTGCTGGCTGACCGCCACGGCAACGTGGTGCACCTCGGGGAGCGCGACTGCTCGATCCAGCGCCGCCACCAGAAACTGCTGGAGGAGGCCCCCAGCCCGGGGCTCGATCCCGAGCTGCGCCGACGCATGGGCCAGGCGGCGGTGGCGGCGGCCCGCTGCATCAACTACGAGGGCGCCGGCACGGTGGAGTTCCTGGTCGACCGCGGCGGGGGTTTCTACTTCATGGAGATGAACACGCGCATCCAGGTGGAGCATCCCGTCACCGAAATGGTGACGGGCATCGACCTGATCGCCGAGCAGCTGCGCATCGCCGGCGGCGAGCCGATCTCCGTCCGCCAGGACGAGATCCACATCAGCGGCCACGCCATCGAGTGCCGCATCAACGCCGAGGATCCGCGCCACAACTTCCGCCCGGCCCCGGGCAAGATCACCGGCTGGCTGCCCCCCGGCGGGCCGGGGGTGCGCATCGACAGCCACGTCTACACGGGCTATGAGATCCCGCCCTTCTACGACTCCCTGATCGGCAAGCTGATCGTCTGGGGGACCGACCGGGACCACGCCATCCGACGCATGCGCCGGGCCCTGTCGGAATGTGCCGTGACGGGGATTCCCACCACCATCGAATTCCACCTGGCCCTGCTGGATCGCCAGGAGTTCCAGCGCGGTGAGGTCTGGACCAAGTTCGTCGAGGAGGAGATGCTGAACCGCTGAGCGGGCACCAGCTCAGCCGACGGCCTGGCTGCGCAGCAGGGCCTGGGTGACCAGCCCCTGCTGACCCACCAGCAGCTCCCGCAGCAGGCTGACCAGCCCCACCCAGACCACCGGCGTCACGTCGACACCGCCGATGGGCTGGATCAGGCGGCGGGTGAGGGCCAGAACGGGCTCGGTGGGCGCCCCCACCAGTCGCATCACCCCCTTGGTGAGGTCCACACCGGGGTACCAGGTGAGGACGATGCGGAACAGGAACAGCAGGGTCCAGCCCGCCAGGACCAGCCCCAGGGCCAGGTGCAGCAGGGGCAGGAGGGCCGGTGCGGAAAGGGCCGGAGCCGTCACAAAGCTCTAAGCGTCGGAAGCCTGATCGTAGGAAGCGGCCCTCCCTGCCTAGGATCCGCCGAGCTGTCCGGAGCGAACGCCTGCCATGACCCCATCCCTCGCCAACTTCCTCAGCAGCCTCGCCTGGGGCGCGGTCATCGTGGTGATCCCCATCTCCATCGCCCTGGTGCTGATCAGCCAGAACGACCAGGTCGACCGGCGCCTCTGAGCCGGCGGCCCCCCGCGCCTGCCGATGACAGGGCGGGCGCGGTCCTTAGAGTGGGGCCCGTCGCCCGGGTGAACCGCCGTGGTCAACGCCAGCCTCAACTGGGCCAGCATCGTCGGCATCGTCCTGGCGGTCGGTGGAGCCTTCCTTTACTTCATGAGGAGCTTCAAGCCGGCCCTGGCCCGCGACTACGACGTCTTCTTCGCCGCCATCGGCC
The DNA here is from genome assembly GCF_009834675.1 of Cyanobium sp. Copco_Reservoir_LC18. Taxonomy (NCBI): domain Bacteria; kingdom Bacillati; phylum Cyanobacteriota; class Cyanophyceae; order Synechococcales; family Prochlorococcaceae; genus Cyanobium; species Cyanobium sp. Copco_Reservoir_LC18. The sequence continues at coordinate 28,759 of NZ_ASAC01000008.1, forward strand.
TTCTCTGCGGCGGCATCCTCTTCTTCCAGGGCTGGCGCCTGGATCCGATCCTGCAGTTCGGCCAGTTCCTGCTGGCCGGCACCACGGTCTTCTTCGCCTACGAGAGCGTGCGGCTGCGGGGGGTGACCACCGAGCAGGCCCGCCGCTCCTCCTATTTCGACGACGAGGAACCCGCCGCCCCTTTCCGGCCCCGGGGGGGCCTCGGCGGCGGTCGCAGCTGGGAGGACGAGCCCGACCGCTTCGACGAGCCTGAACCGCTGCGGCGCCGCATCCCCTCCCGCGAAGAACCGGAGGACGATTTCTACCGGCCACGCCGCCCCAGCCGGGCCGCCATCCCCGAGCGGGCCGCCAGCCGTCGCGACGAGCAGGAATCCTGGGACAACCCCAGGGCAGAGCGTCCCCCAGGCCGCCCCGACCGTCCCCCCCTCGACGACCGACCCGACCGGACCGCCGGCCGCTACAGCGCCGGTGGCCAGGGCCGCTCCGCCACTGCTGATTTCGGCGCCCGTCGCCGGGACCGCGACAGCGCCCCCGAGCCCCGCCGCGGCTCCCGCCCGTTGGCGGCGGCCGACACGGTGCCCCGCTCCGCCCGTCGTGGCACCGCCCCGACGGGCCGGGACGCCGCCACTGGCCCCGCGGCCGCCGGTCCGCCGGGAACGCCCATGGGCACTCCGATCCGCCCCAGCTCCCGCGGCGGCGCCGCCGATGACGTCAGTGATGCCGACTTCTCGCCGATGGCCAGCGGCCGGCCCCGGCCGGCGGGCCCGGAGACCCGCCCGCCGGCAGCCGAGCCTTCCGCCCGCCCCCCTGTTGCCAGGGACAACAGCTCCCGTTTCGACGACTGATCCGCCACCTCGCCGGCGGCGGCGCCCGGCTGGTGCCCGTGTGCCGCTGCTGGCGGTGGCCCTCTTGGCCCTGCTCCTCTCCGGCTGCGGCAGCTGGAGCTGGGGTCGCCGCAGCGCCGGGCCGGTGGGCTGGGGCAGCGCCGACCGTCAGGATCCGGCCCTGAGCGGCAACGGCCGCGTCCTGGCCAGCGTCGTGCGTCGGGACGGCCGCGACACGGTGCTGCTGCAGGAGCAGCCCTCCGGCACGGTGCTGCCCCTGCGCCACCTGCAGCGGCTGCAGCCCCACCGCTCCCCGTCCCTGAGCTGGAACGGCCGCTATCTGGCCCTGCTGGTTCAGGAGGGCCCGCAGCGGCGGGTGGTCATCGAGGACCGGGCCACAGGACGGCTGCACCGCCTGCCGTTGCCGGGCAGCCTGGTGCCCGACAGCCTCAGCCTGGCCCCCGACGGCCGGCGCCTCGCCGTCGCCACCGAGGGGGACGGCCGCTCCCGGGTGCAGCTGTACGACCTCACCGCCCTGCTGGAGCCGGACCTGCCCGCCGGCCTGGCCGTGCGGGGCGCGCCGGGTGACGCCCCATGACAGCCGGGGCCGGCAGGCTGGTGCGCGCGCGTGCGGCGGTGGCGGCCGTGGCGGCCCTGCCGCCGCTGCTGGCGGGCTGCCTGGGTCCGCTGCCCCAGCCGCTGGTGGGGCTGAACCAGCGGCTCGAGGCGGCCGGCCCCGCCCGGGCCCCGTCCCTCTCCGGCGACTGGCTGGCCCTGATTGTCAGCCGCGATGGCCGCGACCGGGTGCAGCTGGTGAACCTGCAGCGCCTGCAGCCGGTGCCCCTGCCGGGCCTGGAGCGCCCCGATGCCCAGCCCCTGAGCGTGGCGGTGGATGGCCGCGGTGAGCGACTGGCCCTGGTGCGCCAGCTGGAGGGGCGCACGGAGCTGGTGCTCTACCGCCGCAACCTGATGGCCCTGCAGCCGGTGCCGCTGCAGCCCCCCGGCGTGCCCCGGCGGGTGTCGCTGCGGGCCGACGGCCGGGAGCTGGCGGTGGAGGTGAGTCGCCAGGGCCAGTGGCAGGTGGACCTGATCGCCGTGCCCTGATCAGGGCACAAGGCCGGCCCAGTGCAGGAAGGTGTCGTGGCTGAGGGTCTCGATCAGCAGCACGGCGACGAAGCCGAGCATGGCGAAACGGCCGTTGACCCGCTCGGCATAGCCGCTCCAGCCGAAGGCGGGCACCTCGGAGGTGGTGGCACTGGTGGCGGGGGATGTGGCGACCGCCGGTGGGGCGTCGGCTGATGGGGTGGCGGAAGGGTCGCTCATCGGGTCAGTCCTCGCGGCCAAAGGTATAGCCGGCCGCCGGAAGCAGGCGCCAGCCGGCGTTGCCGTCGAGCTCGAGCACCGTGTCGTGGTAAGCGGTGAGGGTGGGACGGTGGCCCACGCTCACGAAGGCCATCTCCCGCTGCACCAGCAGTTCGTAGAGCGCCTTCTCCGTGGCCACGTCGAGGGCGCTGGTGGCCTCATCGAGCACCACGAACCGGGGCGAGTTGAGCAGCAGTCGGGCGAAGGCCAGGCGCTGCTGCTCGCCGAGGGAGAGCAGCCGCGGCCAGTCCTGCTTGATGTCCAGGTCGGGATAGCGATGCACCAGATCGGGCAGGCGCACCTCCTCGAGCACGTGGCGCAGCTGCTCGTCGCTGAAGCGGTCGGTGGGCTGGGGGTAGCAGAGCTGCTCCCGCAGGCTGCCCAGCAGCATGTAGGGCTTCTGGGGGATGAACATCAGCTCCCCCACCGGCGGCCGCTGCACGTGGCCGGCGGCGGGCGGCCAGAGGCCGCTCACCAGCCGCAGGAAGGAGGTCTTGCCGCAGCCCGACGGGCCCACCACCAGCAGCCGCTGGTTGGCGGTGACCTCCAGGCTGAGGTCCCGCACCAGCAGGCGTTTGGTGCGCGGCGGCACCAGATCCACGTGGCTCACCAGGATCGATTCCGGGCGCACGGCCCCGGCACCGGCCCCCATGGCACCCCCGGCGGAGGCCTGCTCGGCGGCCACGAACTCGGCCATGTCGGCACTGATCGACTCCACCTTGCCCTGGAAGCCCTCAAGACGGCTGATGGAGGCGGAGAAGGCGGCCAGCCGGTCGATGTTGTTGACGATGTAGCTGACCGAGAACAGCACCTGGGAGAAGGCGATGCTGGCCTGGCCGAACACCCCGAAATCCACCTCCTTGGCGAAGTAGATCGGCGCGATCACCAGCCAGGGCAGGAAACGGGAGAAGTAGTCGTAGGAGCGCTGGATGACGCTGATCAGCGCCTCCCAAATGATCAGGCGGTTGTAGTTGACGATCACCCCGTCCAGGCGCCGTTCCCCCTCCTTCTGCTCCTGGCGCTCGCCCCGATAGAAGGCGATCGATTCGGCGTTGTCGCGGATGTGGACCAGGCCGTAGCGGAAATCGGCCTCCAGCTTCAGCTGCTGGTAGTTGAGGTTCACCAGCTTGCGGCTGGCGAACACGATCAGGGCCGTACCGCCCACCGAATAGGCCAGCAGCCACAGGGCCAGGGTCTGGTTGATGCTCCAGAGAACGATGATGAAGCTGAAGAAGGTGAGCAGGGCGGAGATGATCTCCACCGTGACGCTCAGGCTGGTGGCGGTGAAGCTGGCCGCATCCTGGGAGATCCGCTGGTCCGGGTTGTCGATCTCCTCGACGGATTCGTCGTTTGGATTGAGGACGTAGTAGGCCCGGTTGGTGAGATAGCGGCCCAGCATGCGGCCGCTGAGCCACTCCCGCCACAGCAGACCCAGCTTGGGAATCAGGTAGCTCTGGATGGCGCGGATCGGCAGGGCCAGCACCAGACAGAAGGCGTAGATCGCGACGATCTTCCAGAACTCCTCCGCCTTGTACGCCACCAGGGCGTTCTCGATGTTCCGGGCGATGAAGCTGATGCCGACGTTGATGCCGTTGATCACCAGGATCAGCAGGGCGATGATGCCCAGCAGCAGCCAGGGCAGCCAGCGTCCCTGGCGCAGCTTGGCCCGCAGGCTGATGAAGGCGCCCACACCGGCGGCGAACAGCACCATGATCACGATGCCGATCGGCCCGCTCCAGACCGCCGCCACCTGCTCCGGCACCCCGGGCAGGAAGCGGTTGCGCAGTTCGGGAATCCAGGCCCCGGCCGCCGCCACCACGCCGGTGAGCAGCAGCAGGGTGAAGCCCACCACCACCGCCAGCAGGGCCACCACAAGGAGAAGAAACTGGCCGCTGCCGCCGCCGCCTTCGTCGAGGGGCAGGAAGTAGGGCTGGGCCAGGCGCTGCAGCTTGCCCAGCTGCTCGCGAAGGGCCTTCAGAGGGGACATGGGCGTGGGCGGATCGCGCCATTCTCACCGCCGGCCCCACCCGGCCGCGGCCGCGGTGTGCAGCCGGTGATCAGCCCGGCGGCCAGGCCAGCGGGCGGCCGCCGATCACGTGCAGATGCAGGTGGAACACGGTCTGGCCGGCCTCGGCGCCGCTGTTGATGACGGTGCGCCAGCTCTCGAGCCCCTCCAGCCGGGCCACCTTGGCGGCCACCAGCAGCAGGTGGCCCAGCAGGGCCTGGTGCTCGGCGGCGGCCTCCCCCAGCTGGGGGATGGGCTCGCGCGGAATCACCAGCACATGCACCGGGGCCTGGGGATTCACATCCCGGAAGGCCAGGCAGAGGTCGTCGGCATAGACCTCCTGACAGGGAATCTCGCCCCGCAGGATGCGGCCGAAGATGGTGTCGCTGCTGGCCATGGCACGCCGGGGAGTGGTCGGGAGGTGGCACTGAACGGGCAGTGAGCTCCCCGGATGATGTTGGCACGGTGCAGCAGCGGCGCCCTGCGGGGCTTCGAGGCCCTGCCGGTGACGGTGGAGGTGGACATCGCCCCGGGGCTGCCGGGGTTGCGGGTGGTGGGCCTGGCGGATGCGGCGGCCCAGGAGTCCCGGGAGCGGGTGCGGGGGGCGCTGCGCAACGGCGGCCTGCGGGTGCCCCTCACCCGGGTGGTGGTCAACCTGGCCCCCGCCGACCTGCCCAAGGCGGGGCCCGGCTTCGATCTGCCCATCGCCCTGGGGCTGCTGGTGGCCAGCCAGCAGCTGGCCGCGGCCCAGGTGGAGGGGATCTGGAGCGCGGGGGAGCTGGGCCTCGACGGCCGGCTGCGGCCGATCCGGGGGGTGCTGGCCCTGGCCCTGGCGGCGCGGCGGCAGGGGGCCCGGGCCCTGGTGGTGCCGGCGGCCAACGCCACCGAGGCCGCCCTGGTGGAGGGGCTGCCCGTCTGGGGGGCCGAGCACCTGGGGGAGGTGGTGGCCCTGCTGCGGGATCCGGGGCGCGCGGCGGCACCGGCGGCGGCGGTCCCGCCGGAGCCGTCGCTGGCCGCGCCCGACCTGGCCGAGGTGCGGGGCCAGGCCCATGGCCGCCGGGCCCTGGAGATCGCCGCGGCCGGCGGCCACCACCTGCTGCTGGTGGGGGCGCCCGGCAGCGGCAAGACGATGCTGGCCCGGCGTCTGCCGACGCTGCTGCCACCCCTGTCGCACCAGGAGGCCCTGGAGGTCACCCAGCTCCACTCCCTGGCCGGGCTGCTGGGGGAGGGGGCCGGCCTGCGGCGCCAGCGCCCCTTCCGCAGCCCCCACCACGGCTGCTCCGCCGCCGCCCTGATCGGTGGTGGCGCCGTTCCCCGGCCAGGGGAGCTGAGCCTGGCCCACCACGGGGTCCTGTTCCTCGATGAGCTGGCGGAGTTCCGCCGCGAGGTGCTCGACCAGCTGCGCCAGCCCCTGGAGGAGGGGGAGCTGTGGATCAGCCGCACCCGGCAGCGCTGCCGCTTCCCCAGCCGCGTGCTGCTGGTGGCGGCCACCAACCCCTGTCCCTGCGGCTGGTATGGCGACCCCAGCCAGAGCTGCCGCTGCGGTGAGGCCCAGCGGCGGCGGCACTGGGGGCGCCTCTCCGGGCCCCTGCTCGACCGGATCGACCTGCAGGTGGTGATGCGCCGCCCCGAGGCCCGGGAACTGGGCGGGGCCTATCGCGGGGGGCACGAGGCGGCGCTGCCCGCCGGTGAGTCGAGCGCGGTGGTGGCCCGGCGGGTGGCGGCGGCGCGCCGTCGGATGGGCGCGCGCAACCCGCAGGGGGCGGCCAACGGACAACTGGATGGGCCGTCGCTGGCGGCGGTGGTGGATCCGGCGCCGGAGGCCCTGGCCCTGTGGGAGCGCGCCATCAGCCAGCGCCGCCTCTCCGCCAGGGGGGCGGAGCGGGTGCTGCGGGTGGCCCGCACCATCGCCGATCTGGCCGGCGAGGTGCGGGTGACGTGCCCGGCCATCGCCGAAGCCCTCAGTTACCGATCCTTCGACAGGATCGACTGAGGAAGCGGATCCGAGGAAGCGAAGCGGACCTCAGCGGCGCCGGCGCCGCGGCGGGCTGTCGCTGTAGGGCTGCACCCCGATGAGGGGCGGCCGGTGCTGGGCTTCCTCACCCGGATTGCCCCAGGCATGGTTGACCGTCTCCGCCAACCAGTGGCTGAGCCGCTCAAGCATGGAGGCTGACCGTGGCTGGTCTGCGGTGGAGGCGACCGGATGGCCCATGGACCCTGCTGCGATGGCCCCTCCAGCCTGGAGGCGGCCGCTGGCCAGGGCAACAGGTAGAAGCACCTGAAGCGTCGGCTCCGAGGCGGGGCTCAGCGGCGGCGGCGGCGCTGCTGGGCCTTGCGCTTGTACTTCTCGGTGGGGGTTTCGTGGTGGCGCAGCCGCTTCAGATCGGCAAAGATGCCCGCCTTGGACACCTGGCGCTTGAAGCGGCGCAGGGCCGATTCGATGCCTTCGTTTTCGCCGACGGTGACCTGGGTCATGAAGTACTGCTGAGACGTTCGCAGCGTTGCACCCTAGCAAGCGGGGCTTCGGGGCCCCGCCTCAGAGCTTGGTGGCGGGGATGGCCGGCGGAGCCACGGGCTGCTGGGCGGCGGCGGGAGCCGACTCCCCGGCTGGGTCGACGGCCGTGGGACGGGTCGTGGCCGGCTGCACCCGGCGCCCGGCGGCGGCAGGCCGGCGGTTCGGGACTGCCGCGGCAGGGGTGCTGGCCGGGGCTGTCGCGGCGGGCGGGCCGACGGGGCCAGCCGGGGCGGGCGTACCCGTGCTGGCCGGGGCCGGCGTGCCCGTGCTGGCGGCGGGCTGGGCCGGGAGGGAGGGATTGCTCGGGGCGGGCTGGGCCGCCGTGGCCGCCGTTCCCGGCCAGCTGTCGGCATAGACGTACAGGTGGCCGAGGTTGCGGCCGCCGAACTGGCGCCGCATCAGCCGCCAGCCCGGCTCCATGTGGAGCTTGAGGAAGCCGGGCGCACTGCCCCGGGTGCGGGCCACCACCATCTCAGGGCCGGCTCCGGCCCTGGTGGGGAAGGCCAGCAGCAGCATGTCGCCGCCGCTGCGGGTGACCATCAGCCGGTAGGAGGTGGCCAGGTCCTGGCCGCCCACCCGCACCGAATAGCCGTTGGCGTCGATGTAGCGGTTGCAGATGCCGGTGAAATCGAAGGTGGCCAGCAGGGGGTTCACAGGGGACGGCAGGCCCTCGCCCACCTCGAAGCAGGGGCGCACCGGCTTGAGCTGCTCGTAGATGTTCAGCTGGGCCTTGTCGCCCCGGGTGCCGATGGGGGCCGCCACCAGCAGGAAGTTCTGCTGATCCACCTCGGCGGCGGCGAACAGGGCGGAGGCGCGGACCGGGGCGGGGGCCGTGGTGGCCAGGGCGGTCGCCAGCACCGTCAGGGCCGCCAGGCCTGCGCGGGGAAGCACGGGGAGGGTCACGGCGTTCATCGAAGCGGTCTGAATCGTATGAACGGCAACCACCGGAATCCAGCCCGTGTGTCCCAATCGGGCGGCCGGTTGTCGGGCCGGCCGTGGGGTCGCGGCGTGGTCGCGGCGGGACCGCCGCGGGCTCAGGCGGGCTTGTTGATCCGGATCGCCACCAGGAGCGCCAGCACCGTGCCCGGCAGGCTGCCGGCCAGGATCCAGCGGGTGGCCTGGACGCCCAGGTCGGGGTCGCCGTAGGAGAGCTCGAAGATCGATCCGGTGGCGGCGATGCCGAGCAGGCAGGCCAGGCCCAGGAAGAGGCCGGCCAAGGGTTTCATCGGCATGGCAATCAGCGGATCGACTGGACGTCGGAGCGGCGGAAGCCCTGCTGCTGCAGGCCCTCGTTGAGGCTGAGCTCGTCGGTGACCCGATCGACGAACAGCACACCCTGAAGATGGTCCATCTCGTGCTGGATGCAGCGGGCCAGCAGGCCGTCGGCCTTGAGGCGGCGCGGGCGACCCGTCTCGTCGCGGTAGGTGACCTCCACCACCGAGGGACGCACCACATCGAGGTAGACCCCGGGGATGCTGAGGCAACCCTCCTCGTAGGTGTTGAAGGAGGCCCCGGCGGCGGTGATCTCCGGGTTGATCAGCACCAGCGGCGGAGTGGCGGCCTCCTCGAGGTCCAGATCGATCACCAGCAGCTGGCGATGCACACCCACCTGGGGGGCCGCCAGGCCGATGCCCTTGGCGGTGTACATGCTGCGCAGCATGTCCCGGGCCAGATCCCGGATCGAGGCATCCACCTTGCTGATCCGGCGGGCCGGGGCCCGCAGCTCCTTCGAGCCCAGCTTGTGGATCTCCAGGGGTGGCCGCTCCACCGGCACCTTCGGCACCAGCACGGAATTGCCGCCCTGTTCGGCGGACCGTGCCATCTGGGCGAAGCTGCGGGCCAAATCGTCACCTGAAACGATGGGGGGATTCTAGAAGCAGCCTGCGGAGGACTCGGTGGGGGCGCAGCCATGGCCGGACACGGTGCCCTTGCCCGCCGGGCTGGCGGTCGGCCGGACAGCCGGCATCGCCGAACCGCGGCTGGAGGGGGGACGCCTGTTCTGGCTGGAGCAGCGACCTGGGGAGCGGGGACGCACCACCCTGATGGGACGGGGCGGAGCCGGCGCAGCCGCGGTGGACCTGACCCCGGGCACCTGGAACCTGCGCACCCGGGTGCACGAATACGGCGGCGGCGCCTATGCGGTGGCGGGCGACCAGGTCGTGTTCGTCGACGATGGCGACCGCTGCCTGTGGCAGGTCACCCTCACCAGCGACGGCGATCCCACCACCGTCGCGGAACCCCGGCGGCTCACCGCCCCGCCCGACCCGGAGCGGCCGCGGGCCTTCGCCGATGGCCTGATCGACCGGGGACGCCGGCGCTGGATCGGCGTGATGGAGCAGGACGGCCTCGACCGGCTCGTGGCCGTGCCCCTGGCGGGGGGTGAGCCGGAGCTGCTGCACCAGCCGGCCGATTTCTGCGGCTATGCGGTGCTGGCCCCAGGCGGCGGCCACCTGGCCTGGGTGAGCTGGGAGCAGCCGTTCATGCCCTGGGAGCGCAGCCAGCTCTGGCTGGCCGCCATCGACGCCGCTGGGCAGCTGCGCCAGGCCCGGCCGATCGCCGGCTCGGCGGCCGGGGATCCCCAGGGGATCTCGGTGTTCCAGCCCCTCTGGCTCGACGACGGCTCCCTGGTGGTGGCCAACGACCGCAGCGGCTGGTGGAACCTGGAGCGGCTGGCGGACGCGTCCGCCCTGGGGCCGGACACGCCGCCCCGCTGGCAGCCGCTCTGCCCCATGGAGGCGGAGTTCGCCACACCGCAGTGGGTCTATGGCCTGCGAACAACGGCCTGGGACGGCGAGCGGCTGCTGGCGGCGGCCTGCCGCCAGGGACGCTGGGAACTGGGCAGGCTGGCGCTGGATGGCGGCCCTTGGGAGCCGATCCCCCTGCCCTTCAGCGACCTGGCCGCCCTGAGCGCCGCAGCGGGCCGGCTGGTGGCGGTGGCCGCCGCCCCCGCCATCGGCCAGGGGCTGCTGGAGCTGGACACGGCCAGCGGCACCTGGCAGCACACACCGGCCGCCCCGGCGCCGCTGGCGGCGGAAGCGATCAGCCTCCCCGAACCCCTCTGGTTCGACGGCCACGGCGGGACGCCCACCCACGCCTGGTACTACCCGCCCCGGGGCAGCAGCCGCGCCGAGGCGCCCCTGCTGGTGAAGGGCCACAGCGGCCCCACCGCCATGGCCGGCACGGGGCTCAACCTGGCCATCCAGTTCTGGACCAGCCGCGGCTGGGGCGTGGTGGATGTGAACTACGGCGGCTCCACCGGCTTCGGGCGGGCCTACCGCGAGCGCCTTGACGGCCAGTGGGGCGTGGTGGACGTGGCCGACTGCGCCGCCGCCGCCCGGGCCGTGGTGGCGGCGGGCAAGGCCGACCCGACCCGGGTCGCCTTCGAGGGCGGCAGCGCCGGCGGCTTCACGGTGCTCGCGGCCCTGTGCTTCACCGACGTGTTCACGGCCGGCGCCGTCCGCTACCCGGTGACCGATCCGGAGGCCCTGCTGGCCGTGGAGCATCGCTTCGAGGCCCGCTACACCGAGACCCTGATCGGCCCCTGGCCCGGGGCCCGGGCGCTTTACGAAGCGCGTTCACCCCTGCGCCATGCGGCGCGGATCACGGCGCCGGTGCTGTTCTTCCACGGCCTCGACGACCGGGTGGTGCCGGCCCGTCAGAGTGAGCAGATGGTGGATGCGCTCAGGCAACGCGGACAGGAGGTGGAACTGCACCTGATCCCCGGGGAAGGCCACGGCTTCCGTGACAGCGCAGTGCGCACCGCGGTGCTCGAGGCCACCGAAGCCTTCTTCCGCCGCCGGTTCCACCTGTGATCGCCTCACTGGTGCCGGGGGTGGTGGATCGGGTGGAGTGGCTGGCCCTGGCCCTGGCCGCCCTCACCGTGCTGCTGGTGATCGGCGCCGGCATCGGCGGGCTGCTGGGCATGAAGCGCTGGGGACTGCCGGAGGCCCTGCTGGCCGGAGGCCTGGGGCTGGTGGTGGCCCCGGCCGGGCTGCTGCCCCTGCTGCCCCAGAGGGTGATCGACCTCTGGGACCAGCTGCCCCTGCCCCTGCTGACCCTGGTGTTCGCCACGCTGCTGCTGGGCAAGCCGCTGCCGAAGCTGGGGGGGCTGTGGCGCCCGCTCTCGGCCCAGGTGCTGCTGGCCCTCACCCTGGCCTTCGGCCAGTTCCTGGTGGCGGGGTTGGCGGTGCTGCTGGTGCTGCAGCCCTGGCTGGGGGTGAGCCCGGTGATGGCCTGCCTGATCGAAGTGGCCTACGAGGGCGGGCACGGCTCCGCCGCCGCCATGGGGCCCACCTATGAGCGGCTGGGCCTGGAGGGGGCCCAGGCCCTGGGGCTGGCCATGGCCACCGTCGGTCTGCTGGTGTCGACGGTGGTGGGGGGCCTGCTGGTGGTGCTGGCCCGGGCCCGGGGCTGGTTGATGTTCCCCGATGCGCTGCCGATCGAAGCGGCGATGGCGCTGGTGGAGGAGGAGACTCCGCCGCTGCGGGAGGTGCCGATGGATCTGCCCCTGGAGGCGGGCACCGTGGAGGTGCCGGCCCTGTGGCGGCAGCTCGCCGACTGGGCCGTGAACCTGGGCCTGGCGGGGGTGGCGGTGCTGTTCGGCTGCGGGGCGCTGGCGGCCCTGCGCTCCATCGCCGACGCCAGCGGCGGGGTCTTCGCCCTGGTGATCGACGCCCTGCCCGTGTTCCCCCTGGCCCTGGTGGGCTCCCTGCTGGTGCGCCTGATCCTGGAGAGGAGCGGCCAGACCCAGTGGGTCTCGACCGCCATCCAGGGGAGGACCGGCACGATCTCCGCCGATCTGCTGATCACCGCCGCCACCGCCTGCCTCGACCTGAGCCTGCTGGCCCACGACTGGATCCCTTTGGCGGTGCTGGCGGTGGTGGGCCTGCTGTGGAACCTGGGGGTGATCCTGCTGCTGGCGCCGCGGATCCTGCCGCCCGATTGGTTCGAGCGGGCGATCATCGAATTCGGTCAGGCCACGGGGGTGGCCGCCAGCGGCCTGCTGCTGCTGCGCATGGCCGACCCGGGCGACCGCAGCCAGGCGGTGACGGCCTTCTCCATCAAGCAGCTGCTGCTCCAGCCCCTGCTGGCCGGGGGCGTGATCACCGTGGTGGCCCCGCTGGTGGTGGACGGCTGGGGTCTGCCGGCCTGGACCGGGTTGTGCCTGGGCCTGGTGGTGCTCTGGAGCGGCCTGGGGCTGTGGCTGGCGGCGCGGGCCCGAGCGGCCGCCTAGAGCGTCGGCGCGCTCAACGCACCATCGCCGCCACGTTGCCGCCGTCGACGGTGAGCACGGCGCCGGTGGTGCGCTCCATGCGGGCCAGGGCCACGAAGGCGTCGGCCACGTCGCTGGCGCGCACCTCGGCCCCCAGCAGGTTGCCGGCCATGTAGAGCTCCTCGCTCAGGCCACGGGCGGCGGAGCGCGCCTTGATCATGGTGTCGTCGAGCAGGCCGGAGCGGATGCGGTCGGCGTTGATGGCGTTCACCCGCACGGCGGCCTCGCCTTCCTCGAGGGCGTACTGGCGCACCAGGGCCAGCAGGGCCGCCTTGCTGATGCCGTAGGCGCCGAAGTTGGGGCCGGGATTGAGGGCCTGCTTGCTGACGTTGAACAGCAGCTGGCCCCCCAGCACCGGGCGGCCGCCGCCCTCGGGGCGGTCCTGGGCGCGGAACAGCGCCAGGGCGGCCTGGGCGACGTTCTGGTGGGCAAAGAAGTTGAGCTCGAAGCTGGCCCGCAGGTCGGCGTCGGCCAGGGTGGCCATCCGGCCGGTCCAGGCGGCGCCGGCATTGCTCACCACGATGTCGAGACCGCCGAAGTGGGCCGCCACCGCCGCGACGGCGGCCCGCACCGCCGCCGGGTCGGTGACATCACAGGCCGCGGCGAGGGCCCGCTTGCCGCAGGAGGCGGCCACCGCTTCGGCCGCCTCCTGCTCCAGATCGAGCACGGCCACCTCGGCCCCGGCGGCGGCGAAGGCCCGGGCGGTGGCGGCACCGATGGCGCCGGCGCCGCCGGTCACCAGCACCACCTGGCGGGCCAGGGGCTTCTCGGCCGCCTTGCCGAGCTTCGCCTGCTCCAGGCTCCAGTACTCCATGGCGAAAGTGTCGGCCTCATTGACGGGCGCGAAGCGGCCGATGGCCTCGGCCGCCAGCAGGGTCTGGGCCCAGGCCTCGGCGATGTCGGCCACGGTGGCCGCCTCGGCGGCCGACTTGCCGATGCCCACCAGCCCCAGGCCCGGGATCGCCGCCACCCGCGGCAGGGGGTCGAGCGCCTTCTTGACGCCTCCGGCGGCGGCGTTCTGGCGCTGGAAGTAGGCGCGGTACTCGGCGGTATAGGCCTCCAGGGCCTGCTCCAGGGAGCGGCCCCAGGCGGCCAGGGCCGGGCCGTCGCCGCCGGCCGGCAGCGGCGGCAGCACCAGGGGCCGGGCCTTGGTGCGGATGACGTGGTCCGGGGTGGCGACGCCGCGGGTCGCCCAGTCGGCCAGTCGGGCGTCGTCGCTGACGGCGCGGGCCAGGGGCGTGTCGCGCAGCGCCAGGATCCAGTGGGGACGGACGCCGGCGGCGACGGCGGCCCGGCCCAGGGCGCCCCGCAGCACCGGCAGCACCGCCGCCGCAGGGGCCGGGCGCTCCGGCACGGCCACGGCATGGAGCGAGCGCTCGCCCCGGGCCAGGCGCTCCTCGGCCCGCCGCACCAGGTCGATCATCCGGTCGTAGCTCTGCTCGGCCGTCGCCCCGAAGGAGAACAGGCCGTGCTGCAGCAGCACCATGCCCTCCGGTTCGCGGCCGCCGGCCGCCGCGGCCTCCCAGGCCAGGGCCGCCGCCTTGGCCAGGGCGAAACCGGGCATCACATAGGGCACCAGGGCCACCCGATCGCCGTACACCTCACGGCAGACCTCGGCCGCATCGGGCTGGTCGGCCAGAGCCAGCAGGGCGATCGAGTGGGTGTGATCCACAAAGGTGTGGGGCAGGAAGGCGTGCAGCAGCGCCTCCACCGAGGGGTTGGGGGCGGCCGGATCGATCAGGTTCTGGCGCTGGGCCGCCACCATCGCCTCGTCGCTGAGGGAGTCCAGGACCCGAAGGGACTGGAGGGGCTCCAGCCGCACCGCCGGATGGCCGGGCGGCTCGATCGTGCCCAGGTCCCAGCCCGAACCCTTGACGCACAGCACCCGGATCGGCTCACCCAGCAGCCCGTGCACGGTGGTCTTCACCGAGGTGTTGCCGCCACCGTGCAGCACCAGCTCGGGGTCGGCCCCCAGCAGCCGGGCCGAATAGGTGCGCAGGGCCAGGTCTTCGTTCACACCCTGGGCGCCGTAGCGGGCGATCGCTTCGCGGGCGGCGGCATCCGACCAGCGATGTTGCACGGCCATGGGGCGAAACGGGGACTCTGGGGGGAGACTACGGGGAGCGATCCTCCAGGGGCTGCCCGTGTCCATCGACTGCCGCCGCAGGCGCCCGTGCTCCCGCCGCGGGGGCCTGCACCCGTGGGCCGGCCGGGCGCTGCTGCCCCTCCTGCTGGCGATGGGGGCGACAGTGGGGGTCGGGGTGGCGGCCCCCGCCCTGGCCGAGCAGCCGGTGCCCCCCCAGATCCCCCGCGACGGCTGGAAGGACTGCGAGTACAACGACAAGCCCCTGGCCTGCGTGGATGAGCAGATCCCCGGGGGCCTGAAGATCCGCTGGAAGGACGGCCAGTCCATGACCTATCGGGAGGTGTCCACCAAGGGCAAGGACGCCAGCGGCAGCGACCTGCTGCGCGACCGGCTGGGGGGACTCTGGCGCCGGGAGCTGTTCGTGCAGGGCAACATCACCCTCACCAACGAGGCCAACGGCAACCGGATCTTCGTGCCGCTGCGTTTCCCCTGCAAACCGCCCCTGAAGGGGGAGGTGGGCTACTGCCGCTACTGAGCCCGCCGCCATGAGAGCGATCCTCGCCACCCCGGCCCTGGTGGACACGGAGCTGCCGGAGCCCGTCCCCGGCCCCCATGACCTGCTGGTGCGGATCGAGGCGGTGGCGGTGAACCCGATCGACACCAAGCTGCGGGCCGCCGTGGGCGTGGGGGATCCGCCCCGGCAGCTGGGCTGGGACGCGGCCGGAGTGGTGGCGGCGGTGGGGGAGCGGGTGGGCCGCTTCCGGGTGGGGGATGCGGTGATGTTCGCCGGCGATGCGGGACGGGCCGGGTGCAACGCCGAAGCCGTGCTGGTGGACGAGCGCCTGGTGGGACACAAACCGGCCCGGCTCTCCTGGGCCGAGGCGGCCAGCGTGCCGCTGACGGGGCTGACGGCCTGGGAGTCGCTGTTCGAGCGGCTCGGGCTGGATCCCGATGGCGGCGGGGGCGGGAGCGCCAAGGGTCCCAGCCTGCTGATCCTCGGCGGCGCCGGTGGGGTGGGCTCGATCGCCATCCAGCTGGCCCGCCGGGCCGGGGCGGTGGTGATCGCCAGCGCCTCGCGCCCCGAGAGCGCCGCCTGGGTGCGGCAGCTGGGGGCCGACCACGTCGTCGAACACCACCGGCCCCTGGCCCCCCAGCTGGCCGCCCTGGGCTTCGAGACGGTGGATCACATCGCCAACTTCAGCGACACCGACGCCTACTGGGAGGCGATGGCCGAACTGATCGCCCCGCTGGGGTCGATCGTGGCGATCGTGGGCAACCGCCGCCCCCTCGACCTCAACCGGCTCAAGGCCAAGAGCGTGACGTTCGCCTGGGAGTTCATGTTCAGCCGCTCCCAGTTCCAGACCGCCGACATGGGGCGGCAGGGGGAGATCCTTGATCAGCTGGCCGCGCTGTTCGACGCCGGCGCGCTGCGCCCCACCCTGGCCCGCACCCTCAGCCCCATCAACGCCGCCAACCTGGGGATCGCCCACGCCCAGCTGGTCACCGGGAGCACGATCGGCAAGATCGCGCTGGTGGGCTGGGGCTAGGCCAGTCGCGCCACCAGCACCCGGTGGCGCGGGTCGCAGGCCTCCCGGCGCACCTCGCGAAAGCCGGCCTGCTCCAGGGCCCGGGGCAGGTCGAGGCTGAAGTACTCCTCCAGGTAGGGCTCGGTGCTCTTGAGCAGGGTGGCGATCGGCGCCGGCAGGCGCCGGATCACGGCCGAATCGGGGTCCTGATCCACCAGGGCCACCACCCCGCCGGGCCGCAGCAGCCGGGCCGTCTCCCGCAGCACCGCCCGGGTGGCCTCGGCCGGCAGCTCGTGGCAGACGAACTGCAGCGTGACCAGATCGAAACTCGCCGCCGGCAGGCCCGTGGCCTCGGCGGCGGCGTGGTGCCAGCGGCGGATCCTCCCCCCGGGATCGCGGACCCGGGCCACCGCCAGCATCTGGGGGGAGAGATCGAGCCCCTCGACGGCCACATCGGTGCCCTCGCGCCGCTCCAGCCAGTCCTTGAGGGCCAGGGTGCCGACGCCCACCGAGCAGCCGATGTCGAGGGCGCTGTGCACCGGGCCGCTGAGGCTGGGCTCGATCGCCGCGAAGATCGCGTCCCTCAGCCGCCGCTGGGCCTCCTGGGGCTCGAGGGTTTCCCCCGGCCACACCCGCAGGGCCATGGCGTCGGTGGCCTGCTCCGCCTCACCGGCCGCCTGCCAGCAGAGGTTGCCCTCCTGGTAGGCGTGGAACCGGGCCCGGTAGTAAGGCGGCGCCTGGGTGGCCGCCTCGGTGCTGCTGGCCAGCAACGGCCCGGCCTGCCGTACGAGCTCCTCGCGCCGGGCCCGCCAGGCGATGCCGCGGCGCTCGGCGGTGCGGATGATCAGCTGGCGGGCCTGCAGGAACAGCAGCCTCCGCAGGGGCTCGACGGCCAGCAGCCGGTCGATCAGCCAGCCGAGGGGATGGCGCGACGCCACCCAGTTGGGGGGCGGGGCCGGGGAGGCGGGGGTCAGGGCCGGAGCGACGGGCTGGGCCTGGGCCATGGACGGCGGAGTGGCGGCGACTCAGTCTGACGGCGCTGCGGGGCCCGGAGCCGGGCACAGCCGCAGCGAGGCGCCGAAGCCCGCCAGGGCCACCGCCAGCCAGATCCAGCCGTGCAGGCTGAAGCTCATCACCCCGCCCAGGAAGGCGTTGACGTTGCACCCCGACGCCAGCAGGCCGCCGTAGCCCATCAGCAGGCCGCCGAAGCCACGCCGGGCCAGGTCCGGCAGGGGCTCGGAGCGCTCACCGCGCCAGCGGAAGCGGCCCTGGGCAAGGGCGGTGGCGACGGCGCCGTAGAGCAGGCCCAGATCGACGAGCACGGCCTCGTTGAACAGCCAGGCCTCCGGCCCCGTCAGCAGGGCCTGGCCCCGGGGACTGGACCAGAACAGGCTGCCGCCGGGATCCCAGCCCAGGGCCCGGGCGGCGTGGGCGCCGCTGAGGGCCAGGCCCCAGAGCACCCTCCAGGGCTCGGCGGTCACCAGCAGCAGGCCCGTGGCCAGCAGGGCGACGGCGATGGCACCGCCGTAGGGGCCGCGGCCCTCGCCATGCCACGGCACCTGGCCGCTCCAGCGGGTCAGCAGCACCGTGATCAGGGCGATGAACGCGAGCTGGAGGGTCAGGGCGCCCAGCAGGCCGAACCAGTCGAGGCCGACCGGGGACGGCAGGCGCGGCAAAGGCAGGGTCGCCAGCCGGGGGGCATGCAGGCTGCCGAGAAAGGCGCCCACCACAAGGCCTGTCAGGGCGGCCAGCACGCCCACCCCGCCGCGGGAGGTGGCCGCCAGGGTGCCGCAGCCGCAGGCCCGGGCCCGCTCCATGCCGATGCCGAACAGGAAGGCCCCCGCCAGGAACGGCAGGGAGAGGGGCGTCGCCAGCAGCTTCGGCCGCAGGCCCGTGAGGGGCTCGGCGGCGAGCACCAGGGCCATGGCCATCACCAGCAGCGCCGCCAGCAGCAGCTGGGCGAAGACCGGTGCCGCATCCCGCCGCTGCAGCAACCGGCGGTAGCCGGAGGCGAAGCCGAACCGGGAGCGGACCAGGACATGGCCGAGGCCGCAGCCCAGCCCCCAGACCAGGGCCGAGGACGGCTGCCGGATCGCCAGGGCCGCGGCCACCGCCACGGCGGGGGCCACGGCCAGCGCCGGGGGAAGCGGCTGTTTCAACGCTTCTTCGTCCGGGCGGCGGGGGCCGAGCTGTCGCCGCCGGTGTCGCAGGCCAGGGTGGCGGCCGGGGCGAGCAGCAGCAGCGGCAACAGGCTGGCCAGCGCCCAGACGCGGGCGCGGGGGAGGGGTTTGGCCATGGCGGCGGGGAGGGGGAACGGAGGTGGGGGTCAGCGCAGACTCACCTGCTGAGCCGGGCTGCCCTCGGGCCCCACGGCGATCGGCAGGTTGGTGGCGCTGTATTCGGTCCAGGAGCCCTCATAGATCCGCACGTTCGGGTACCTGAGGAGATGCCGGAGAGCAAGGAACTGCAGGCTGGCCTCCCGGCCGGTGCTGCAGGAGACGATGATCGTCTTGTCGGGGGTGATGCCGCGGCTGACGAGGAGGGCCCGGATCTCCTCGAGGGACTTCAGCCTGTGGGGGTTCCGCTTCGCCTCATCGGCGTTGTTCGCTTCGGTGAACGCCTGCCAGGGGATGTTCCGGGCCCCGGGGATATGACCGTTGCGGATGAAGGTCTGGTCGGTGCCCTCGAACTGGGCCTTGGGGCGGGGGTCGATGATCACCACGTCCCTGCGGCCGATCAGGGGCTTCAGCTCATCGAGCGTGATGGCCAGTCCCTGGACCGTGGTGGGACGGAAGCTGGCGGCCTGGAAGCTGGGGAAGGCCTTGGTGGTGCTCTGGCCGGCCGCCTTGTAGCCGCTGAGGCCACCATCGACGATCGCCACCTGGCGCACGCCGCTCTTCTCGAGGATGTAGGAGACCAGAGCGGTGCCGAGCACGTCGTTGCCGTCGGAATAGACCAGCACCGAATCCCGGTTGGAGATGCCCGCCTGGCTCAGCAGGCCGGCCAGCTTGGTGGGAGTCCAGATCTGGAAGGGCAGACGGCCGTTGGGGCCGCGGAAGGCCTGCTCGGAGAGATGCACGGCCCCGGGGATGTGGCCGCCGACGTAGGAGAGCGGCGGCACCGGGCGGACGTCGAGCACCTTCCAGCGGCCCGAACGGGCGGCGGCGGCGGCCTCTTCAGGGGAGAGCACCTGGAGGGTGGTGCCGCCGGCGGCCAGGGTGGTCACACCGGCGCTGGCCTGGGCGGGGGCGGCGGCCAGGGCCCGGGTGATCGGCGCCTCAGCGAAGGCGAAGCCGGTGGCCACCAGGGTGGTGGCGGCACCGGCCGCCACCGAGAGGAACAGGCGCCGGCTGGGGCGGGAGATCCGGGAGAGCATTGAACGGAATGACGACCGATGTACCGATGTTTAGGCGACGGCGGGTCCGGGCCTCTGTGTGTTGAACCACAGGGGGGTGTGCCTTCGGAATCGGGGTACGGTTGCCCTGCTGCCGCGATCAACAGGCCATGCCCTGGCGCCCCCGTCTGCTGGCCCTCTCCACCTCCCTGATGGTGGGAGCCGGCGCCCTGGTGGGCGGGGCCGCCCTGGCCACCCCTGCCGGATCGCTGCTCAAGGGCCTGGCCCTGCCGCTGCCCAAGCCGGCCGCCAGCCTGTTCGCCGCCAATGCCATCGGCCAGACCAGCCTCAACACCCAGCTGCCCGGCAAGCCGGACGAGCTGCTCGCCAAGGTGAAGGCGTCGCTCGCCAAGCAGGGCTACAGCGAGCGCACGGTCAACACCGTGGTCGGCCCCTGGGGCTTCAACCTGGTGCTGGATCCCCCCTCGGGCACCAAGGTGGACGGCACCGCCGCAGGCAAGGCCGCCGCCCTAGTGCTGCAGGCCACCGCCATCGGCCCCAACCAGCTCAACCTCAACGTCCGCTTCGAAGGGCTCTGAGGGTCGACGAGCAGACTCCCCCCATGGACAGCCGACCGGCCCCCAGCTGGTGGGGCCGTCACTGGAAGTGGCTGGTACCGGCCGGCTGCCTCACCGGCCTGGCCGGCGTGGCCGCCTTCATCGCCCTGATCGTCAGCCTCGTGTTCGGGCTGCTCAAGTCGACCACGCCCTACAGGGAGGCCCTGGCCCGGGCCCAGCGGGATCCGGTGGTGATCGGCCGTCTGGGCACGCCGATCCAGGGGGGCTTCCTCGTCTCCGGCAACGTCAGCCTCTCGGGTGGCACGGGCGAGGCCCGGCTGGCCATTCCCCTGCAGGGATCCCGGGGCAGCAGCACCCTCTACGTGGAGGCCCGCAAGAGGGCCGGCCGCTGGACCTACTCCACCCTGACGGTGCGGCCGGATGGCCCCGGCGAACCCATCAGCCTGCTGCGGCCCTCGCTGTGAATCAAGCGGCGGCGTAGAGGGCCTGCAGGCCCGCCTCGCTGGCCGGCGCCACGCCCCGCTCGGTGATCAGGGCCGTCACCAGCCGGGCGGGGGTGACGTCGAAGGCCGGGTTGAAGCCGTCGCTGCCGTCGGGCACCAGCTGCACGCTGGTGGGCTCCCCGGCCGCGGGCTTGCCGGCGATGCGGGTCACCTCCAGGGGGGAGCGGGCCTCGATCGGAATCTCCTTCACCCCATCGCCGATCGTCCAGTCGATGGTGGAGGCGGGCAGGGCCACGTAGAAGGGCACGCCGTTGTCGTGGGCGGCGAGGGCCTTGAGGTAGGTGCCGATCTTGTTGCAGACATCGCCGCTGCGGGTGGTGCGGTCGGTGCCGACGATCACCGCATCCACCTGGCCGTGCTGCATCAGGTGGCCGCCGGCGTTGTCGACGATCACGGTGTGGGGCACCCCTTCGCGGCCCAGCTCGAAGGCCGTCAGGCTGGCCCCCTGGTTGCGGGGGCGGGTCTCATCGACCCACACGTGGATCGCCAGGCCGGAGCGGTGCGCCTTGTAGATCGGCGCCAGGGCCGTGCCCCAGTCCACCGTCGCCAGCCAGCCGGCGTTGCAGTGGGTGAGCACGTTCAGGGGCTGGCCGCGGCGCTCCTCGGGGCGCGCGGCGGCGATCTCCTGGAGGAGGCGCAGGCCGTGGTCGCCGATGGCCTCGCACATGGCCACGTCCTCCTCGGCGATGGCGGCCGCCTCGGCCTTGGCCGCCTCGGCGCGCTGCTCCGCCGCCAGGGGCAACACCTTGGCCCGCACCCGCTCCAGGGCCCAGCGCAGGTTGATGGCGGTGGGGCGGGTGGCATCAAGGCGTTCGAAGGCCGCGGCCAGGGAGGCGTCGGAGGGGTCGGCCTGCAGGGCCAGCATCAGGCCGTAGGCCCCGGTGACGCCGATCAGGGGAGCCCCCCGCACCACCATGGTGACGATCGCCTCGGCCGCCTCCTCGACGCTGGAGAGCGAGCGGGTGACGAAGCGGTGCGGCAGCAGGGTCTGGTCGATGACGCCCACCGAGCGTCCGCCCGCCTCCAGCCAGATGGTGCGCCAGGGCCTGCCGTCGATGTTCATCGGGAAGAAGGGGTCATGGGGACCCGGGGGTCACGGGGACGCAGGGGGCGCCGGCAACGATTTTCCGCCATCACCGGGCCGGCGCAGCAGCTCCTCGGTGAGGGCCCGGAAGCGGGCGGGCGCGAGATCCCCGAGGGCCTCACCGCGGCGGCTCTTCCAGGCGTTCCAGCCCAGCAGCGGCACCAGCCGGTTGTGGCCGGCCAGATCCAGGGGGGACGCCAGGGGCGCCACCGGTCGGGGGGGCGGCAGGGGCCCGCGGCGGGCCTCCAGCGCCGCGGCGATGGCGATCAGGTCCTCGTCCCGGCCGCCGGCGCCGAGGATCTCCAGGCCCACGGGCAGGCCGCGGCCATCGACACCCACCGGCAGCGCCACCGCCGGCAGGCCGCTGGTGCTGCTCACCATGCAGGTGATGGCGGGGGAGGTCTCGCGCTGGGCGCCGCCGCGACGGTCGCTCAGCAGCAGCAGAGCATCGAGGCGCCCGGCCACCAGGGCCTGCTCCAGCCGCCGGCGGTTGGCGTCCATCCGCCGGCGCGCCCGCGCCTCCGCCGCCGGATCGCTGGCCATCAGGTCGCGGCATTCGGCCGGGGTCCACTCCGGCGGCAGGCGGCCGGAGCCGCAGATGTCGTCCCAGCTGCGCCGGCTGCCGGGGTAGCGGGCCAGCTGGGCATCAATGCGGCGCCCCGAGCCCTTGACGAAGTCCGCACCCAGCCGGGTGTAGAGCCCCGGCACCACCAGCGCCTCGACCACCTCCGCCCCGGCCGCCCGCAGCAGCGCCACGGCCTGCCGCAGGGCCCCCGCCGCCGCTGCGGTGGTGGGGGCCAGGTCCTGGTCGCCGGCCCGGGCCAGCACCGCCAGGCGCCGGCCGCGCAGGTCCGGCGGGGCCACCGCCTGCTCGGAGCGCCAGGTGGGATCGAGCACCGCCAGGCCCCGGGCCAGCAGGTCCAGGTCGCGGGCGATCAGCCCCGGGGTGCCGTTGACGAAACCCAGCGGCAGCAGGCCGGCGCTGGAGACGCGCCCCTGGGTGGGCCGCAGGGTCACGGCGCCGTTGTAGACGGCCGGCAGGCGCAGGGAGCCGCAGTTGTCGCTGCCCAGGGCCAGGGGCACGAACCCCGCCGCCACCGCCACGGCGGAACCGGAGGAGGAGCCACCGGGGCTGAGCCAGGGGTCGTAGGCGTTGCCCACCCGGCCCGCCGCCCCAGACAGCCCGCGGATGCCGAAGGCGAACTCGTCCATGGTGGTGGTGCCGACCACGATCGCCCCGGCGGCCCGCAGCTGGGCCACCGCCTCGGCATCGGCGGCGGGCTGGTTGCCCAGCAGGGCCAGGGATCCGGCCGCCATGGGCTGGTCGGCGGTGGCGAAGTTGTCCTTCACCGCCAGCGGCAGGCAGTGGAGGGGGCCGGCGGGGGCGCCCGCCGCCCGGGCGCGATCGAGGGCGGCGGCCTGCTCGAGGGCGTAAGGGTTGAGCTGCTGGAAGGCGTTGAGGGGCGGCCCGGAGCCGGTGGCCAGGTTGCGGCCCAGGATCTCCCGCTGCACCGCGGCGATCCGGGCCACGCAGGATGGCGCCCCCTCCCCCGCCGCCGCCGGACCCGCCGGGGCGGCTGCCCATGCAGGGGAGAGCACCGCCGTCAGGGCGATGGCACACCCGATACCGCCCGCAGCGATCCCCCTGGGCAAGAGCCTGCCGCCCCCAGCGCCTGCCCAGCATCGCAACGACCCGCCCGCCCTGGCCAGGGCGGCCCAGGGTGGCCACCTGAGCCAATAATGGGGCTCCGCGATCGAACCGAGCGGACCGAAGACCCCAACCCCGCGGTGGCCGACTTGAACGAGATGGGGCTGGCCATGGCGACGGTGGCGGGCGGCGGCGCCACCGCCGGACCGACGGCCGGTGGCCTCCCCGAACTGGTGAGCCTGTCGATCGTGCTGCTGCTGCTGGCGACGGCGGTGGCCCTGATCGCCCAGCGGCTGCGGCTGCCCTACGTGACCGGCCTGGTGCTGGCGGGCCTGCCGTTCACCGAGGTGTTCTCGCGGCGGATCGGGCTCGATCCCTCGCTGGTGCTCAATCTCTTCCTGCCGATCCTGATCTTCGAGGCGGCGATCAACACCGACATCAGCCGGCTGCGCAGCACCTTCAAGCCGATCGCGCTGCTGGCGGGGCCGGGCTCCCTGGTCGCCTCGGGGGTGATCGCGCTGCTGGTGCATCTGGTGCTGGGGCTCCCCTGGATCCCTGCCCTGCTGGTGGGGGTGATCCTGGCCAACACCGACACGGTGTCGATGATCGCGGTCTTCAAGGAGATCCGGGTGCCCGCGCGGCTGACGACGATCGTGGAGGGCGAGACCCTGTTCAACGATGCGGCCGCCCTGGTCAGCTTCAACCTGCTGCTGCTGATCCATGCCTCGGGCTCGATCACGGTGGCGCAGGGGCTGCGGGAGATGGTGGTGGTGGCGGTGGGAGGGGTGCTGGTGGGCGGCGTCCTGGGCTACCTCTGCCTGCCGGTGTTCCTGCGGCTCCACGATCCCCTCAGCTCGCTGCTGCTCACGGTGCCCCTGGCCCTGGGGACGTTTCAGTTCGGCCAGTTTCTGGGGGTCTCCGGTGCGGTGGCGGTGGTGATCGCCGGGCTCGTCTTCGGCAACCAGGGCCTGCCACGCAGCGACACGGCCACCGACCGGCTCACCGTGCTGAATTTCTGGGAGTACGCCGGATTCATCGTCAACACCTTCCTGTTCCTGCTGATCGGCCTCGAGATCAACCCCCTGACCCTGTGGACGTCGCTGCCGGCGATCGCCCTGGTGGTGCTGGCCTACCAGCTGGCGCGGGTGCTCACGGTGTACGGGCTGCTGGCGCTGCTGCGCCGCTTCGACCGACCGATCCCCCTGCGCTGGCAGCACGTGCTGGTGTTCGGCAACATCAAAGGCTCGCTCTCGATGGCGATGGCGGTGGCGATTCCCCTGTCGCTGGCCGGCAGGAGCGGCATCATCGAGCTGGTGTTCGGCGCGGTGCTGTTCTCCCTGGTGATCCAGGCGCTGGCGCTGCCCTGGCTGATCGGGCGCCTGAACATCGCCCAGGTGTCACCGGTCGGCGCCGAAATCGGCAGGCTCCAGATCCAGCTGATCGCCTCCAAGGCGGCCCAGGAGGAACTCGACCGGCTGCTGAAGTCCGGGGTGCTGCCGAAGACCGCCTACGAGGAACTCTGGGCCTCCTACCAGGCCCGGGTGGCGGCGTCCGAACGGGTGCTGCGGGAGGCCTACAGCGAGGGGCGCTCCGGCCCTGATCAGCCCGGGGGCCGACCGCTGGAGGCGATCCGCAGACGCCTGCTCCTGGCCGAGAAGGGGGCCCTGATCGAGGCGCTGCGCAAGCGCATCGTGCCGGACGATCTCGTGCAGCCCTTCGTCAGAGATTTGGATGAGAAACTTTTAGCGCTGGACGACGACGAGCGCTGAGACCGAGATAGTCGATCAGCGGGTGCACGAACTCCGGCCTGGTGACCACCAGGATCGTGGAACCGGCCTGGAGCACGGTGTTGCCGTTGGGGATCTCGACGCTGGCCTCGGGATTGATCTGATAGCCGATGATCAGGGAGCCGCTCGGGAAGCGGGGATCCTGGGCGATCGCGGCGACGCTGCGGCCGGCCACGGAACAATCGGCGGGGACCGGCAGCTTGAGCACCTTCACCTGGCCCTGCTCGAAGTGCATCATCGATTCCACATCGGGATATTCGATCGCATTCGCCATCGTCGCCACCGCCAGATCGATGGTGCTGATGATGTGACTGGCTCCCGCGAGGCGGTAGGCCTGGAGGAACTCGCGATCGCGCATGCGCACCACGATGTGGGAACTGCCGTAGCTGCGCGACAGGGTGATCAGGGCCAGGTTGAGGGCATCGTCCCGCAGGGCGGCCACCACCGCATCCGCCTTGCGGATGCCGGCCTCGATCAGCACGGTGGAGCTGACGGCGCTGCCCTCGAAGGCCATCACGCCGATCTTCTCGCGGGCGAAGCCGCAGGCCAGCGGATCGATGTCGATGATCGCGACGGTGTGGCCGAGCTGAAGGAGCTGGCTGGCCAGGCCCAGCCCCATCATTCCCGCCCCGCCGATCAGCACGTACATGGGCGCAAGGGTACCAACGGCGCCGGGGGACTCCGGACTCAGGAGACCCCCGCCCGCATCAGCCGCTGCAGCTGGCCGCTCTCCAGTTCCAGCACCCGGCGGGCGAAATCGGGATCGCGCTCCAGCACCGCATCGAAGGAATCCACCGGCACGGCCAGCAGGCGGGTGCCGTCGGCCTCGGCCACGATCGTGCTCTCCGAGGCGCTGTGGGTGAGCACCTGGAGTTCGTCCAGCACCCGGCCGGGCTGGAGATCCTTCACCCAGGTGCGCTCCCCGTCCCGGTGATGGACCCGGGCGATGCCCTCGATCAGCAGCAGCAGCTCCCGGCAGGTGTCGCCCGCCTCGGTGATCAGCTCGCCCTTGGCGAAGGCGCGCACATCGGCCTGGGCCGCCAGGGCATCGAGGGTGTCGGCGTCGCTGCGGCGGAAGAAATCGCTGGTGGCCAGGAACACCCGCTTCTCCAGCTCCGGGAAACCGCGCAGCTCCGGGTGGCCGTCGAGGGCCTCCACCGCCCGGGCGGTCTGGAGCAGCAGGGGCGGGGCCCCGGGCACGGCCAGTTCGGCCGCCATCGACCGGGCCCGGCCGCCATCGAGGCAGGCCGTCAGGAACAGGGCGGCGGAGGCGAGGGTGGGGCTGGCATCGGCGGCCAGGGTGGCCAGGAAGCCAAGGGTCTCCTCCACGGGCACCTCCAGGGAACAGGAGGGGGCCTCCCCGCCGGGGTGGGCCAGGGTGCCGGCGACGGCCGCCGGCAGGCGGCGATCCCAACCCTCCCGGTGCAGCAGTTCCGGCAGCTCCAGGGGGGCGATGGCCTGGAGGCGCTGCACCAGGGCCGGCACCGCCGGATCCTCCTGGAGGGTGGCCAGGCCATCGAGGATCGCCCGCAGCGTCAACTCCTTGCGCAGCTGCAGCCGGTCGTCGAGCAGGGCCAGCACGGCGGACTGGTGGCGCAGGGCGCTCTGGTGCAGGGCCCGGTAGCCGTCGGTGAGGGCGGGCAGTCGCTCCAGCAGCCGCTCCACCTTGTGGGTCGCCGCCGCGGCGGGGGAGAGGTCATCGAGCACCTGCTCCTCCTCGCGCGAAGAGATGCCGTACTCGCGCCGCAGGGCCTGCAGGGCGGCGCCGTCGGGGCCGACTGCCACCGGGCCGCTGCCGAGGCGCTGCACCAGCATCAGCCGCTCCAGGGACTTGCGGTAGCCGCTGAGGCGGATCTGGTCCTCCAGGCTGCGGCGGCTGTCGGGATCGAGCAGGCCGGGATCCTCCACGCCGAGTTCATCGAGCACCTGGCGGTGCTCGCCGTCGCTGATGCCGAGAGACAGGCGCATCTGCTTGAGCACCTCCAGGCTGCTGGCGGCGTTGACGAAACCCTCCTCCAGGGCTTCGCGCACCACGCCCTTGTAGGCCTCGAGCCGCTTCTGGCCGGTGAAGCCCGGCAGCACCTTGGCCAGCACGTACACCTCCTCGGTGCCCAGGTCGGCCAGGGAGCGGCCGTCGAGGTAGCGGCCCACATCGAGATCCATGCGGGTGAGCTGCTTGCGGAAGCGCTCGGCCAGGTTCTCGCGGCCGTAGAGATCGGGGGAGCGGTTCCAGGCCCGGTAGAGCCAGAGGGTGCTGACCGCCACCAGGGTCACGTCGAAGAGGTACTGGAGCCAGGCCGGCGCCAGCAGCAGCAGCGGCCGGCCGGCGAACAGGAAGAAGAAGTTGAACACCAGGAAAGTGGCCACCACGAACACCCGGTGGCGGATCCGCTCGCGGTCGGGCTCGACGCCGCGGCGCCGCTCCCGGGTCCGCAGGGCCGATTCGATCGCCCGGCCGGCGAGGGTTCCCAGCCAGGTGCACAGCCCCAGGAACAGGGGCACCGCCACCAGCTTGGGCACATCGATCGGCTGGCCGAACAGGAAGAATCCTGGACGCAGCAGCTGGGCCAGCTGGTCCTCCTGGCGCAGCCAGACGCCGGAGAAGTAGTACTCCCAGTTGCCGGCGTAGACGTAGTAATAGACGAAGTAACCGAACACCAGACCCACGTAGCCGTAGCGCTCGAAGGCGAAGGCGGGGCTGGGCAGACGGGCCCAGTAGAGGCGCTCGGCGTCGATGTCGATGCAGGGCTGCTGGCAGGCCACGCAGGCGCTCTGCTCGCTGCCGTCGGGCTGGACGGTGCGGCACATCGACTGGGTGATCGGCGTGCTGGCCATGTGGGCCTTGCTGCCCAGCAGGCCCGTGGGGGTGGAGAAGACGCTCTGCACCGGTGCCATCGGGCAGAAGTACTGGCACCAGCTCTTGCCGCCGTAGAGCCAGCCCACGGCGATGGCACAGACGATGGTGAAGGCCAGCCAGGCGAACAGCACCAGGCGGTCGGCGTTGAAGAAGAGGATGCGGCCGCAGAGGCCCACGAACAGCCAGCCGAACTGCAGCCGGGAGTAGTGCTTGCCGAGCCAGGAATCGGCCGGCACCTTGGCCAGCTGCAGGCGTTTCTCGCCGGTTTTGGGGTTCACCCGGGCGATCTGGCGCTGCAGCCCCAGGGCCCGGGGGATCTGGGAGAGGAACGAGAGCGGGCAGATGCGCCGCCACAGCTCATGGCCGAACACCAGCAGGATGAAGATCCCCGAGGGCACCACCAGACCCCAGAACAGGGTGGTGCCCAGGGGATAGGGGGTCTCGATCAGGCAGGTGCCCTGCACCGTCACGCAGGCCTCCGGCAGCCGCAGGGGACTCCAGGGGTGGTCGGGCGCGGTGAACCGGGGCGTGAACGGGTCGTAGAGCAGCGAGAGGATGATCAGGATCCAGCCGGTGGTGAGCGCCCAGCGCACCAGATGCATCCGCCGTTCCGTCACTGCTGACTCGCGCCGCCGCGCCGAAGTGGCGCTGACCATAGCGATGGCCTCCGAAAGCTGACGGGGTGGCAGTGCCGGAGGCGACGGGGCCGCCAGAATCGCGGCCATGACGTTCTTCTCCCGCCACTGGAGCACCTACCGCCGGGTGCTGGAGCACGACCTGATGGAGCACGGGGCCCTCACCGCCGCCATCACGCGAACCATCGACGGCTGGCTGGCGCAGCGCGGGCCCGCGGAGCCGCCCCCCCACGCGGTGGACCTGGGCTGCGGCGACCTGTCCCTGCTGCCGCCGCTGCTGCGGCGCCTGCCGCTGGCCTCGTTCACGGGCCTGGACCTGAACGGGGCGGTGCTGCCCCTGGCCGCCGAGGCCCTCGGGGCGGTGCCCTACCCCAGCCGCTTCCTGGAGGGGGATCTGCTGGCCTGGGCCGAGGCGGAGCCGGAGGGGCCGCCGGTGGATCTGATCTTCAGCAGCTTCGCCGTGCACCATCTGCAGGAGCCGGACAAGGGCCGCTTCCTGCGGGGCTGCCGCCGCCGCATCGCCCCGGGGGGCCTGCTGCTCTGGGCCGATGTGTTCCGCGCCCCGGGGGAGGACCGTGACACCTACGTGGGCCGCTACTGCGCCCGCGTGCACGGCTGGAGCCCGCTGGAGCCGGAGCGGCAGGAGGAGGTGATCGAGCACCTGAGCCAGTGGGACCATCCGGCCGACCCGGAGGCGATCGTGCGGGAGGCGGAGGCGGCGGGCTGGCGGTGGCGGTGGGCCTGGCAGGGCCAGCACCGGGCCGAGTCCCTGGCGGTGCTCAGGCCGGCGTAGCGGTCGGAGGGGAGGCCTGGCGGGATGCCCCGGCGCGACGGGCTGAGTAGGTTGAAACCAATCGAGCCCGCGGGCGATCCGAGGGCGCAACGTCTTTCTTTCCAATCTTCATCTGTTCCCCGGCCCGTTCCACGTTCCGCTGGGCCTCCTGCATTCCCCTGCTCGTCCTGGCCTGCCTGACCGTGCCGGCCGAAGCGAACGCTGCAGCCCCGGCTCAGCGGCCCCTGCGGGTGGTGGTGAGCGACGCCTTCCCGCCGATCAGCTTCGTGGATTCCCAGGGCCGGATCCAGGGCCTGGCCAGGGATCGCTGGGATCTTTGGCAGCGTCGCACAGGCATCCCAGTGGAGCTGCAGGCGATGGACTGGCTGGAGGCCCAGAAGGCTGTCCAGGCCGGCCGCGCCGATGTCATCGCCGCCATGGCCCGCACCAGGGACCGGGAGAGAATCTACGCCTTCACCCAACCCTATCTGGAGGTGGATGTTCGCCTCTATTACGACCGCAGGCTGAGCGGAATCGTTGATCTCGACACCAGCAAGGCCTTCAAGGTGGGGGTTCGCGCCGGCGATGTGTGCATCGAAAAACTCAAGGCGGCCGGCCACCGCACCTTCCGCATCTACCCGGATTACAGCGCCCTCATCGAGGCGTCCAGCTCCGGAAGCCTGCCGGTGTTCTGCATGAATGAGCTGCCGGCCAACTACATCCTGGCCAGGGAGGGACTGAGCGAGGAGTTCCTGCAATCGCCGCCGATCTACACCTCGGCCATGTACGAGGCCGTGCGCAAGGACCACACCGCCCTGCGGGACACCGTGATCGCGGGCTTCCAACGGATCAGTGCGGCCGAGGAAGCCGCCATGGAACGCAAGTGGCTGGGCGATGGCGTCCACCCCCGCTTCAGCTGGCTGGCCCGCCATGGACTCCAGGTGCTCGGGGCCACGGGGGCGGCCGCGGGGCTGATCGCGCTGTGGAGCGCCAGCCTGAAGCTGGAGGTGCGCCGCCGCACCCGCGACCTGGCCGAAGCCCGCGATGTGCTCACCAGCACGATCGAGGCCATCCCCGACCCCCTGATCGAACTCTCCGCCGATGGGCAGATCCTGGACGTCCACAGCCCGCGCCACAACCTGCTGACCCGCCCCGCCGAGGAACAGGTGAACCACTCCCTGAACGAGGTGCTGCCGGAAGCCGCCGCCACCGTGGTGAAGGAGGCCCTGGCGGAGGCCGGCAGCAGGGGATTCAGCCATGGGAAGGAGATTCAGCTGCCCCTGCCCGACGGGCCGGCGTGGTTCGAGCTGTCGGTGTCGCAACGCAGCCTCCCCTCCCAGGGCCAGCCGCGCTTCCTGGTGCTCAGCCGTGACATCACGGTCCGCAAGCAGGATGCCCGCCGGATCGAGCGCCTGAATCGGCTCTACACCGCCCTGAGCCGGTCGAACCAGGCGATGGCCCGCCTCGAGGACGGCAAGGCGCTGCTGCAGGAGATCTGCCAGATCGCCGTGACCTCCGGCGAGATGAAGATGGCCTGGGCGGGTCTGCTCCAACCCGGGTGCCAGGAGTTGCGGGCGGTGGCCTGGGCCGGCACGGGCACCGAGTACCTCGACGACCTGCGCATCAGCATCGACCCGGACGTGCCCTACGGCCGGGGACCGATGGGCCGAGCCCTGCGGGAGGACCAGCCCCAGTGGTGCCAGGACTTCCAGAACGACGCCAGCCTGGCCCCCTGGCATGAGCGGGCCCGGCTCTACGGCTGGGGAGCGGGCGCCGCCTTGCCGCTGCATCGCGACGGCGTGGTGATCGGCGGCATGGCGCTGTACCACCCCGATGTCAACGGCTTTGACGAGCCGAGCCAGCAGCTCCTCCTGGAGATGGTGCGCGACATCGACCTCGCCCTCAACCGGCTGAGCGCCCTGGCGGCCCGACGCCGTCTGGAGCAGGAGGTGGCCGCCAGCGAAGCCAAGTACCGCCAGCTCACGGAGTCGGTGCATGACGTCATCTGGACCCTCGATCCCGAGACCATGCGTTACCTGTATGTGAGCCCCTCCGTGAAGCGGATGCGGGGCTACACGCCGGAGGAGGTGATCGCCCGACCGTTCAGGGACTCGATGCAGCCGGGGAGCGGGCAGCGGATGGAGGAGCAGATCCGCTCTGAGCTCGAGGAGTTCAAGCAGGGCCTGCGCAGCAGTGAGATCGTTTCGGTGGATGAGGTGGAACAGCCCTGCCGGGACGGCTCCAGCGTCTGGACGGAGGTGGTGACCACCCTGATCCGCAACGTCGGCACGGGGCGGGTCGAGGTGCATGGCGTCTCCCGCGACATCACCGAGCGCCGGTTCGCCAACGAACAGATCAAGCGGCTGGCGTACTCCGACCAGCTGACCGGCCTGGCCAATCGGGTGATGCTGCGGGACCGCTTCCGCCATGCCCTGATGCTGGCCCGGAAGCAGGACGGTCATCTGGCTCTGCTCAACCTCAACCTGGATCACTTCCAGACCGTCAACGACAGCCTGGGGCATTTCGTCGGCGACCAGTTGCTGGTGGAGATCGCCCGCCGCCTGGAGGGACAACTGCGCCCCGGGGACACCCTCTCGCGCTCCGGCGGGGATGAATTCCTGCTGCTGCTGCCGGACACCGACGCCGACGGCGCTGGAGCTGGTGCGACGCCTGCTGAAGACGGTGGAGACCCCCTTTCAGGTCCATGGCGAGACACTGTTCACGACGGCGTCCATCGGCATCGCCCTCTACCCGGAGGACGGCAGCACGATGGCCACCCTGATGAGCAACGCCGATGCGGCCATGCATCAGGTGAAACAGGGCAACCGCAACGGTTTCCAGTTCTTCACCCCCAGCGTGCAGGAGCGGATCTCCCGCCATCTGCGCCTCTCCAACGCCCTGCACAGAGCTCTCAAGAAGAGCGAGTTCAAGCTGCTGTACCAACCCCAGATGGAGCTGGTCACCAACCGGATCATCGGTGCCGAGGCCCTGCTGCGCTGGGATTCGGAGGAACTGGGTTCCGTGTCCCCGGGGGAATTCATCTCCATCGCCGAGGCCAACGGCCTGGTCATTCCGATGGGCGACTGGGTGCTGCGCCAGGCCCTGCGGGATGCGGGCACGTGGGTCCGGCCCCCTGGCCAGGATGGGGCCCCGCCGCTGACGGTCTCGGTGAACATCTCGGCGGTTCAGTTCCGCAACAGCGATCTGGCCAGCCGGATCCTGACCATCCTGGCCGAAGAACAGCTGCCCCCGTCGCGGCTGGAACTGGAGCTCACCGAGTCGGTGACACTGGATGACCCCGAAAAAGCCCTGCTGTTGATGGATCGCCTGTACCAGGAAGGGATCCAGATCGCCATCGACGACTTCGGCACGGGCTACGCATCGCTGAGCTATCTCAAGCGGATCCGCGCCCATAAGCTCAAGATCGACCAGTCGTTCGTGCGTGGGCTTGAGACGGACCGCGACGACCACGCCATCGTGCTGACGATCATCAACCTGGCCCGCACCCTGGGCCTGCGCACGATCGCCGAAGGGGTGGAGACCCCCGAGCAGATGGAACTGCTGCGCCGGGCCGGCTGCGACGAAATCCAGGGCTATTGGATCGGCAGGCCCATGACCAGCGAGGCTTTCCAGCAGCTGGCCCTCTGAGGTGGGACTGTGTCCTGGCCCCGCGCCGTTCTGACGGGACCTAGGCCTCGATGGCCATCCATTTCACGCGCGACGTCCGACCGGACCTGATCGTCACATCGGATCGCGAACAACCGAACCGCTCGCTCACCAGCCGGATCACTTCCCCATTGGCCTTGCCATCGGTTGGAAGGGATTGGACGTCAGCGCGATAGGTCCCATCCGCCAGCAGCGTCAGCTGGCTGAGGCGCGCTCCCGGCTTCACCTTCACCTGAATCAGTGGCATGGATCCTTGGCGCTGGTTCAGGGCCCGATGGACCGCATCGCTTCCAGGGCCGCCAGCCGTGATCGCAGGGTGGTGACCATCGCGCCGGAGCCGCTGGGCTGGATTTCGACGCTAGACGCTTTCACGTAAGCGGCTCAGTCGGCAGCCTCAGCGTTGCCGAGACGCGCCCGGATGTCGCGGAGACGGGCGACGTTGTTCACCAGCGCCGGGGCGCTGTCGAGGCCCTCGAGATAATCGAACACATAGGCCAGCACGGCATAGATGGCGCCGGCGCTGAAGTCCGGCGATCGGGTGAAGTCGATCAGGAGCACCACCAGCGCCACGATCGTGGCCAGCTCCGTCACGGTCCAGGTCCACGATTCGCTGTCGGAGAGCTGCACATGCCAGCGCCGCACCCGGCCGAAGTGGCGCCGCAGGCGCAGCGGGCGCGCCGCCTCGATGTCGGCGATTTCGCGCTCGATCTGGTCGTTGAGGCCCCGGTGCAGGCGCAGGGCGCGCCGCCAGTACCAGCCGTTGACGAGCCCCATCGGCAGCAGCACCGCCATCGCGATCCATCCCGCCTGGAGGTCGTAGGTGAACAGCATCACCAGCGAGCCGAGCACGGTCACCACCTGGGAGAACATCGCCGGCACGTCGGCCTCGAAGAAGCCGACCATGTCGCGCATCATCTCGACCCGCGCCGACACGATGCTCGTGCCGTGGCCGAGGCGCTGCTGCTCGGCCACGGTGAGCACGGCGAGGCGCGCAAAGAGGCCCATGAAGACCCGGGTATCCAAGCGCTGCCGCACGAAGGCCGTGACCAGATGCACCAGCCACACGGCGATCAGTGCCGAAAGGCCCCGGTAGCTGCCCTTCAGCAGGCCGTCCACCGCCCAGCCGGTCAGCGCCGGATAGGCGAGCATGCACAGGTTCTCCAGCAGCGTCAGGGAGTAGGTGCCGGCGATCGACAGCCGCTCCGCGCGGGAGAGGTTGGACAGGAGGGTCTGCGGCATCACCAGTCCCCGGTGGCCCCAGCCTGGCAGCGATCACTCAACGACGAAGGTCGGCCTCACCTGGGCCAGGCAACGGCGGTCGGGCGCCTGCCGGGGGTTGGCCAGAAAGTCGGTGGCGATCTGTGTCACGCAGGCGGCTGCGGGCATCCCCTGGGGCGCAAACAAGGCCCCGTGGCCCACACCGGGGAAGGTGACCACGTAGGCGGTGGTCTGGTTCCTGGCGACGGCGTCCCCGTAGGGGGCTGGCGTGACCGGGTCGTAGGAGCCGTTCAGCACCAGGGTGGGAATCTGCGGATTGGCAGCAACGAACGGAGGTTTCTGCTCCACCTGGAGCACGTCGCAGGCGTTGTTCACGGCCTCGGCTTCGCGCAGGCCCACAGGGAGCAGCTGCGGATAGGGTGCCGGCAGCACCTGGGCGGGCTGGACCCGCACCGATCGACCACGGGCGCAGAGGACCGTGTGATACATCTCCCTGGCCCCGCGCGGCTCGAGATCCGACAGGGCATCGGCGATCCAGCCGAAATCGCCCTGGCTGGCGGCGTGGATGAGCCGGGGCAGGGAACTGCCGCGGGCCGATTCACCGGAATAGGGCCGGGCCAGATAGGGCACGACGCCCATGACGAAGGCCTTGCCATCGAGCTGGGTGGTGAAGGTCTCGTTGCTCGAGGGAATCGTGAGGGTCAGGGGGATGGGCGTCCGGTTGAGCCGGTCGACGATGGCCAGAAACGTCGGCTCCAGGTTGGGATAGGCCGTGTTGCACGCCTGGTCCTGCGCACAGGCGCGGAACACGTTCCTCAGGGCATAGCTGATCGTGTGACTCGAGGCCAGATTGAAATCCACATCCGGCCGCACGACGCCATCGAGGATCACGCTGCGGAGTTTCGATCTGTGCTGGTCGGCCTGGGCGATGACGTACTGGCCCAGCAAGGTGCCATAGGACACGCCGTAGTAGCTGAAGACCGGATAGCCCAGCGTCTCGGCAACGGCGTAGAGATCGGCGGCATTCTCGCGGGTGTTGAAGGCGCTGGGATTGATCCCCTGGGCCTTGAAGCGGGCGTTGCACGCCCTGATCCAGCCCGCATCGGTGTAGTTCTGCTTCCCCTGGGCCACGGCAATGTTGTGGGCATTCAGTTCAGGGCAATAGAGGAAGGGTTTGGCGTACCGGGTGCCCCGCTCCTCCATGAAGATCAGATCACGGTCCTGCAGCAACGCCTGGAGTTCGGGGAACGTCGGGAGAGCGCCGTTGGCAATGTCGCCGATGGTGGAATCCCCAGGGCCACCCTGTTCGATGAACAGGGGATCGAGCGCAGGGTTTTTCCCCGTGCTGCGGGCGCGGATCACGCCAAGCTGGATAGTGCGTCCGTTGGCCTTGGCATGCTGCTCGGGGACGGTGACGTAGCCGCAATCCGACTGGGCGGCGATGGCGGCCGGCACATCGAAGGTCTTGCAGGCGACGGAAGTCCATGCCGGGCCAAACCCTCTAGCACCCTGCCCTGCATGGCCAGGGGCGGAACCGGCCGCAGCGACGGCGGCCATGGCCAGGAAGGCGAATCGGAAGAAATGAGACGACGCCTGCGCCCCATGAAGAAAGCGACTGGAAGGCAGATTCGAAAACCCGTTCTTCATCCAATACTGAAAACTCAGTGAATGTTAGCAAGCGGCTTCACGAATCTTCCGTGCGCGTGCCTCTCCCTGTTTGGCCGGATAGCGAACCGCATGGCGGATCAGCCATCGCCGATCACGGGAAGCACCCGCTTGCAACCAACGCTCACAGGTGGCGTAGATGAGATTCGGATGGTCTTTGGCGATGTCCCCCAGGTGGTTGGCCACGCTGCGGCGCACATAAAGGGATGGATCATCCTTGAGGGATTCAAGAATCGGCAGTGTGGGCCTGGGATCGGCAACAAACGAGGCGAGGCGTTTCCCCCAGGGGAGCCTTGGCCGCGTCCCCTCGCTGCAGAGGCGCCTCACATGCGGGTTCAGGTCGGTGATCCACAGATCCAATGTCTTCAGCGTGCGCTGTTGCTGCTGGATCAGAAAGGGGCGGATGGCGAACTCCGAGGTGAACCGCATGGTGAGGGCATGCAACGCCAGCATCGATGATTCAAAGGGATCGTGGCCACCGTTGTATTGGGGATCATGACCGTACTCAGAAACAAAGAAGCTGTGGGGAAGATAGAAAAAGCCAGCCGTCCCCAGGTCTTCCGTATCCGATTTCCCCGGCGTCAACGACGCCATCAGGGTCTGAATGGCCTGCTCATAGTTCCCAGGCAGGAAGGCATGAAGCGACCTGGCGATGTGCAGACCCCGTTGCATGAGCGAAAGAGGCTCAAGTCCTGTCCGAGCGGAGTCGCAGAATCGGCCAACAGGAAATCCGGCATCAACGCACCGGATGTTTCGCGCCAGACACTCAATGGCCGCGTCGTCCAGCAGGTGCTTCAGAGGCGTGCCCTTCCGAATGGCTCGCGGCGCAGGTGGAAGCGTGGGCACTTGAGGTGTCACGGTGGTCTTATCCATGGCCAGATGGGGCCTGGGGTCTTGTCCGCCAGCGTCCTGTTGATGGGTGCAGGAACCAGCCTGTCATCCGTGCCCTGACAGAAATGGACCGGAGGCGTGACTGTACTCCTGTCAAGGGGTCAGGCTTCCTTGAGCATGGCGGCGTCAACAACAAAAACTCCTGATCAGAGACGTTGATCGATAGCCAGTGGGTCTGTACGGTGCTGGTCACGAAGTGCATGGCACTCAAGTCCAGCCGTTCATCCATGCGTCTGAAGCCAGAATGGAATCTAAGGCCAGGCGTGGCCCGAGTGCATCATTGCTTTGGCAAGTCGCAGGACGGTTGGCTCCTACCACTCCGTAGCCGGCATCAGCGATACCGGGACACATGTGCAGGACGAGCAGGGCCCAGACAGGGGCCAGTGGCAAGGCCCTAAGGGCCCCGTTCCTGCCAGCCAGTCACCACGAATTGCTGGGCATCCATGCCATCAGCCCGTGCCGCAGATCGTCGGCCCATGGCTCAGAACGCTATGCACTTGCTCGGATGTCGACAGCTCACGTCAAGAGGCAGGATCAGAAGCAGGCAATCGCTGCTGGGGGTTGAGGAAGTCCACAACTCCCGGCTTGTGGGTCTGGACGTCAGCGGCAACGACATTGCCCTCAGCGAAGCTTCTTCGCCTCAACGTGACGAGCGAATCTGTCCAAGATGGCTTGCCAACCCTGCCGTTGCAGCTCAGCCGAGTTGACTGATTCGGCGTCGAAGCTCTCACGAACAGTCACCGTCTGTTCACCCTCTGTGAACTCCACGAGAACGAGCCGCTCGTCTTCCAAAGCGAATTCGATGCATTTACAGGGGTCCACTCTGGTGAAAGTGCCTTCGAAATCAAAGCCCATGCTGCCGTCCTTGGCCTCCATTCGGTAAGAGAACGCCCCACCGGGGATCAGCTCAATTTCCGCATTCGGGCAGTGCCAGTCGTCGGAAGCCGCATTCCACTGCTGAATGTCAGCAGGTGATGTCCACGCTTTCCACACGTCTTCGATGGGAGCAGCAACATTGACCTCAATCGTGATTCGCATGGTTCTCCATGGTGGTGGGGTGCAGCTACCGCTGCCTCTGTGTGGCAGGTAAATCGTATCTGATATACGCAGCAAACCAGTGGTGACCCTTCCGCTCAAGGGGCCTGCCCGAAGTGTCGCCTCTCAACAGATAACGTTTGCAGGACTTGGCGTCATCATCAAAACTCATGGGGACTAGCCATAGAGAAATCGTCGCACGCAAGAAAATCTACAGCATCCAATTGAGACATTTTCCTATTCCGGTTTAGGAACTCCAAGATCCTTGCAGATTCTGCGAGCCAGAAGCTCCTCGATCTCAAAATGGCGCGGGATTGCGCTCCGACGATTCTGGATTGGGTTCCACCACCATCAATGATGGCCACCATCCCTCAAGAGCTTGCAGCCATTCTCGTTGAGATGATGCAGCAGATCCCGTCATTTCACAGGGGGAGTGCATGCCCCTCATCACCCGGGCCAGCAGCCTCCAAGGCTTCAAGGCGATTGAATTCAAGATCTACACCAGGCACCTGCCGTAGGGATGCCAACAGCTCCTCCACCCAGCCCAGCCACCAAGGTCCCTCCTGACGGATCACCGCTGTGGCGGCAGGGGCCATCGTCTTCCGTCACGCTAGCTGTGATCATCGAATGCCAAGCCTCCTGCCAGATGCGCGTTCCTCAGCAGGAGAGAGTCTGGCGATGGGATATTGGGTCCGCTCAACAACATCCAGCATGGGAGCAGAGCCCGGAAAGTGATTGGAAGAGCAAGCGCTCTCTGCTCTCTCTCCGATCCTTCGAACTCCAATCAGATGGGTTCCAATAACCACGCGATAGTAGCCCCATCATTCCTTGAACCACACTGGGGACTTGAACCGAAGTTCTGCCCAAAAGGGTGCAGCGCAGGAGTTACCCGGTTTCGATCCAGCAATGAAAGCCGTGGGTCACGGCTCCGCTATCCGCGTGTTCAGGCCGTTAGACACACCAGACCAGAGCCTTGGCCGTCTCTCAAGCAAGAGCCAACGCAAGGCCAAGCATGCCCCCTGATCTCCCCCCTCAGCTGTGCTCCCTCAAAAACCCGATCGTGCCTTCCAGTTGCTCGGCGAAGCGGTCGATCTCCTCGGGGGTGGTGGTGAAGCCCAGGCTGGCGCGGGCGGAACTGGCCAGGCCGTAGTGGCGGTGCAGGGGCTGGGTGCAGTGGTGGCCGCTGCGGATGCAGATGCCCGCTGAATCCAGCAGGGTAGCGATGTCGTTGGCATGCAGGCCGTCCACGCTGAAGGCCGCCAACGCGGCCCGGTCGGGTTGCTGGTCCGGGGTGGGCCCCAGGATCCGCACCCCGTCGATGGCCTGCAGCCGCTCGAACAGGCGCCGGGTGAGCTGCTGCTCCCAGGCGTGGATGCGCTCCATGCCCAGGTTCTGCAGGTAATCGAGGGCGGCACCCATGCCGATCGCCTCACCGATCGCCGGGGTGCCGGCTTCGAACTTGTGGGGCAGATCGGCCCAGGTGCTGTGGTCGAGGTAGACGTCGTGGATCATCTCGCCGCCGCCCAGGAACGGGGGCATCGCCTCCAGCAGGGCTTCGCGGGCCCAGAGGAAGCCCATGCCCGTGGGCCCGCACAGCTTGTGGGACGAACCCACCAGGAAATCGGCCCCCAGGGCGGCCACGTCCACCGGCTTGTGGGGCAGGCTCTGGCAGGCATCCACCAGCAGCAGCGCACCGGCCCCGTGGGCCAGCTCGGCCACCGCCTCGATCGGATTGAGGCAGCCCAGGGTGTTGCTCACATGCACCAGGCTCACCAATTTGGTGCGATCGCTGATCTTGGACTTCAGGTCCTCCAGATCCAGCTCGCCGCTCTCGGTGACGCCCGCATGGCGCAGCACACAGCCCGTGCGGGCCGCCAGCAGCTGCCAGGGCACCAGGTTGCTGTGGTGCTCCATTACCGACAGCAGCACCTCATCGCCCTCGCGCAGGTTGGCGTCACCCCAGGTGCGGGCCACCAGGTTGATCGCCTCGCTGGCGTTGCGGGTGAACACGATCTCCCGGGCGCTGGCGGCACCGATGAAGGCGGCCACCTTGCCCCGGGCCGCCTCGAAATGGTCGGTGGCGCGGGCGCTCAGCTGGTGGGCGCCGCGGTGCACGTTGGCGTTGTCGAGGCTGTAGTACTGCTGCAGCGCCTCCAGCACCTGGCGCGGTTTCTGGCTGGTGGCGGCGTAATCCAGGTAGATCAGCGGTTGCCCCAGGCAGGCCGTCTGGGCCAGCAGGGGGAAATCGGGGCGCGTCTGCACCGCCAGGTCGGCCACCACGGGCGTGGCCGCCAGAGGCGGCGCCGCGACCATCGGGGAGTTGGTGGAGGTGGGTGTCATCGTCCCTGCTCCCCCAACAGGCTGGCCAGAGGCTGCCACGGCCGGGCGGCCCCGGGGAGGTCCTGCAGCACCTCCTCGCAGAAGCCCCGCAACAGCAACCGGGCCGCCTGGTCGGCGGCGATGCCGCGGCTCTGCAGGTAGAAGAGCTCGTCCTGCTCCAGCCGGCTCACGGTGGCGCCGTGGGCGCAGCGCACGTCGTCGGCGACGATCTCCAGCTCGGGCTTGGTGTCGATGCGGGCCCGGTCCGAAAGCAGCAGGTTGCGGCTCAGCTGGGCGGCATCGGTGCGCTGGGCCAGCCTCGGCACCTGCACCGCGCCGTTGAACACGCTGCGGCCCTGGCCGTCGGCCACCGCCTTGTGAAGCTGCTCGAGCCGCCCGTCCGGCCCATCGAACACCATCTGGCTGTGGGTGTCGCTGATCTGGCGGCCATCCGCCAGCTGCAGGGCCTTGAGGGCACTGTGGGCCGCCCCCTCGCGCTGCACCAGCCGCGGCTCCAGCCTCCCCAGGGCCCAGCCGCCGTGGGCACTGACGCCGCTGTAGCGGCTGCCCATGGCCTGCTCCACCGCCACCGTGGCCAGCAGACAGCCCGTGTCGGCACCGGGGGCCAGCAGGCCGTGGCGCAGCTCGGCGCCCTCGCCCAGGCGGGCCTCCAGCACCACGCTGGTGAGGTTGGCGCCGCCGCTGCGGTGCACCTGCAGGATCTCCAGGGAGGAACCGGGCTCCAGCACCAGCAGCAGCCGCAGGGGCAGGATCCCCTCGCCGTCGCCGGCGTCACTCACCAGCTCCAGGGTGGTGGCGACGGCCCCGCGCACCCGCAGGGCCAGCACCTGTTGCGCCGTGGCGCCGTTGAGCAGCACCGGCCAGAGCTCGGCGCTGCCGGTGGCGGCCAGCCCCTGGCCCAGGGACGCCTCAAGTTCGGCGGCGCTGATGGGCTCCAGGCCAGGCGGCAGGCTGATCCCGGCCAGGGGATCGCTGTGGCCATCCAGCACCAGGCGCAGGCTGCCGGCGGCCACCTCGGGCTGGGCCGCAGCGGCGGGGCTGAGCAGGGCGGGCTTCAGGGCGGTGAGCGGTGCCAGGTCGGTGAAGCGCCAGGCCTCCAGGCGCCGCGAGGGCAGCGGCGCCTGGGCCAGGGCCTGGGCCGCCTGAGCGCGCGTGGCCGCCAGGGCATCGGCGCCACTGGAAGCGACACCAGTGGCGTTCGCCAGCAGGGCGGCGACCCAGCCACCGGGAACGGCGCCGGCGGGGGCGGTGGGGGTGGAGAGCGAAGCGGCCACCATCTCAGCCCACCTCCGCCGGTGTGCGCTCCAGGGCCGCCAGTTCGGCGTCGACCCAGTCGTAGCCGCGTTCCTCCAGCTCCAGGGCCAGCTCCTTGCCGCCGGTGCGCAGGATCCGGCCCGCCGCCATCACGTGCACGTAATCAGGGGTGATCACATCCAGCAGCCGCTGGTAGTGGGTGATCAGCAGGGTGGCGTTGTCGGGGCCGGCCAGGTGGTTCACGCCACCGGCGACGATGCGCAGGGCATCGATGTCGAGGCCGGAATCGGTCTCGTCGAGCACCGCCACCAGCGGTTCGAGCAGGGCCATCTGCAGGATCTCGTTGCGCTTCTTCTCGCCACCGGAGAAGCCCTCGTTGACGCTGCGCTCCAGGAAGGCCGGATCCATCTGCACCACCTGCAGCCGCTCCCGCACCAGGTCCTCGAAGGCGAAGGTGTCGAGCTCCTCCTCCCCCTTGCCGGCGCGGCGGGCGTTGGTGGCCACCCGCAGGAACTCCAGGTTGCTCACCCCGGGGATCTCCACCGGGTACTGGAAG
Source organism: Cyanobium sp. Copco_Reservoir_LC18 (assembly GCF_009834675.1). Classification (NCBI taxonomy): domain Bacteria; kingdom Bacillati; phylum Cyanobacteriota; class Cyanophyceae; order Synechococcales; family Prochlorococcaceae; genus Cyanobium; species Cyanobium sp. Copco_Reservoir_LC18. The sequence continues at coordinate 70,172 of NZ_ASAC01000008.1, forward strand.
CCGAGGAACAGGCCGGCCCGGGCCCGCAGTTCGGGCTCCAGGGTCAGCAGATCTTCGCCCTTGTAGAGCACAGTGCCGCCGGTGACGGTGTAGGCCGGGTGGCCCGCCAGCACCTTGGAGAGGGTGCTCTTGCCGCTGCCGTTGCGGCCCATCACCGCATGGATCTCACCGGCCCGGATCGTCAGGGACACCCCCTTGAGGATCGGCTGGTCCTCCACGCGGGCCGTGAGATCACGGATCTCGAGCAGTACGGGGGCGTCGGGGCGGATCACGGCGGGGGAGAAAAGGGCAGGGAAGGGACAGGGAAAAAGCGTGGGGCCGGCGGGGTGGCCGCAGGCCGGGATCAGCCGACCGAACCCTCGAGCTTGAGGGCCAGGAGCTTGTCGGCCTCGGCGGCGAACTCCATCGGCAGCTGGTTGAACACGTCGCGGCAGAAGCCGCTCACCATCATCGACACCGCCTCCTCGAAGGCGATCCCCCGGCTCTGCAGATAGAAGAGCTGGTCCGCCGAAATGCGGCAGGTGCTGGCCTCGTGCTCGATGCGGGCATCCGGCTGCTGGGAGCGGATGTAGGGGTAGGTGTTGGCGGCGGCCTGGTCGCCGATCAGCATCGAATCGCACTGGCTGTAGTTGCGGGCGCCCACGGCCTTGGGCCCGAGCTGCACCAGGCCCCGGTAGCTGTTGGAGGAGTGGCCGGCGCTGATCCCCTTGCTCACGATCGTGGAGCGGGTGCGGGGGCCCACGTGGATCATCTTGGTGCCGGTGTCGGCCTGCTGGCGGTTGTTGGTGAGGGCCACCGAGTAGAACTCGCCCACCGAATCGGCCCCCTGCAGCACACAGCTGGGGTACTTCCAGGTGATCGCCGAGCCGGTTTCCACCTGGGTCCAGCTGATGTGGCTGCGGTCGCCGCGGCACTGGCCCCGCTTGGTGACGAAGTTGTAGATGCCGCCCTTGCCGTTCTCATCCCCCGCATACCAGTTCTGGACGGTGGAGTACTTGATCGAGGCGTCATCGAGGGCCACCAGCTCCACCACCGCCGCGTGCAGCTGGTTGGTGTCAAACATCGGCGCCGTGCAGCCCTCCAGGTAGCTCACCGAAGCGCCCTCTTCGGCCACGATCAATGTGCGCTCGAACTGGCCGGTGTCGCCGGAGTTGATGCGGAAGTAGGTGGAGAGCTCCATCGGGCACTCCACGCCCTTCGGGATGAACACGAAGGAGCCGTCACTGAACACCGCCGAATTGAGGGCGGCGAAGTAGTTGTCGTTGCCGGGCACCACCGTGCCGAGGTATTTCTCGATCAGGTCGGGGTGGTCCTTCACCGCCTCGCTGATCGAGCAGAAGATCACACCGTGCTCGGCGAGCTTCTCCCGGTAGGTGGTGGCGATCGAGACGCTGTCGAACACCGCATCGACCGCCACGTTGGAGAGGCGCTTCTGTTCGCTCAGGGGGATGCCGAGCTTGTCGAAGGTTTCCAGCAGCTTCGGGTCCACCTCATCGAGGCTGGCCTTCTTCTCCTGCTGCTTGGGCGCCGCGTAGTAGATGATCTCCTGGTAGTCGATCGGCGGATGGCCCAGGGTCGCCCAGTCCGGCTCTTCCATCTGCAGCCACTGGCGATACGAGCGCAGGCGGAAGTCGAGCAGGAAGGCCGGCTCGTTCTTCTTGGCGGAGATCAGCCGCACCACGTCCTCGCTGAGGCCCTTGGCGATCTTCTCGGTTTCGATGTCGGTGACGAAGCCGTACTTGTACGGCTGGCTCACCAGATCGCCGACGGTTGCGCTGCTCGCCATGGGGAAGGGGGCCGGTTCAGCCGGCGGTGAGGGACTGGACGTCTTCAAGGCTGATGGTCTGGAGCTCGCCCCGGAAGGGGTTGTCCTCGGTGAGGAAGAGCATGCAGTGGCACTCCTTGCGCTCGCGCATCGGCACGCAGGGGCAGTTCCAGAAGGCCTGGGCCACCTCCGCCTCCTTGTCCTCGTAGTGGCGGCAGGGGCAGAGGGCACCGCCCAGCTCATCCTTGTGGCGGGCCAGACCCTCGAGCACCACCGCGGTGACCCCGGGATCGCTGCAGAAGTAGGTGCCGGTGCGCTGGGCGTAGGTTTCCGCGAAGCGGCGGATCACCTCCAGGCTCTCGGCACCGGCTGCGGGGGTCGTCGTGGTGGAGGCGTCGGTCATGGGCAGAGCGTCGGGTTGCGCGCACCGGTGGATCGAATAACGAAACACTTTGGTTTCGTTACTGCGGGAGCCTAGGGCACAGGCGTGGTCCGTTGACGGCATGGAAAGGTCATTGTGACGCCCCGGCGGGCACCACTGCCCGGCCCCCAATCCCCCGGCGTGCGTGGCATGGTGTTTCGGTCAGACGCCCGTCATGAGCGCCCCCGCCCAGTCCCGCGGCCTCCCGGCCGTTCCCGCCGAGGGAAGCCATCCCACCCGGGAAGCGGCCCTCTCGGTGCTGCTGCGGGAAGGTGAGGCGACGGCGGGCCAGCTGGCGGCCGCCCTCGGGGTGTCGGTCCAGGTGATGCGCCGCCACCTGCGCAGCCTGGAGGACGACGGCCTGGTGGAGGCGAGCGCCCCCCACGAGGGCCCCGGCCGGCCCAGCAACGTCTGGCGCCTCACCGCCCTGGGGCAGGGCCGCTTCCCCGACGGCAGCGAGACCTTCGCCCTCGGCCTGCTGCACACCCTCACCGAAAGCCTTCCGGCGGACACCCTCGAGCTGGTGCTGCGCCAGCAGGCCGAGGAGAAGGCGGACGACTACCGCCGCCAGATCGGCGGCGGCCCCCTGGCCCAACGGATCGAGCGCCTGGTGGAGCTGCGCCGCAAGGAGGGCTACGTGGCCGAATGCCGCCGCGACGACGCCCCCGCCACCGACAACGCCGGTGGCCCCGCCTGGGTGATCAGCGAATTTCATTGCTCCGTGATGCGCATCGCCGAGCAGTACCCCGTCGTCTGCGACCAGGAGCTGCGCCTGATCCGCCACACCTTCCCCGACTGCGCCGTCGAGCGGGTCCACTGGCGGCTCGAGGGGGGCCACAGCTGCGGCTTCCGCATCGCCCCCGTGGCCGGCAACCCCGTGGCCGCGGGCGCCTGAGCCGTGCTCAGCCCAGAGGAGCTGCAGCAGCTGGAGGCCACCCTGCTGCCCACCCTGGAGCGCCACCACCTGCGGCTCCTGGCCCATGGCCTGCGCACCCTCCAGGCCATCGCCGGGCGGCGCAGCGGTGAGCTCCCGCCGGACGCGGCCGTGGCGGCCTGGGCCGCCGACCAGCCGGTGATCGCCGCCGATGCCGGCTTCGAGCGGGCCTTCCTCAACCAGATGGGCCACGTGGCCGCCCAGCTGACGGCCATCGCCACCGCCGCCGGCCAGGCGCCCCTCGACCTCGACCTGCCCGACCTGGTCCACTGGGCCAGCGGGCAGGCCGACCGACGCCTCAGGTCCCCGGCAGCCCCACCAGCCCCGCCACCAGGCTGACCCCGGCCAGGGCGGCGGCGGCGGCCAGGGCCCCGCGCCAGCCGGGCCGGTCCCCCTCCAGGGCCGCCAGGGGCAGGGCCATCACCGGCGCCGTCGACAGCAGGGCCACGGCCAGGCCCCCCGGCAGGCCCGCCAGGGCCGTCTGCTGCAGGGCGATGCCGGCGCTGGTGCCCAGCAGGGTGGCGGTCAGGGCCAGGGGCCAGCGGCGCCCGGCTGGCCTGGGCCCGTGGGCGGACCACGGCAGCCCCGCCAGCAGCGGCAGCATCACCAGGGCCGCCGCCGCCAACCGCAGGGTGGCGGCCTGCAGCGGCGCCGGCCCCCCGGCCAGCAGCCCCGCCCGCGCCAGCAACGCCCCGCCGCTGCCGCAGGCCAGGGCCCCGAGGGCCAGGACCACCCCGATCTCATCCGCGGCCGCCTGATCGCGGCCCGCCCCAGCGCCATGCGGGACACCTTCGGGCCCGTCCGGCCGGGGCGCGCGCTGGTGCACCACCAGCAGCACCGCCAGGCTGATCAGCGCGATCCCCAGCCACTGGGCCGGACGGGGCACTTCCCCCAGCAGCGCCACCCCCGCCAGACTCGTCACCGCCGGACCGCCGGCATCGATGGTGAGGGTGCGGCGGGTGCCGAGCCGCCGCAGGGCCGCGAAGAACAGGGTGTCCCCCAGGGCGATCCCCAGCACCCCGCTGAGGGCCAGCAGCAGCAGCGAGCGCGGCGCCATCTGCCATGGCAGCACGAGGGCCAGCGGCAGCAGCAGGGCCACCGCCAGCAGGTTCTTGAGCAGGTTCAGCCGGGCGGCCGAGAGGGAGGTGGGCAGCCGGCGCCAGAGCAGGCTGGAGAAGGCCCAGCAGAAGGCGGCCGCCAGGGCGGCGGCGACGGGGGCGGCGGACAAGGGGCCGCGGGAGGGTGGGAGAGTTGCGATCATCGCCTGATCGCGCCCCATCGCCTGAGGCCCCCGTGAGCGGATCCATCGCCGACGCCATCAGCTTCTTCCGGCTCAGCTGCGGCCGCTGGCGCTCCCAGCGCAGCAGCCACCACCTGCTGCACCGCCGTGCCGAGGCGGGCGGTTCCTTCATTGAAGTGGTGGAGCTGGAGGCGGCCGATCCGCGCCTGGAGGCGATCGCCGTGCTGCACGGCCAGGACCCCGCCGGCCTGGTGGGCGGCTGCCGGGTGCGCTGGAGCGGCTCGATGGCCTGGGACAAGGCCGGCGAGGCCCACGAGGGCGAGAGCGTCTTCGGCCTGATTCCCACTGACGAACGGGGCCGCAGCGGCCTGCTGCTGCGCGACCGCGGCTACGCCGAAACGGCGCCGGTGGCGGGCCACTTCGCCATGGACGACCGGGACGGCCTGCTGCTCACCACCAGCTACGAGACGATGAACAGCCTCGAGCGCTTCAGCTTCGCCGGGCCCGACGTGCGCCTGCGCACCAGCACCGTCGAGGGGCTCTCCAACACCGCCTCCTTCTGCGTCGAGACCCGGATCGTCGACGGGACGGCCGCCGGCGCAGGCGACGAAGCCGAGGCAGCGGGCGCCCCGGCGAGCCCCGAAACCGCCTGCCTGTCAGCCCTGGGCTGGTGACGGGGCCCGCGTTGGTGTTGTGTCGCCAACGTTACGGACTGTGAGCCCTGCCCTCCCGGGCCCGGGGCCGCCGGGGCCCTACTTCTACGATCCCCAACGACGGATGCCGGACCACGCGTGGCTCTTCCACTCCTCAAGTACGCCCCCACCTCCCAGAACTCGCGCGTCGCGCCGTTCCGGGTGGGTTCCGACGAGGACCCCAAGGCCGTGTCCATGGACAAGGCCATGGACCGGGAAGATCAGAATTTCGTGATCGAAGCGGCCTACCGCCAGATCTTCTTCCATGCCTTCAAGGTCGACCGCGACCGCACCCTGGAGTCCCAGCTGCGGGACGGCCAGATCAACGTGCGGGAGTTCATCCGCGCGCTGTGCCTGTCGGACACCTTCAACCGCAGCTTCTACAACCTCAACAGCAACTACCGGGTGGCCCGCCACCTGGTCGAGAAGCTGCTGGGTCGCCCGGTCCACGGCAAGGCCGAGGAGATCGCCTGGTCGGCCGTGCTGATGACCCGCGGGGTCAAGGGCATGGTCGATGACATCCTCGACTCCCAGGAGTACCTGGACGCCTTCGGTTACGACACCGTCCCCTACCACCGCAACCGGGTGGTGGGCTCCCGCGAAGTGGGCGAAACCCCCTTCAACATCACTTCCCCCCGCTACGAGTCCTATTACCGGGGCATCCTGGGCTTCCCCCAGATCGTCTACACCGGCAAGTCCCGCAGCTTCCCCGAGCGCGCCCAGCAACGCCGCGGCGGCTTCCCGCAGGACTACCTGCCCTGGGTCCGCACCCTGCCCGCCCTGCGCGGTGTCGGCAGCGCCGCCGCCGGCAACACCGGCATGGACTACCTGTCCAAGGTGCCTTACCGCAGCATCGGCCGCTGAGAGCGGCCATCGCCGCCAGGTCCGCCACCGGACGCCGGCCCCTGTCGCACCCTGGCCCTGCCGCTTCCCAGCGTCAGGGCTTTTCTGTGTCCCCGTCTGGATTGAGGGGCAACGGGCGCGCCCATGGCCGTCAGTGGATGCTGACCACGGGCGCGCGCTCCGGTCCAAAGGCGGAAAGGTCCTCCAGACTGATCCCAAACGAATTCTGATGTTGTGAGCCAGAAGACGCTGACCTCCCTGGCGATGATGACGCTGCGCCAGCTGCGGCAGATCGCCAGCGACCTCGGCGTTTCTCTGTACAGCCGCAAGTCCAAGGAGGAGCTGGTGGAGGCCATCAGCACCCGCCAGGTGGAGGAGGGTGAGGGCCGCAGCCTTGAGCGCATCGAGGCCGAGATGGCCCCGGCGCCGCGGCCAGCGGCCGAAACCCGCGTCGTCTTCCTGCCCCGCGATCCCCAGTGGGCCTACGTCTTCTGGGACATCTCCGAGGACGACCGTTCCGACGCCCTCCACGCCGGCGCCTCCCAGCTCTGCCTGCGCGTCGCC